>JAHHTU010000026.1 GCA_020024455.1 Anaerotignum sp. | reverse complement strand
TATGTCATCTATAAAATCCCGATTTTTTCAGGCACAAAAACCGCCTCAAAAAAGTTCAAAAAACATTGATTTCTCGGGCTTTTCAGGCTATGTCATACTTTTAGACTACTCATCCCAATTATGATACACATTTTGTACATCATCATCATCTTCCAACATATCCAACAACTTATTCATTTTTTTGATATCTTCATCAGATTTCAATTCGGTATATGTTTGTGGAATCATGGTCACTTCTGCACTTGCCATAGGAATACCCGCCTGTTCGAGTGCCTCTCGAACCGCAGAGAAATCATCAGGCAATGTTGTGATTTCATAGCTATCTTCTTCTGCCGCAAAATCTTCTGCGCCGGCGTCCAAAGCAATCATCATCAATTCTTCTTCGTCCATTTCCACTTCTTCTTTATCAATCACAACCAAGCCTTTTTGGTCAAACATAAAGGACACACAACCATTGGTACCCATATTGCCGCCGCCCTTTGTAAAAGCATTTCTGACATTTGCAGCAGCACGATTACGGTTATCTGTCAAAGCCTCCACAATGACTGCCACACCGCTTGGGCCATAGCCTTCATAAGTCACCACTTCATATTCTACGCCTTCTTCATTTCCGGCAGCTTTTTTGATACTTCTGTCAATGGTATCATTTGGCATATTATTGGATTTACATTTTGCAATGACATCACGCAATTTGCCATTGACCGCAGGGTCTGGGCCACCCGCTTTGACTGCAACCTGAATTTCTCTCCCCAACATGGTAAAGATTTTTCCTTTTGCCGCATCATTTTTTTCTTTTTTATGTTTAATATTCGCAAATTTAGAATGTCCTGACATCAAACAATCCTCCTTAAAAATTTTCACTCAAACATTTTATCACTCTTTTTGTCAAAAAACAAGCCTATGCTTCCAGCAATGACAAACTTCCGTTTTGCCACACCCCAAACAACGCATCTACTTTTTCTGTTGCTTGCTTTCCTTTCAAAACGTCTGTCATTTGTTTTGTAAACGCTTCTTCCTGTTCTGCTTCCACCAACACCACAAACTGCACTTGGTCTGTATATATGGTATCATGCAACACATGACCAGCCTGCAATATCTCATACTGCACTTTACCGGACTCTGTATATGGCACTGTGACATGATAACGACCATACAACACCAATTCTGCAATCCCTGCGGCAAGCAATCCCTCTTTTGCACTTTTGCCATACGCACGCACCAGACCGCCTGTTCCCAGCAAAGTCCCACCAAAATATCTTGTCACCACAATGGCAGTATCTTTGATATCTTCGCCTTTGAGTACGTTCAAAATGGGCATACCTGCTGTGCCTTGCGGTTCTCCGTCATCGCTAAAGCGTTGTATTTCATTGCGTTCCCCGATTTGATACGCAAACACATTGTGGGTAGCGTCCCAATACTTTTTTTTCATTTCTTCAATAAAGGCTCTTGCCTCTTCTTCTGTTTTGACAGGGCGTACCGTTGCAATAAATCTTGATTTTTTTTCTGATATTTCCGCCTCTGCCTGTTCCAATATTGTTTTATATTTTTTTAACATACATACATCACCATATTTGAGTATAGCAAAAAGTGCAAATACCCTCAATAGCAAACTGCATAAATTCAATTTTTTTGCACAAACTATGGCTATCCATCAAAAGAAAGGAGCATCATATATGGCAAACTATCAAGACTTATCGGATTTATTATTACACAATGAAAGAGCAAAACAATATTACAAAGGACTTCCTGACACCACACAAATTGCATTGTCCCATAACAGCAGCAAAATCTGCTCTATGGAAGATTTAAGACATTTTGTTGCCACAGTGGAAGAAAACAAACATTAACCACACACAAAAACCCTCTTTTTCAAACAAAAAAGAGGGTTTTATGCAAAGCAGCTTTTTTCCTGCATAGAATAAACAGAGAGAATCATACAACATGGGAGGTATTTTATGGTAACCATAAGCCTTTGTATACTGGTACACAATGATGCAAAAACGCTGGGGGATTGTTTATCCTGTGCCAAAAAATTTGCAGATGAAATCATTCTTGTGGACACAGGTTCTACCGATGAAACAAAAGCCATTGCCGCTACATACACAGACAAAATATTCGATTATGACTGGCAATATGATTTTGCAGCCGCACGCAATTTTTCATTTGCAAAAGCAACCATGAGCCATTGTATGTGGCTCTCCCCCACCGATACCCTATCCGAAACGGAACAAAACAAACTGTTTGCATGGAAACAAAGCACGAAAGCAAATGCGGTTGATATGTTGATGACCATTTGTGATACCGCATTGGACAAAAACGGCAAACCGACATCTTCCTGTTTTCGGGAGCGTATCATACGCAACACCAAAACACCGCTTTGGCAAGGGCGTGTGCATGAAGAAATCCCACCTTTTGGCAACATACAATATGAAGATATCCATATTGTGCAACAGCAAGAAGATAGCTCGCAACATTTACAAATATACAACATGATGTTACAAGACAATGTGTCGTTTTCTGCCAAAGACCAATATTATTATGCCACCGATTTATACCATACCCAACAATACGAAACTGCCATTCCGATATTTCAAACATTTTTACAGATGGCAGATGCATCGTTGGAACAAAAAATCACAGCACATCAAACGCTTGCCAAATGTTATGCACATTGTGAGATGTCTGAAAAACAAATTGAAACTCTGTTTCAAAGTTTTACATTGGATTTGCCAAGGGCAGAAATTTGTTGTGATATTGGTTCGTATTATTTTGCAAAAAGTGCATGGGAACAAAGTGCATTTTGGTATGAAATTGCACTCAATATGGAGCAAAACCCACACAAAAGCGGTATCATACAAGAAGAATGTTATGGATATTTACCTTGTATACAGCTTTGCATTTGTTTTGACCATCTGGGACAATGGGAAAAAGCACGCAGTTACAACGAAATGGCAGCCGTATTTCGTCCCGACAGCAAAGCCGTTGCTTATAACCGTCGATATTTCCAGAAAAAAATATTTCAACAAACATAAACGCAAAAAGGGGATACTGCTATATTCCGCAGTCCCCTTTTGTGATACATTCACAATGAAATCTGTTCCATCACACAATCCAAAACAAATCCTGTATACGCACGCACTTCCTGCCCATCATAACAAAGGATATGCTCCTGCTTGGTATCATAGGTATGTAAAAAAATGCCATAATCTGCTTCTTCCAGCATGGGAATGTCCATCATGCTATCTCCCGCAGATATGATATATGCCATATCAAATTTCTCACGCAATCGTTTGATTGCTGTTCCCTTATCCAACATTGGGGGAATGAAATACAATTTTCTGCCGGATAACAATACTTGTAATGTTGTTTTTTGTTCCAAATATCCCTTACTTTTTTGTGCATCTTCCGCAGTGTCGCACGCTGCAAACAAATACATATCGTCAATCATGCGAAATCTTTTGATTTGTGCAACATCAGACAAGCGTTTTTCCACTTGTTGCAACTCTGTTTTGTATGCATCAGACAATTTTTTAGAGTGTGCATACCATTGTGCATCTATGTTGCCATCTACCAGCAAAATCGCTCCATTTGTCGTCAAGGCATATTTTGGCATACAGGATTGCGGAAAACAAATTCTTTGATATTGTACGATGGAACGGGTGGTAACGGGGATAAACAACGCTTTTTTCTGTATATCTTCCAATTTTTGAAAACTGTCTTTTTTGCAAAATCCCTGCTCTTTACCATCTAATTGTTCCACACAAATATCATCATCTTTTTTATGCTTGTAAGAAAACATAAATGTATTATCCAAATCACTTGCAAATATCATTTGTTTCATATCGTCAATTATCGGCTATTTTCTGAATCAACCCGCAAGCTTTATAATTTTCCAGCGGATATTGTATCATTTCAACGCCTTTCTCCTTTGCTAATTGATAAATCTGACCTAAGTGTTGTTCGTCGTCAAAACGATGCACCAATATTTTCCATGGCATTCTACGCAACAACACCCTTGTGGTTTCTCCGATACTGGGTTTGACCAAATTGATGTCTTGTATTCCAAATTTTTTGCAAATTTCTTCCACTTCCTGTTGTGCTGTTTTGGAAACGATATGTTCCTTGCTTTCTTTGATTTCCAATGTATCAAAATATTGTGCAACCGCATCAATGAAACCATATGTCATATCCTGCGGTATCAAATTTTGATAAAACACTGCACCATGGAAGTCTTTTTCCCCAATAATATCTTTTCTGTAAAAAGTACGGCTCAACAAACCGGAAACCGTTGCATTCAGGCAAGAACTTGCAATCAAAAAATCCTCTCTTGTGCCATATTTGCTTGCCAGATGTGCGGGGTCGGAAAGCACAGCCAGCCCTGCATCTACATGGGGATATGCCTGCATTGCCAAGTCCAATTCTCTTTGGATTGCCCCTTTGCCTGTCCAACCATCTACAAATTGTATGCTCTGGGGGGGGTGTCGTTCCAAAATATATGCCATTGCGTTTTGGTCAATCCCACGCCCACGGATAATGGAAATGGTGTAATGCGGCACTTCTACATGGTACCGAAAGGCAATATATTTTTTGATTAACACACCAATGGAAGTGCCTGCCCGTGCCAAGGATACCAAAACGGTTTTTTCCCTTTTTTCCTGCCAAATCTGTTCTGCCACCATTGCAGTTGCCTCTGCTGTCATTTTGGCATATCTTCGCAATGCATCATCATAAATTTTCATATACGCAGCAGATGGCTCATGCTCTATGGGTAACATTTCCGAATAATGCACGCCGGATTGAATGTTTCGCTCTCTTGCTTTTGTGTCCAAAGGCTCGACTTTGCCGGAAATATCCGTCAATAAAATTGTGACATCTTGCTCTTTATATGTACCAAACATTTTTTCCTCCTTGTATGTAATAAAATTTTCGTTTCCGGTTTTGTGAAAATACGCCCATCAGATTTTGAAATGCCTGCAAATTCTGTACTTTGGTATCAGATACGACAATCACCATATCATATTCTCCCACATTATAGAGATAGGTATCTCTGTTTTTTGCATAAAAACTTTGCAGTTTGCTCCCTGTTGTGATGGGATATCCTTGTTGTGTGCAAATGCCAATGGGACTTCTGGTTGTGGCATGACACTGAACATTCCATTGCAAATGTTGTTTTTCCAATACTTCTCCCAGACATAACGCCGGAAACATACATTCTTCCGTCCCCAAAACCAAAACATTCGATGTTTCTGTTGTTTTTGGCAATACCTCTGTCACCACAGTATTTGCCATCTGCACACAGTTTTTCATATACTCTTTTATGGCAATGCCTTTTCTTGGATTGCATAAGGCATCACAGGACAACACTTGTTTTGTGAAAACACATTCCCGTTTTTCGGCTTTTTGTGCCTCTGTCACCTGCATATCTGCCAATACCGCCGTATAGTCCACCTCCGGCAATTTCAACACATATGCACATTGCATACCTGCTTGCTCCATGCGTATTTGATTTTTGGCTGACACACGATTTAATATAGATGCCGCAATCAGCTGTTTTTCTGCCAATATGGGATATGCTTCTTTGAGTTGCGTCACCATATTCACCAATGTTTTTCCTGTGGAAATTTCATCTTCCACAAAAATAACGGTTTCTGTCTGTTCCAGCCATTGTTGCAAATGGTCTGCACATAATTTTTGTTCTGTGGCATGGCTATGTTCTTCCAAAAAATCAATCCATGTTTGCACATCTTTGACATCTTCTCTTGTGGTTTGGATATATACACAATCATTTGCAAAACAACTTGCCACTGCAGTACCAATGGCGGTTGCGGTTTCCGCAAAGGAGATAATCAATTTTGTGTTTGGATATGCATTTGCCAATCGGTTGCCAAATGTACGCATCATCTGCAAAGAAACAGATGGACTGCACGGCATATGTTTTGCCTGTAACGGATTGACCAAAAGATACGTTCTTTTTTTATTTTGAAATCGCTTTGCAATCCGTAAGATATGTTCTTTTGTATACTGCATATTGTTTCACTTCCTATCTGATAAAGAAGGTTCCACAAAACAACGTTTCATGGAACCTTTGTATTATTTCTGGTGTGCAATCATTTTACGAATGAGGTCTATCGGAATCATAGTCACTGCCAAAATAGCAACGACACCCCAAGAAACCATAGGAATTGGCACACAACTAAACATATTGCCAATCCAAGTGAATACTTCTGCCGGAATCAAACCTGCGTTGACAATCACTGCCTGCACCAAAATAATAATGATAAACACTTTCATAAAACCTGTGTTTTCATTTAAGCCCTTAAAGATAGAAAATCCTTCATCTCTGACATTAAACCCATTGAACAACGCACTCCAAATGAATAATACAAAGTACGCAGAGAATTTTTGTTCTTCTGTCTGGAAAAATTGGTCAAAAAACGGCAGTTTCAAAAATACAAAACTCAATGCTGTCAACCAAATCCCCATAATGACAATTTGTGTCAACATTGGTTTGCTAATAATGCTTTCGTCTCTCCTACGTGGTTTTTCGCTCATATATCGTTCTTTTGCGGGTTCATTCCCCAACATAATCGCACCCAAACCGTCCATCACCAAATTGACAAACAACAAGTGTGTGACTTTCAACGGTTCATGCAAGCCAAAGAACGGAGCCAAAGCACTCACCACAACCGCTGCCACATTGATGACCAACTGGAATTTACAGAATTTCAAAATATTATGATAAATGGTACGTCCATACCAAATTGCATCTTTGATGGACTTAAAGTTATCGTCCAAAATAACGATTTTCCCTGCTTCTTTTGCCGCCTCTGTACCACTGCCCATGGCAAAGCCAACATCTGCACGTTTCAATGCAGGAGAGTCATTCACACCGTCCCCTGTCATACCAACAACCAAATTCATCTCTTGGCAAAGGCGAACCATTCTGGATTTATCGGTTGGCAATGCTCTTGCAATCACACGAATACGGGGGATAATGGCTTTCACTTCTTCGTCTGACATTTCATTTAACTGTGCGGAAGTTAAAGCAATTTCATCATCGGAATGTAACAAGTTGGCATCTTTTGCAATGGCAACAGCGGTTTCCAGTCTGTCACCTGTAATCATAACCACTTGAATACCTGCATTTTGCACTTCTGCAATCGCTTCTCTTGCTTCCGGACGCACATCATCACGAATACCCGCAAAACCAATGATAGTCGTATCTGCATTGATGGTATTTTCGGTCATATCCTGATTGGAATACCCAAACGCCAGCACACGCATGGATTTATTCGCCAATGCATCAATTTTTGCATTCAATACATCTGCTTGGATATCCTGTTCTTCCCCCTGCAAATTCAAACATTTTTGAGATACCGCCAACAATCGTTCCGGTGCACCTTTATAAAATGTCTTTTGATATGCTGCCAAATATGCTTGGCTGAATTTATTTGCAGAGTTAAATCCTTGGGAACGTGTGATTTCACAACCATTTTCCATTTTATGAAAAACATCTTGTCCCATAAATTTCATCATTGCTTGGTCTGTGGCATTCCCACCAATGACACGCCCTTGTGCATCGAACATGGATTGTGTATTTTTTCCGATTGCCAAATCTACCAATTCTTTGATTTTTTCATGCTTTGGCAATTCTTCCAACGAAACGGAAACCCCATCTGCCGTGAAAAATTCCACCACTTCCAAACTGCCTTTTGTAATCGTACCTGTTTTATCGCTAAACAGGATATTCAAAGAGCCTGCGGTTTCAATCCCCTCTGCTTTTCTGACCAACACATTATGGTCTAACATTTTGCTTGTATTTTGCATCAGCACAAGGGAAATCATCAACGGCAACCCCTCCGGCACGGCACACACAATGATAACAACTGCCAAAGATACCGCTTCCACAACGTCTTTGATAATTTCTGTCACGCCGGTTGCCAAATACGGCTCAATACCGCCTGCGGACCAAACAAAAAATCCAAAATACATCACTGCAATCACAATCGCACCGATGTAACCAAATTTAGAAATCAAATTTGCCAAATGGGACAATTTGACTTTCAAAGGGGAGTCCGGTTCTTCTTCCTGCATTTCTTCTGCCATTTTGCCCATCATGGTGGAAAGCCCGACTTTTTGTACGTCCATCACGCCTTCGCCATCAAACAAAACCGCACCACGGAACAAGGAATGTGCATCTACGAATGTATCCCCTGTAATCTCATCAGCCAATTTCACACTTGCATCGGCTGCTGTTTTGTGACATTCTTCCGCTTCCCCATTCAAAGCAGAGTTATCCACTTTGATGACACCATCAACCAAAATACCGTCTGCCGGAATTTTGTCACCGGACTGCAACAATACCTTGTCCCCGACCACGACATCATCTACATCAATCACCGTAATCAGATTGTCACGATATACTTTACACTGGTCTTTTTTGGTACTGTCTTTCAATGCTCTGTATTTTGTATCACTGGCAACCCCTGTTTTTGCGGAAACAAACGCCACAATCAACACTGCCACAATCGTACCCACAGGCTCATAAATATCTGCATACCCAAACAAAAACATCACAATCATCAGCGTTGCAATCGCCAATAATATACGAATCATAGGGTCTTTAAATGTTTCTTTGAATTCTGCCCAAAACGTCGTTGGTTCGGAATCCGGAATGACATTGCTGCCATATTGCTGTCGGGACTCTACCGCTTCTTTACTGGATAAACCTTTATAATGCATTCTATCACCTCATAATACTAGAAAAAGAGAAGAAAATCAGCCAATTATCTCCCCTTTTTCATAAAATCGACATAAATATTTTGTTAAAAAAATATTACATATAACGTTTTGTCAATTCCTGCAATCCGTTATCTGTTGTTGCTTGCCCCACTGCATTAAATTTCCATTCTCCATTGTGACGATATACTTCCCCAAATATCATTGCTGTCATGCCATCATAGTTATCAGATAAATTATATCTGCACATTTCCTGATTGGTACGACCGTCTACAATACGAATATATGCATTTCGAATCATGCCAAAATGTTGTTTTCTTTGTGCTGCCTGATAAATATTGACAACCATTACAATATGGTCATATTGTTCCGGTACTTTTGCAAGGTCAATCAAAATCTGCTCGTCATCGCCATCGCCTGCACCTGTCAAATTATCCCCCATATGCTGCACTGTACCGGAACGATGTTTTAAGTTGCCAAAAAACACAATATCACCTTTGTTTTTCAATTTTCCGTCTGTCAACAACAGTGCTGATGCATCGCAGTCAATGGACTGTCCGCCACCGCCACGCATCAAGCCGAACAATCCGCCACCACCTGTTTTTGTTGCTTCGTCCCAGCCCAAGCCAACCAACACATGGTTCAAACCTTCGTTGTCTTTTGAAAGACTGACTTTCTGACCTTTTTGTAAAGAAACAGACATTTTTCTTTCCTCCTACTTTTGCCCATTTTTCTCAAATGGCTTACTCTACATCAACGCCGTAATTTGCACAAAGTGCTGCCAAGCCGCCTTGGTAACCGCTGCCGATGGCATTGAATTTCCATTCGTTGTTGCTTTTATACAATTCGGCAAATACTGCCGCTGTTTCGATGGAGAAATCTTCTCCCAAGTCGTATCTCAAAATTTCCTGTCCGTTTGTTTCGTCAAAAATACGAATATATGCATTTTGCACCTGTCCAAAATTTTGGCGGCGTTCTTCCGCTTCGTAAATGGTTACGGTAAATGCAATACGGGAAATATTTTCAGGAACTTTTGTCAAATCCACTTTGATTTGTTCATCGTCGCCGTCGCCGTCGCCTGTGGTATTATCTCCCAAATGCTCTACGGCACCGGAGGCGTGTTTGAGATTTCCATAAAACACAAAATCACCGGAACCGGTTGTTCTGCCGTTACTGCCCAACAAAAATGCAGCCGTATCCAAATCAAATGCACCGCCTGTATCAAAACGGTTGGTATCCCAACCCAAACCAACAACCACTTTGGATAAACCGGGATTATCTTTTGTCAAACTTACTTTTTGTCCTTTTTGCAAACTAATTGGCATTTGTATCTCCTCCTTTTATGCCACATCTATGCCGTAATGTCCACACAATGCAGCCAATCCGCCTTGGAAGCCGCTGCCGATGGCATTGAATTTCCAACCGCCGTTATGACGATACAATTCCCCTACCACAATCGCTGTTTCGATAGAGAAATCTTCTCCCAAATCGTAGCGAATCAAATCTGCACCTGTTGTCATATCCTGAATGTGAATATAAGCATTGGACACTTGTCCGAAATTTTGTCTGCGGCTTTCCGCATCATAAATGGTTACGGTAAACGCAATTCTTTCCACATTTGCAGGCACCAAACTCAAATCCACAGTGATTTGTTCATCATCGCCGTCACCGTCACCGGTTCTGTTGTCGCCCAAATGCGTCACAGAGCCGCTTTGATGTTCCAAATTGCCATAGAACACAAATTCTTTTTCTGTGGGGCATTTTCCGTTTTGCCCTACCATAAAAGCTGCTGCGTCCAAGTCAAACGCAACACCAGAATCAAACACATTCACGTCCCAGCCCAAACCAACAACAATTTTGGTTAAACTTGGGTTATCTTTTGTCAAATCTACTTTTTGTCCTTTTGTCAAATTGATTGCCATATCACATTCCTCCGTTCTGTCTTTGTATTATTTTTTATCCGGCATATGATATCTTTGGTTAAAATCTGCTTTGATTGCTTCCAATCTTCTTTGGTCTTCGATTCTCTTTTGACGTGCATTGTCTTGAATTTGTTTTGTTTCGTCAATGCCTGTGACAATGGTCTGCCATGTTTGTTCCAACGTTTCAATTTTGATGGAGCTACCGGATACCATTTGTGCAGTCATTTTGGACTGTGCCACAGTATTTTGTGCATTTTTGAGTAACATTTCATTTGTTTTTGCATCTAATGCAGACATTGCTTCTGCCTGAATACGTTGTCGTTTCAACATAATGGCTTGTGTCAATGCCTGTTTGAACACGGGCAATGTGATGATGAATGCAGAATTGATTTTACGCACCAAATTCATATTACTAAACTGCATGGTTTTAATCATGGGAATGGCTTGCATTGCGACATTTTCCGCAGTACGCAAATCCTGTGTGCGTTGTTCCAACAACATCAACGCCTGATTTAAGGAGGCAATATCAAACTGAATGGAATGATCGCCTGTGTTTTGCATTTCTGCCTGTCTTTGTGCAATATAGGCTTCCAATTCTCCACAACCCTGTTCGCCAGCCAATATATATTTTACCAATTCATGATAATATGCCACATTTGCTTGGAACATATCCTCCAATTTACGATTAGATTGTTTGATTTCATTTTCATACTGTTTGAGCTGTACATAAATTTTATCCACTTCATCGCCCATGGTATGATATTTTGCCAATATTTTGTCCAGCTGTTTTCTCATATTGCCAAACAACTTGCTCAAAAAATTGGGATTGTCTTTGATTTCTTCAATATCAAATTTATCCATAATTTTTGCCAATGTTGTCAGCATTTCGCTGGACTCGTCCAACTGCGACATATTGATGCTGTTTAATACCACATCGGAGCATTTGGAGATTTCTTCTGCAACCTCTGCCCCAAAAGATACAATGGTTTCCAGATTATAAACTTCAATTTTGCTTGCGATGGTATCCACTTCCGCAGAATTGACCATCACTTGCTGCATTTGTTCTCTATCTGCCACAATATCATATTGTTGATAATTTTCCATATCTGTGTTTTGTGGTGCTTGGAATTGTTCCTGCTGCATAGGTTGTGGTGCCGGTCTTGAAAAATCTAACGCCATAATTGTCCACTCCTTCCAAAGAGTTTTTTGATTGAATTGAGTCCTTTTTCCTGTGTGCCTTGTAAATTTGGTATCGACACATCGTACAGATACTCACCGATTTGGTATTCATGTACAAATTTTGTCTGAAAATATTTTTCCACACATTGATAGCCCGTCGGCACAAAAAATAGAATATCAAAGCCTATCAAATTCAAAAAAGCAACCAATATGCTATCCTCCAAAGAAATAATTTTTTCTGTGGTGTTGACGATGATGAGCTTTGGATTTTTTTTGGTAAAGTCAAATTTCTGTATCATACGCAAAACATCTTTTGGCAAATGCAAAATCGTTGCAATGATGGTATATTCCGTGCCATTTTCATAAGTGCCGTGTATGATTTTTTCGTCCAATAAGATTTGTAATTTTTCCAATAAATAGTCTTGCATTTCGGGACGCAAAATGCTATACGGATATGCCTTATGTTCTTTGATTTTTTGTTTCAGCAATTTTTTATTCTGTAAAAACTGTGTGGCATACGGTTTCATGGGATTTGCGTCCAATGGAGAAATCCAAGGCACTTGTGTCACCACCAACGTATCGGGAGTGACCAGTTTTTTGATACCCTGCCAGTAATTTGCAATCTGCCCCTCTTTGACACCGCAAATTTTCGCCAATAACACAGGCATTGTCACCACATCGTTTGTGGTAGCAAAATTGGGGCGATATTTCAATTCTTGGTCCCATAAAATCTCAATTTCTTCATACATGGTTTGCAAAGTCACCGTTTCGGCTTTTGCATATTGCTGATTGCGGTACAAACCGGTATCCTGATACATGATGGTATCCAAATCCCGCTCTGCCTGATAGGCGGCGGTACTGACACGCAACTGTGTCGGTTCTATGGGGAATGTTTCCATCGGAATGGAAAATTCCTGTCTGATTTCCAGCAAATTCTGTGCCTGTATCACTGTGTCTGCATTACAGTTGGGCAACAGAATCAAAACGTCTATGGGTAATTTGGATAACATCTGCAAAAACAGTTTTTCATTTTCAGATGCACAATTTCCAAACAGAATAAATACCGAAATTTCAGGCATTTTCCAATTTTGGAACAATTCTTTTTGATATCGTTTGAACCAACACAGCAAATAGACGGCTTTGTTTGTCAATTTTAATACATTTCCACCCAATTTGTCGCCCTCTTCCAACATCACGTCCACAAAACTTTTGACCATCAAGCGTTGTAATTCAATATTGGCAGAATACTGTATGTTTTGCGACAAATCCAAAAGCATTTGGTCAACATTGTCATAATTGCCTCTTTTGATGGCTGCAATCTCATCTGTGGTAGGTGCAGGAATTTCTTTATTGACAACACACAGATGCCGCTGCTGATTTTTCAAATCTTTATAAAAAGCAAACAAATCATTTGCATAACTGAGCTTGTCCGCAACCCCATATTCTATGATAAAGCTGTTATAAAAAAATGTGTTTTCTGTGCCACGATTGCCTGCCGGTATCAAAATTTCATGCACATCTGGTTTTTGCAGCCATGCATTGGTACAATTTTGCACACCGGGCAATGTCCCATACAAGCGTTGGCGGTTCATTTCTTTTGCCAGTTCGGATTGTATCCATTTCAAATCAAAATCCTGTGGAAACGCCGTCATTTGCGGCTCTTGGTATAATTGTGTATATGCAGAACTTGCGTCCAACTGTAAATATGCTGTGTCGCCTGCCCGCTCCAACAATACAATATCCGCACCCGCTCTGGATAAAACAATCAACAACTGCAATTCATAATTGCTGATTGTGCCATCATATAAAATTTTCGGCGGCGTTTCACTTCCCAACTGGTTGACAATTCTTTCAAATTTATAATACAACCAACACATATATTTCATATAGGCATTTCGCAACATATTTTCTGTTTTTCCGCTTTTTTGCATATCTTGTAATGTTGCAAAAATGGCTGTCACAACCATTTCCCGTTGTATATCCGACATACGGGGCAACCACGTTTGCAGTTTTGCAGAAAGAAACTGCTGGTCTAACCGAAAATCACTGCCCATCATTTCATCAAAATATTCCAAATTCTGTGGTGTTGGATTTGGGATTTTGCCATCAATCACAACGCCCTGCCGACGTGCGGTATCATAATATTTTTTGATAAATGCAGTAATTTGTGTTGAATTTTGTGCAATCCTGCAAAAATACACACCTCTTTCCTTTCTGCTTGAAAGAGGCAAAAAATAATCTTGCAGTTGATGTAAATTCGCTCGTCTAAACATATCTACACACTTTCTCAAACTAAATAGTATTATTCCGTATCATTATAACATCATATATATATCGTTTCAATAAAAAAGTAATATTTTTCCACAATATTGTATATCATCTGCATAAAAAATTCAGCATTTGCATCTATGTTATTTTATGTTATGATAATATTATTGTTTTATTTTGATTTTCACAAATTTTGTAAAAAAAGAGGTCTTTCTATGCATCACAAAATAACAGGTTATGACATCGGCGCATTATTATATTGTCCTGCAAACGCACACACTTCCATTGTGGAAGCATTAAAAAACGAGCAAATTCCACACCCTTTTTCATTGGCTTTTTGCTTGGAGGACACGGTACATGAAAGTGCGGTTGCACAGGCGGAGCAAATATTGCACCATACACTTACACAAATACAACACGCAAAACAAGAATGTCATTTTTATTTACCCTTGATTTTTATTCGTATCCGCTCACCCAAGCATTTGTATCAGTTGGCAGTGCAATACAAAACATTTTCAGATATTGTGGCAGGATTTATATTACCGAAATTTTTCATTGAAAATTGTGATGCATATATCTCTGTCATACAACATTTGCAACAACAAGACTGTCCTTATATGTATATCCCGATTTTTGAATCTTCCACCATGGTAGACTTAAAATCCAGATATATCCATTTGTCATTGGTCAAAGAAAAACTCAATGCCATATCAGACAAAATACTCAATATTCGTATTGGTGGCAATGATTTTTCCAATGTATTCGGCTTGCGTCGTCATACACAAAATACCATTTACGACTTGAAACCCGTAGCCAATTTGCTTGTGGACATCAGCACAACATTTTCTCCGGACTATGTGGTATCCGGGCCTGTTTGGGAATATTATGCAGGTGATGGTTGGGATAGTGGCTTAAAACGGGAATTGGAATTGGATTTACTCAGCGGACTGATTGGCAAAACCGTCATTCACCCAAAACAAATTCCGATTGTCAATGAAATGTTGAAAGTTTCACAAACAGATTATGACGATGCATACAACATTCTGCATTGGGATATATCCAGTGGAACATTGGTATCTGCCAGCCATGATGCACACCGCATGAATGAATATTTGACACATTATCGCTGGGCAAACAAAATCATGCGTCTTGCACAAATCTATGGTATCAAATAATCATACAAAAGGAGTGTTGCCATATGCCTTCCGACAAATCTTATTTGCAACGGATATTGGAACAACTGGCATCATGTGAAGATGTTACATATAAAGCAATGATGGGAGAATATATCCTCTATTATCGTGGAAAAATTATCGGTGGTATTTATGACAATCTGACATCGAAAACACAGCCTATCTTGTTGGATTGTTGGAGACCATGTATGATGCATTACCGCAACCCAAAAAGAAAAAGCAATCAAAATCATAATATAAAAAAAGACAGCTGAAATGGCTGTCTTTTTGATTTTATTTGTTTTTTTCCAATTTCAGCGAAAATAGAAACTCACTGCCTTCGCCCTCTTTGCTTTTGACGGTAATGGTTTCGCCATGTGCCTGTAAAAACTCACGCACAATGGATAATCCCAATCCCATGCCGGTTTTGTCCCGATTTCTGGTTGCATCGACCTTATAAAAACGGTCAAATACACATTTTTGGTCTTTTTCGGAAATGCCAATCCCATAATCTTTGATAGAAACCAATATTTTGTTATCTGCGGACAATGTCGTTTCCACTTCAATCACACCATCTTGCTTTGAAAATTTCACTGCATTTGTCATCAAATTATGCACCACACGGGAAATTTTGTCTTTATCTGCAACCACATTTGTTTGTTCTGTGGCAAACGAAATTTCTGTATGAATACCTTTCTCTCGCATTTGCGGCTCTAATATTTCACAATTTTCTCGAATGATTGCATTCAAATCAAACACGCTTTCTTCCAATACAATTTTACTTTCTTGGGCTCTGCTCAATTCCACAATGCCCTCTGCCAAGCGGGAAAGTCTTTGGCTTTCTTCCAATACGATTTTCAAATATCGCTCTTGTTTTTCCGGCGGAATGGTGCCGTCCAACATGGCTGTCAAAAACCCTTGCATACTGGTCAAAGGAGAACGCAGGTCATGGGATACATTGGCAATGAACGCCCGTCTGGATTTTTCGATATTTTCCAAACTTTCTGCCATGTGGTTGAAACTGTCTGCCAGCTGTCCCAGTTCATCATCGCTTGTAATCTCCACCCTTTTTTCAAAATTACCGCCTGCAATTTGTTTTGCGGCACGGTTCATTTCCATCAAAGGCTCTGTCATTTTATGTGATGTCAGCAAGCTGACCAATGTCGTCAATAAAAATGCAATAAAAAAGCTAAATCCACCCGCACGATACATTTCATGCAAAGATACTTGAATTTCCGGCATAGAACGACACATAAAAATGCCGGACAAATACCCCTGTGACATCGGATATCCCACAATCAGCATAGAGGAGTCAAACACAGGTGCCGCTCCCGTTTCCAAGGATACAATCTTTCCATCTAACACCCCTTGTACAAGCTCGTCATACGCCAATACTTTCCCAAGTAACCGACGGTCCATACTGGGGGAAGCCATCACAATCACACCTTCCCGATTGACCAAAAGCACCCCTGCCCCCATATAGCCTTCCAATGCCTGCACCTCATATGCCAAATTGTTCAAATTTCCTGTGATATAAGCTTTTTGAATCGCCTGAGAAACCTTTTCCCCTTGTGAAATCAATTCTTGTTTCGTTTCGTTCATATAATGTTTGGTATACACCACAGAAAGCATCGTCCCCAATAACAACACACAAATGGAAATGGTAACCATATATAATAAAAACTGTTTTTTTACAATCGACTTTTTATACATATTCTTTTTTCACCTGCTTTTTATCATACATTTCCTCTCAACTGTGTTATAATGAAAAAAAGAGAGAAAGGAGTGTAGAGGTATCCCTCTGCAACACAAATGATGGCACAACAACAAAATCAACCACATAAAAAACGCAATTTGACAGATTTTTTATTATTTGCCATAGCAATTTTATTGCTGTTTATCATTCCATGGTCAAATATGAATAGTTTTCATTATTTGTTATTATTTTTGTATGTATTTTGTTGTCTGATGCGGATTACCAATATCCGCAAAATGCGTATGCGTCAAATGGCACAACAACAAAAACATACAGAACAAGACAAAGAACAGCAACCCCCTGAAAATCCGTCATAACGACAGATACGGCGAGGAACTCCCCGCCGTATTTTTATTTTTGTCCAAATTTATACCCCACACTCCAAACTGTCAAAATGCCCCACTCGTCTTGTTGGTTCATTTTTTCCCGAATACGTTTGACGTGTACGTCTACGGTGCGGGTATCTCCCACATATTCATATCCCCAAATGCGGTCTAAGAGTTGTTCTCTGGTAAACACACGATTGGGGTGTTGTGCCAAATAATGCAGCAATTCAAACTCTTTCGGTGGGAAATCCAATGTCTTTCCATGATATGTGACAGTGTAATTGGAAACATTGATTTCCAAATCTGGAAAATGCAATATTTCTTCTTCATCATGTTTTGTCCCTGTTTCATAACGACGCAATACCGCTTTCACCCTTGCCACCAATTCTTTTGGGTCAAATGGTTTGACAATATAATCATCTGCACCCAACTCCAAACCCAACACTTTATCAAATGTTTCGCCTTTTGCAGTCAACATAATGATGGGGATTTTGTTTGTCTTTCGTATCTCAGCACAAACTTGATATCCGTCCATGCCCGGCAGCATCAAATCCAACAACAGCAAATCCGGTTGATATTGCACCACCTCTTGCAGTGCCTCTTTTCCGTCATACACTTCTTTGGTATCATAGCCATCTTTCATCAAATAGAGAGAAATCAGTTCAGCGATATGTTGGTCATCATCAACCACCAATATTTTTTGTTTTTCCTGCATGGGTATTCCCCCTTTGTCATTTCAATTCCACAACGGTAACGCCTGCTTCCCCTTCTCCGAATGTACCCGGTCGATAACTTTTGACATGGCTGTTGGTACGCAAATAATTTTGTACGCCTGCACGCAATGCCCCTGTACCTTTGCCATGTATGATGACAATTTGTTTCAACCCGGACAAATATGCATCATCAATATATTTGTCAATATGCATCAAAGCCTCATCTACCAACTGTCCACGGCAATCAATTTCTGCGGATATAAATTGGCTTTTGCTTACTTTTGCACGCACATTTTGCTGTCTTTGTTTTGGTTCTTTGGGCTGTGGTGTTTCATCTAACATCAATTCTGCCAAAGGAATTTTTGCTTTCATGATACCCATTTGCACCATGACTTCTTTGTTTTTGTCCGGTGCGGACAAAGCAACCCCATTTTGGTCAAACGAAATCACATACACTCTGTCCCCAGCCTGCAATTTTTCAGGCGGTTTGTGTGTGGATTTCACTTTTTTGGATTTCAGGAAATCTTCTTGCACAGACGACAATTTTTCTTTCAATTTGGTACGGCTGTCGAGTGCCTTTTGTTGATTTTTCTGTTTTGCCTCTCTGTTCATGTCTTTGATGATTTGGTCGGCTTCTTCTTTTGCCTGTGCATAAATGCGTTTTGCTTCTTCTCTTGCTTTTTGCAGAATTTTTTCTTTTTGTTGTCTTGTTTTTTCTTTTTGGTTTTCGACTTCTTGTTTCAGACTTTCTGCCTCTTTGCGGTATTGTTCCGCACGCTCTTGCTCAAAGGCAACGCTTTTTTTGCTGATTTCCAAATCTGTGATGATATCCTCAAATCTTGCCTCATCATGTGAGATAAACTCTTTTGCACCATCTATGATATAATCCGGCAATCCCAAACGCTTGGATATGGCAAATGCGTTACTTTTGCCGGGAATACCAATCAACAACCGATATGTGGGACGCAATGTCTGCACATCAAATTCACAACAGGCATTTTCCACGCCATCTGTGGACAATGCATATACTTTCAATTCGCTGTAATGGGTGGTGACTGCGGTGCGGATTTTTCTTTGATGCAAATGCTGTATGATGGCAGTTGCCAGTGCCGCCCCTTCTGTGGGGTCTGTCCCTGCCCCCAATTCATCAAACAATACCAAAGAATGGTCTGTCACATCTTCCAAAATGCGTACAATGTTTGTCATGTGTGCGGAAAATGTACTCAAACTCTGCTCAATGCTTTGTTCGTCCCCAATATCGGCAAATACATTGTCAAACACTGCCAGCTGGGAATGTTCGTTTGCGGGAATATGCAGTCCTGCCTGCCCCATCAAAGAAAACAGTCCCAATGTTTTCAGGGCTACGGTTTTCCCACCTGTATTCGGCCCTGTAATCAGCAATGTATGGAAGTCTTTTCCTAAATAAATATCGGTTGGCACAACTGTTTTTTTATCCAGTAATGGGTGTCTGCCTTTCATGATATGGATATATCCTCTTGTATTAAACAAAGGCTGTGTGCCGTCCATAGACAAAGAAAGCTGTGCTTTTGCAAATATAAAATCCAACTGTGTCAACAATTCCAAATTTGCACCCAGCTGTGCCTCATTTTGAATGACCAAAGCAGACAAAGCAATCAATATTTTTTCGATTTCTTCTTTTTCTTTTGCCTGCAATTCCTTGATTTTGTTGTTGAGCTGTACCACACTCAACGGCTCCATAAACAATGTCGAGCCTGTGTTTGACTGGTCGTGAATCATACCCGGAAAAGAATTGCGGTACTCACTTTTTACCGGCACACAATATCTGTCGTTTCTGATGGTGATGACAAAATCCTGCAACATATTGCGATATGCGGAGGAGGCAATGACACCGTTCAAATGGTCTTTGACTTTGTCATTGGATATTTTGATTTCTTTGCGAATACTACGCAATCCTGCACTTGCATCGTCTGATACTTCTGTTTCCGACACAATGCAGCGTGTGATTTCGTTTTCCACTTGTGGCAACAATGTCAGCAATTCAAAATATTCGTCCAGTCGTTCATACACTTCCGCTTTGTTTTCATGTTTGGCATAATTTTTCGCTTTGCGGCATACATACAAAAATGCACCAATATGCATCAATTCGGGTATGGATAATGTACCACCCATTGCCGCACGTTTGAGCTGTGGGCGAATATCCCGAAAGCCGCCAAAAGACGGATTGCCTTTACGCAATACCATAGCAGTTGCCTCTGTGGTTTCCTGTTGTCGCAATATAATTTCAGACATTGCAACAGAGGGTTGCAATCCCCTTGCCAATTCCTTTGCCATAGGAGAAACTGCAAACCCTGCCAATTTTTCTATCATTTTATCATATTCTAATGTTCGTAGTGCTTTTTCGTTCATGTTGTTCCCTCATTTATCTATAAAATACTGAGGTGGCACACATTTTGTCAGCCACACCCCATTGGCAGACAAATAAAACGTATATCCGTCTGCCACCATACGTTTTGTGTCAATGGTATATATCTTGGGTGTGCCATGCCTTTTGCCCACCTTTTCTGCTGTTTCTGTATCTTTGGACAAATGCACATACAGGCGGCTTTGTGGCAACAACCCCTGTTTTTGAATGGATTGTGCAAAACGCTCAGCCGTACCATGATACAACATATCCGGCGGTACAGCAGGTTGCAACTGTACGTCCACTTGTATGGAATGTCCTTGATTTGCTCTGATTTTTGTTTTGGTTTCATCAAAAGCATATCTTTGTTTTTCGTCCTCTGCGACAATCTGTTCCAATATTTCCCGTCGGATTGGCATTGTTTTGGAAACACCTTCCAACAACGCATCAACATCAGCCCAACCATGCTCGTCCAATGTAATCTCTGCCGCCTGTGGTTCATGCCGCAATACAAGGCTCAAAAATTTACTGATTTTTTTCAAATTTTGTTTCTGTTCCATCAAACAACCCACTTTCTTTGGTTATCGCAAATCTTCTGTGATGTCTGTAAACGGTGAGATATCTAAGGATTTTCCCATAAAAAAGTCATAAAAATACTGTAACACCGCATCAAAGTCTGTGGTGTCCCATGTATACTGCCGAAAATCCTGTTGTTTTGGATATTCATATCGTACTTCCAATGTCATTTCTTTTTTGCCGTAATTTTTTGCCGTTTGCATCATCACACAGCCATCTTTTGGCGTGTCTGTTTCCAAAATCACAAAGCCATAATCGCCATAATCCGTATCTGGTGCATACATTTCATATGTTGCCAATTTGAGCAATGCATCTATGATACAACTCCATGTTACATTTTCATCTGTTTTTGATTGTTGAAACAAATAACTTTCCATATGATATGCCATATCCCATCACTCCTCTATGGGTTGTTGTTTTTCCCATTTTTTTGCAAATTCCAAAAACGGCTGATATACGCTTTGAAACAACCCGTTTTTCATATATACATAATTCAATTCACGATAAATATTCAAATCTTCCAATTTCAATGCACACAAAGTGCCATCTTCCAATTCTTCCTGCACCACAGGCTCATACAAAAATGTAATCCCCAAATTATTGGCAACCATTTTTTTAATCGTCTGGAAATTGCTGATTTCCTGTATGGCATCAAAGCTATGCAATGTCACATTTTGCTCTTTGAGCAATTCTTCAAAAATATCTCTGGTACCTGAGCCTTTTTCCCGTAAAATCAAAGGTTCTTTGCGAATATCCCACATTTTTACCTTTTTATTTTTCCAAGGGCTTTCTGTGCCGCAAACACCAATAAAGCGTTCTTTTCGATACAATGTATAATCATAACATTTTTTGTCAAAAAATCCTTCCAACATCACCAAATCCAGTGCGCCATGTTCCAATTCCTGCAACAAATGCTCTGTATTGTCAACCACCAAATGCAAACGATATTTTGGATTGTGTTTCAAAAAATCCGTCAACAATGTTGGCAATATATAATCTCCGATTGTTTTTGTTGCACCCAAACGCAAATGGATTTTTGCATTTTCCTCCTGCTCCATGGCAGCACGCACACCAATTTCATTGGAAACCATCTGTTGTGCAAAATTTTGCAAAACCTTTCCTTTTTCCGTCAAGCGTAACACTTTCCCCTGATAGGAAAACAATCGACAATGATATTGTTCTTCCAACCAACGAATATGCTGTGTAACCGCAGGCTGTGTGATGTGCAGCACCTCTGCTGTTTTTGTGTAATTCATTTTTTCACATAATATCAAAAATGTATAAATTCGATAGTCCAGCATATGCTACCTCCTAAATGTCTTGCGTTTCGCCGCCTTTGTATTGATTTTTACATGAAAAGAACATATATCTGCCATGCCTTTTTTTCTGTGCCATCATTATACCATAAAAGCACATGAAATCAAATTGCTATCTCTCATTTGTCCAAAAAAACACAGATATGGAATATATCTGTGTTTTTGTATTTATCATACACGCAAATCAACCAATTTTTTCTCATATAATTTTTGTAATGACATTAAAATACCCACTTTGGCATGATACCATGTCAAACCACCTTGAAAATATACCGAATATGGCTCACGCAATGGGCCATCTGCACTCAATTCAATGGAAGAACCTTGCACAAAAGCCCCTGCTGCCATGATGACATCACAGGTATACCCCGGCATTGCATATGGTTCTGGTTTGACATAACTGTCCACAGGTGCTGCTGCTTGTATGCCCTCACAAAATGCAATCAATCTCTCCGCACTCCCCAACTGTACTGCTTGTATGATATCGTGTCGTGGTTCTGTTGCATTGGGAATAACCAAAAAGCCCAACGCTTGATATACATTTGCCGCAAACACAGCCCCTTTCAAAGCACCGGCGGAAACCGTGGGAGCAAGGAAAAAGCCTTGATACAAGGCACGCATCACGTCCAAACTCGCCCCCACTTCCTGCCCCAAACCGGGTGCACTCAAACGATATGCACAACGGTCAATGCAGGCTTTTGTACCGCAAATATACCCGCCAACGGGTGCTAAACCGCCACCGGGATTTTTAATCAAAGAACCCACAATCATATCTGCTCCCACATCAGAAGGCTCTTGCATCTCCACAAATTCGCCATAACAGTTGTCCACCATACAAATCACGTCCGGTTTGATGCTTTTTACAAATGCAATCAATTCACCGATTTGTTTTACGGAGAATGTCGGACGCATTTGATAGCCTTTGGAGCGTTGTATGGTCACCAATTTTGTTTTTTCATGAATTGCGGCTTTGATTGCATCATAATCAAAAGAACCATCTTCCAACAAATCCACTTGTCGGTAAGAAACACCATATTCTGCCAAAGAACAAGGAGAAGGCTGTATCCCGATGACATTTTCCAATGTATCGTATGGTTTTCCCACAGGGGAAAGCAATTCATCACCCGGCAACAGATTGGCAGACAATGCCACTGCCAATGCATGAGTGCCGCAAGTGATTTGCGGACGCACCAAAGCCGCCTCTGTATGGAAACAATCTGCATACACCTGTTCCAACACTTCACGCCCTTGGTCGTTATATCCATATCCCGTAGAGCCTGCGAAACATTCCGCACTCACACGATTTTTTTGCATCGCTGCCAAGACTTTTGCCTGATTGTATTCTGCCACAGCATCAATTTGTGCAAAACGTTCCTGCAAACCTGCCAATACACGTTCTCCGAATTGTTCCACTTCTGGGGAAATCCCCAACATTCCATAAATTGATTGCATATTTTATTGCTCCTTTTCTGTTCTTGTTACATTTTGCCATTCCAGATATCCGTTTTTTCCCGTTGTCAATACCAAATCTGCCACACAGACCTCTGCGGTTTGCGGCAATGTCATTTGCAACTGTGCTATCTTTTTCTGTTTCAGCAACTTTTTTATCATGGTATCGGTCAACTGCACACCATAAGATTCCAAGCTGTTTTTCCATATCGAAAATTTGCAACCGCTTTTCCATTGTGTGCAATAATACGATTTACTGTTTTCCAAAATACTGCCTTTTTGACATAATGGGCATTTACCTAAACCTTTTGTTCTTTTGCCTTGATATGCTTCTTCTGCAAATGCCACATCTTTTCGGTTATTTTTTGCATCTTCCACCAAAAATTGGACATATCTTGCAATGCTTGCCATAAAGCGTTGTTGTGTCATATTGCCTTTTGCAATGGAAGATAAGCCTTTTTCCCATTTTCCGGTTGTTTCCGGCGAACGCAATGCATCAGGTACCACCGCAATCAAATTTTTGCCTTTTTCTGTTGGCAGTAATGATTTGCCTTTTCGGACAATATAACCCACTTTCAAAAGCCGCTCAATGATTGCCGCTCTGGTTGCCGGTGTCCCCAGACCGCTGTCTTTCATTTGTTCTTTCACCGTTTCATCTTCCACAAAACGCCCTGCGTGTTCCATTGCCGAAAGCAATGTGCTTTCGGTATATGGTGTCGGTGGTTTTGTCTGTTTTTGCAACACCTTTGCATTTTTGACAACCATACTTTGATTTTCTTCCAATATCGGCAGTTGTTGTTCTTCCTGTTCTGTTTTTTTCCGTTTCGGTGTAGGAGAAAATGCTTTTTCCACAGCCTGCCAACCCTCTTGCAACACAACTTTCCCCTTGGATAAAAACCGTTCCTCTTCCACTTTGGTATATACCTTTGTCACTTCATATACATATGGCGGATAAAACACAGCCATAAACCGCCCTGCAACCAAATCAAACACATTTTTTTCTTCTGCTGTCAAATGGTCTGTTTTGATATGGGTGTCTGTCGGAATGATGGCATGGTGGTCTGTGACTTTTGTGTTGTCCACAATCCGTTTTTGAAATGTCATCGTTTGCAATGCCTGTTTTGCATATGTGCCATAATCTGCCGTTTGTACCAACCTTTGCATGGTTTGTTTGACCTTTTGTTTCATATCCTCGCTCAAATAGCGGCTATCGGTACGGGGATATGTAATCATTTTTCTTTTTTCATATAATGTCTGTGCGATTTGCAATGTCTTTTGTGCCGCATATCCGAATTTACGGTTACATTCCCTTTGCAATTCCGTCAAGTCATATAATAACGGTGGCAACTGCTTTTTTTCTTCTTTCTCTATTTTGATAATACAGCCTTGTTTTGTTTTCACATTTGACACAATTTCTTCTGCCCTTTGTTTTGTTTGGATTTTGGTTTGTTCTTTTTCATCTATCCACAAACCTGTATACGCACCAAAATTTGCCTCTACTTCAAAATAATCCTGTGAAACAAATGCATCAATCTCTTTTTGACGTTGTACAATCAAAGCCAATGTCGGCGTCTGCACACGCCCAATGCTCAGCAAAGCATGATATTGTATCGTATATGCACGGGAGGCATTCATACCCACCAGCCAATCTGCCTCTGCACGGCATTTTGCGGATTGGTATAACAAATCATATGCAGAACCATCTTTCAAATTTGCAAAACCATCTTTGATTGCCGTTTCTGTCATACTGGAAATCCACAGTCTTTTGAACGGCTTTTTGCATTTTGTAATATCATAAATATAACGGAAAATCAATTCCCCTTCACGCCCGCTATCGGTTGCACAAATGATGTCACCCACTTCTTTGCTGTGCATCAAATTGTGTAATATTTTCAACTGACTGCGTGTTTTTGCGATGGCTTCCAATTTCATATTTTGCGGCAATATCGGTAATGTTTGAAAACTCCATTTTTTGTATGCCGTATCATACGCCTCCGGTTCTGCCAATGTCACCAAATGCCCGATTGCCCATGATATGATATATTGCTCGCCCATCAAACACCCATCGCCTTTGCCTTTGACGCCCAATACCTTGGCAATATCTCTGGCAACCGATGGTTTTTCTGCAATCACCAATGTTTTCAACATTCGTTTCGCCTCCTTTGTGCGTCATTTCAGTATACCATTGTCAATATAGAAAATCAAAGCAATTTTTACCTTTTGATTGACAAAAGAATATCATTTGTTTTACAATGAAAGACAAAGTCTTGTACAGATGGAGGTATTTTCATGGCAAATTATCAAATTATATCCGATAGCTCTTGTGATATTCCTGCTGCATTGTTGCAAACATTGGATATCGGCATTGTTTCTTATTATGCCACATTTGACACTGTGCAGTATTACAAAGAATTATCAGAAATCACCGCAGATGTATTTTATGAAAAAATCAAAGAGCAAAATGTATATCCCAAAACATCGTTACCCCCCATACAAGATTATATTGATGTTTTTGAACCATATTTGCAAGCAGGCAAAGATATTTTGTGTATCTGTTTGACTGCCAAATTCAGCGGCTCTTTCCAAAGTGCCAACAACGCAAAACAAATATTGTCAGAAACATATCCCGACCGTCGCATTGAAATTTTGGACAGCATTTGTGTCACAGGCACACAGGGTTTATTGGTATGGCAAGCCTGTCAAATGCGAGATGTCGGTTATGATTTAGACACATTGATAGATACCCTGCACAAACAAAAACAAACCGCAAAAATCAACTTTACCGTTGAAAATTTGGATTTTTTACAGCATGGCGGACGTGTGGGCAAAGCCGCTGCATTTGCGGGTGCTATTTTGAATATCAAACCTGTCATTGTGATGAAAGACGGAGAATTGTTTCCGGAAAGCAAAGTCAGAGGGCATAAAAAGGCATTAAAAACCATATTGGATATGACAGTACAAGAAATCGGCAACCAAAAACAAGACTATCATTTGTGTGTCATTCGTGGCGAAAAAGAAAAAGAAGAAGATGCACGTATGCTCATTTATGCATTACAAGAACATGGCTTTTCGGTAGAGCCAACTCCTTGGCATATCGGCATCACCATCGGCACACACGCAGGGCCAACCGCTGTTGGCATTTGTTACATCAAATCCAATGAAACAACATTTGAATCAGAACCACTCAGTTAACGGGTGGTTTGCTCTGCCCCTATCAGGGGCTTTTATCCGTTGTGCTTGCAAGCGGATTGAACATCCGCCAAGTACACGACTTTTTCAACTGCCTCCCTTGGTGGCTATTTTATTTGTTTCCTCTTACCGGTTCACCCATAAACGGGGTATGCATATTCACTGAAACTGATTTGCTTTCTTGCGGTATCAACATACTTTTCCAATCTCTGATTTTAACTTTCCATATAGTACCTGCATTTTGCATTTGGGTGCAAATACAATATGCTATTTCCATTCCCATGTTGTATGTGATAAACGATTCATATAAAAACCTCTTATGGCAGACGCAAAACTATGACAGCATAGAATGTTTTGCTTGAAGCGAAAGCTCATTGCTTCTCCAATATCGTCAAGTGTTTTATTTGGTTATACAAAAAAGAAACCCTTGTAAAACAAGGATTTCTTTTCAAATGCATTATGCTTCTTCCTGCACAAAGGAAATCAACAAATCGCCTTGGCTGACTTTTTCGCCCTCTGTTGCATAAATTTTGTCCACAACACCATCTTCTGTTGCCACAATAGATGTTTCCATCTTCATGGCTTCTATGGTAATCAGAGCTTGGTTTTTCTTCACAGCTTCGCCTTCTTTTACCAATACTTTGCTGATGGTACCGGGGATAGAAGAACCCAAATGGTAAGGATTGTTTTTGTCTGCTTTGAGTTTACCATCACTCTTGACTTCTAAATTCTTATCCAAAATTTTCACTTCACGCACAACACCGTTAATTTCAAATGTCAGTGCACGGTATCCCTCTGCATCTGGTTCAGACATATCAATAAATTTGATGATAATTTCTTTCCCCTCGCCGATTTCGATGGAAGTTTCTTCCCCTTTTGCCAAACCAAAGAAATATACATCACTGGTCAATTTGGACACGTCTGTGTAATATTCCCAATGGTTGCAATAATCATCATATACTTTCGGATACAACGCATAGCTGATGATATTTCTGGGGTTGACACGTTTCATGACATGATTGTCATGCAAATGTTTTGCAATCGCATCAAAGTCCGCAGGAGGCATCAAAGCACCTGCTCTGCCATGGATTGGCTGTTTGCCTTTCAATACAATTTTTTGCAATTCTTGAGGGAAACCACCTTCCGGTTGTCCGATGTTGCCAATAAAGTAATCCACAACGGAATCAGGGTAAGAAAGGTCTTTCCCCTCTGTTAAGATATTGTTTTTATTCAATCCGTTTTTGGACATAAAGATTGCCATATCCCCAACCACTTTGGAAGATGGTGTTACTTTGACAATATTGCCCAACAATTCGTTTGCTTCTTTATACAAATGTTTGATTTCTTCAAAGTTATCCGCAGAACCCATTGCTTTGACCTGTGCCAACAAGTTGGAGTACTGACCGCCTGGGATTTCATATTTGTAAATTTCTGTATTTGGTGTTTTCATTTCACTTTCAAATCCTACAAAAATCTGTCTGACACCCTGGTAGTAATCGCTCAATTCCACCAACTGGTCTGTGTCCAGTCCTGTATCACGTTCTGTGCCTTTCAACGCTTCCACCACTGCATTCATGGAAGGTTGACTTGTCAAAGAACTCATGGACTGAATTGCCAAGTCGGCAATATCCACGCCTGCTTCTGCCGCCATCAATACGGTGCTGACACCATTGCCTGTGGTATCATGGGTATGTAAATGCAAAGGAATATGCAATTCCTGTTTCAACGCTTTGAACAATTCTTTTGCCGCATAAGGTTTCAACAAACCTGCCATATCTTTGATTGCAAAAATATGACAACCCATTGCTTCCAATTCTTTTGCTTTGCGAATATAGTAATCCAATGTATATTTTGTTTCATGTGGGTCTAAAATGTCCCCTGTATAACAAATGGCACCCTCTACAATTTTACCTGTTTTCAATGCTTCTTCCACAGGCATTTTCATATTTTCTATCCAGTTCAAGCTATCAAAAATACGGAATACATCTACACCACGTTCCGCAGAAACTTTGATAAATTCTCTTACCACGTTATCCGGATAGTTTGCATACCCTACCGCATTGGAGGCACGCAACAACATCTGAATGAGTGTATTTGGCATGGCCTGAGAAAGCTGTTGCAGTCTTCTCCAAGGTGACTCTGCCAAGAAACGATATGCAACGTCAAATGTAGCACCACCCCATGCTTCCACGGAGAATGCATTCGCCATTGCCATATTGGTTGCTGGTGCAGCCGCAACCAAATCATTGGTACGCAAACGTGTTGCCATCAAAGATTGGTGTGCATCACGCATGGTGGTATCTGTCACAAGCAATCTTTTTTCTTGCAATAAGCTCTGTGTAAAGTCTTTTGCACCCATTTTCAGGAATTTGTCTTTTGCCCCAAACACAGGAATGGTGCTGCCATCTTCATTTTTACCAAAAGAAGGTACAACGATGGGGTCAAATTCCGGTTTTTTTCCTTTGGACTCATTGACAATTTTGTTCCCGATAAATTCTGCAATTTTGGTTGCTCTGTCCTGTCCCAATACAATATGGAACAATTCCGGTGTTTTTTCAATAAATGTTGTAGTGCATTTTCCTGCATTCCAAACATCACTTTGCAATACGTTAATCAAAAATGGAATATTTGTTTTCACACCACGAATTCTGGTTTCTTTAATCGCTCTGACAGCTTTTCTGGTTACCCCTTCAAATGTTCTGTCATGTGCAATGATTTTTACCAGCAGGCTGTCATAGAATGGTGTGATTTCGCCGCCTGTATGTGCTGTACCGCCGTCCAAACGGATACCATTTCCGGCAGGAGAACGATACACACTGATTTTACCGGTGTCCGGTAAGAAATTGTTTGCAGGGTCTTCTGTTGTCACACGCAACTGTATGGAATAACCACCACATTTGATATCATCTTGACTGTTGATACCAATTTCCGGAGAGGACAATGCATATCCTTCTTCAATCAAAATCTGTGCTTGTACAATGTCAATGCCTGTCACTGCTTCTGTTACGGTATGTTCTACTTGGATACGGGGGTTCATTTCGATGAAATAGTAATTTTCATCTGCGTCCACCAAGAACTCCAATGTACCGGCATTTTTATAACCAACGTGTTTGGACAAACGGACTGCATCTGCGAATATTTTTTCTCTTACGCTGTCGCTGATGGTAAATGCGGGTGCAAATTCCACGACTTTTTGATGACGTCTTTGCACAGAGCAGTCACGGTCAAAGAGATGTACCACATTCCCATATTTGTCCCCTAACACTTGTACTTCAATATGTTTTGGGTCACGGAGATATTTTTCCACGAAAATTTTGTCATCACCAAATGCTTTTTTCGCTTCATTTCTTGCCTCTGCAAATTCTTTCGGCATTTCTTCTGCGTTATTGACAATACGCATACCACGACCGCCGCCGCCATTACTTGCTTTGAGCATCACAGGATAGCCAACCCGTTGTGCAACTTCCATCACTTCATCTAAGCTGCGGATTGCATGGTCTACACCGGGAATGATAGGGACTTGACATTCGATTGCCATTTTTTTGGAAGAAATTTTATCCCCCATTGCATACATGACTTCTACATCAGGGCCAATGAATGCAATCCCTGCTTTTTTACAAGCAGATACAAAATCCGGGTTTTCTGACAGAAAGCCATATCCGGGGTGAATGGCGTCCACACCTTTTGTTTTTGCAATTTTGATAATATTATCAATATCCAAATAGGCATCAATAGGGCCTTTTTCGGGATTGAGCATATATGCCTCATCTGTCTTGGTACGAAACAAAGAATATTTATCTTCTTTGGAGAAAATACCAACTGTTTGGATACCCAATTCATTCAAAGCACGATATACACGAATGGCGATTTCGCCACGATTTGCCACCAATACCTTTTTGAATTTTTTTATTTCTACTTGCTGCATGACTATCATACCTCCTTTATGTTTCTCACTGTAAAGACAGATGTTCTGCCCTTATCTACATATTATAATATAGCTTATGTCATTCGTAAACTATAAAAATACAAACAATGCTATAAGTTATATTGATATCTACCATCAATAAATACTATTTTTCGGATAAAATCAGCTGTATGACTTGTTGCAAATTGTGACATTCTTTCACATTTGCATGAGAAAGCTGTAATCCATATTCTCCACCGCCTGCCGTCACAATCACTCCATATCCCATACGGTCTAACTCCTTGATACGACTTTCCATAGCAGGCACACGTTTCAATTCTCCTGTCAAACCAACGTCAGCCAAAAATGCCCAATCGGTTGGAATCGGCTTGTTTTTTACAGAAGAAACAATGCTCATCAATACTGCCAAATTTGCGGCTTGTTCTTTCAAAGCCAAGCCACCCGTTGTTTTGACCACCACATTTTTATCATATAATTTGATACCGCCACGTTGTTCCAATATCGAGAGCAACGTGTGTAATGTATCCTTTTTCATTGCCTCGCTGATACGGGAAGGGTATGGCGTAAACGATTGTGAAACCAAGCTTTCCACCTCTGCCACCACAGGACGGGAACCCTCCCGCAATACCGTTACCGCACTACCGGAAACCTGCATATATTTATCTCGTTTTGTGATAAAATACGCCGATGGATTGTCAATTGATGTCATACCTTTTTCCGTCATGGCAAAAAACCCCATTTCACCCGTACTGCCAAAACGGTTTTTTGTTGCAATCAATCCACGCAATTCGTCCAGTCCTTCACCCTCCAACACAAGCACCGTATCCACCAAATGCTCTAAGGCACGCAATCCTGCAATCTCATCATTTTTATTCATTTGTCCAATCATCAAAACCGCTCTCTGACGTTGTTTATTTTTTGCAGATTGTACCAATGCAGAGGCACACTCCATCGTTTGTGTGGGATTGCCTGCACGAGAAGGGAAAAACTCTGCCAATGAAAATGTTTGAATACTATCCAAAATAATGAAATCTGCGTCCACTTCTGCAATCGCCTGCAACACAGCGTCCATAGAAGTGTCTGCTAAAATCCAGATATTTCTGTCGATATCTTCCAGTATACGGTCTGCACGATTTTTGATTTGGCTTTCGCTTTCTTCTCCTGTTGCATATAACACACGATACCCTTGTTCTGCCAACCGACAAGCCACTGTCAATGACAATGTGGATTTGCCGCCCCCCGGTGGAGAGGTCAAAATGGTTACGGAATCCTTGACAATTCCGCCACCCATCACACGGTCAAACTCACCAATGCCTGTCAGCAACCGCTCGCTTTTTTTACTTTCCACATCAACCAATCGAGAAAGTTGCGGCTTTTCTGCAATGCTTTTTTTGCCGGCGGCTTGTTTGGTTTCCGTTTTTTCCGAAAACGTATTCCACTCGTTACAATCCGGACATTTTCCCAGCCACTTTGGGCTTTGATATCCACAATTTTCACAGGTATATATGGTTTTGATTTTCAAACACATCACCTCTTTTCAAAAAATGGACTGTTTACACAGTCCATTTTGAGATTACCCTATTTTTTCAATTTTAATGTCTGTTGCATTTTCCTGTACTTCCACAGCAAGTGTAATCTTGCCTGCCATATTGGTTTTCATTTTGCCGACATTCACATCATTGACCAATATTTTATATTCTGTTTCCGCTTCCAATTCCAGTGTCAACTGCACATCTTCTGCTGCATTCAACTGAAAAGAAACCCCTTTTTCATCTTGTGTGAAATAGAAGATTGCCGCACCGGGCACTGCTTCCAAAAGCATTCTGCCGTTTTTTTCCAATTTTGTAATTTCATGATATGTTTTAATTTTATACAAATCGCCCTGCACTTCAAAGTCCAGCACTTTTTTCTTTTCGTCCATCAGATAATTGCCAAAGCTGATGCTTCCATTATCTTCTTGTCTGATAAGTTCCTCAATAACTGCCATTTTGCTTACCTCCTAAGCATTTTCCGAATTGTTATACCAAAAAATATGCAACGTTATGGATTGTAACCATGATTATAGCATACTTTTTTCATTCAGTATATAGCAAAATTCGCTTTCTTTCTGCAATTTTTTTATTTTACGACACGGAATGAAAATCCGTTTGTTTTTACACCAACAGAAACTTTTTGTCCTGCATGAAATTCCTCTTTTAAGTATTCTTCTGCAAATGCATCTTCGATTTTGGATTGTATGGTTCTACGCAATGGTCTTGCACCATATGCCTTGTCATACCCTGCTTCTGCCAATTTTTCCAAAGCTTTTTTGGTAAATGTGACTTGAATTTGCAAATTTTCTTGCATTCGTTTTGCAACACTGTTTGTCATCAGTTTTACAATCTGTAAAATATCTTCTTGTGACAAGGCATGGAATACAATCATATCATCAATACGGTTCAAAAATTCGGGTTTGAAAATATGTTTGACTTCTTCCATCACATTCTTTTTCATATGTGCATAATTTTGTTCTGCTGTTTCCACACCGGTAAAGCCCATACGTTTTGGCTCTACAATATTTCTTGCCCCTGCATTTGATGTCATGATGATGACAGTATTTTTGAAATCCACTTTTCTGCCCTGACCGTCTGTAATATGTCCATCGTCCAATACTTGCAATAAGATATTGAACACGTCCGCAGATGCTTTTTCGATTTCATCAAACAATATGACAGAATATGGATTGCGACGCACTTGTTCACTCAACTGCCCGCCTTCTTCATACCCCACATATCCCGGAGGAGAACCAACCAATCTGGAAACGCTGTGTTTTTCCATATATTCTGACATATCAATGCGAATGATTGCATTTTCATCTGCAAACAATGCTTCTGCCAATGCCTTTGCCAATTCTGTTTTCCCGACACCCGTAGGCCCTAAGAACAAAAACGAACCTATCGGACGTTTTGGGTCTTTCAAACCAATTCTGCCACGTCTGACTGCTTTTGCCAGTGCTTTGACCGCTTCCTCCTGCCCAATGACACGCTCATGGAGTTTATCTTCCAAGTGCAACAAGCGGTTGCTTTCTTCCTGTTGCAAACTTTGCAAAGGAATCCCTGTCCATTTGGATACCACTTCTGCCACTTCTTCTTTTGTGACTGCCTGTGGTTTTTGTATTTTTGTATGTTCCCAGGCAGATTTTTTTTGTTGCCATTCCGCCTTGATTTTGTCTTGTTGCTGTTTGATTTCTGCCGCTTTTTCAAATGCTTCCGTTTTGATAAAGTATTCTTTTTGGCTTTCCAAATCTGCCATTTTTTCTTCCAAAGCCATGATATTGGTTGGTGGTGTATATGTTTTCAAACGCAATCGAGATGCTGCTTCATCAATCAAATCAATGGCTTTATCCGGCAAAAATCTGTCTGTGATATATCTTTGTGACAGTTTCACGGCTGCCACCACAGCCTCATCGGTAATGCTGACATGATGATGTGCTTCATATTGCCCACGCAACACCTGCAACATCGCAATGGCTGCCTGTTCGTCCGGTTCTTCCACTTTGATGGGTTGAAACCGTCTTTCAAATGCGGCATCTTTTTCAATATGTTTTCTGTATTCTTCCAATGTGGTTGCACCGATGAGCTGTATTTCCCCTCTTGCCATAGATGGTTTCAAAATATTGGAGGCATCAATCGCACCCTCTGCTGCACCGGCACCAATGATGGTATGGATTTCATCTACAAACAATATAATATTGCCATCTGCTTTGACTTCTTCCAGAGCCTTTTTCATACGGTCTTCAAATTCCCCACGATATTTTGCCCCTGCCACCATTGCAGACAAATCTAAGCTGATGATTTTTTTGTTGCGTAATACTTCCGGAATATCCCCCATTGCAATTTTTTGTGCCAATCCCTCCACAATGGCAGTTTTGCCCACACCAGGGTCACCCACCAAGCAAGGATTGTTTTTGGTACGGCGGCTCAAAATTTGTATCATTCTTTCGATTTCGTTTTCTCTGCCAAAAATCGGGTCAAATTGATTTTGTTTTGCCAACGCTGTCAAATTACGGCTGTATTTATTCAGTGTTTCTGTCTGACTTTTTTCGGTATTTTCTATTTTGGTTTGCATACCTCTGCTTGTGCTTTGGTTTTCGCCTTCTCCCAGCATACCCATCACATCGTCAAACACACGTTGCAAATTGATGCCCAAAGATGCCATCAATCGCATGGCAATATTATCCCGCTCTTGTATCACCGCAAGCAAAATATGCTCCGTCCCAATCTGTTTGACACCCATATTTCTTGCAATTTTTTCACTGCCTTCCATCACGCTTTGCCCTCTGGGGGTAAAACCGTTTGGCACAGTCTGTGTCATGCTGTCGGTTGAGATGGATTGTATTTTTTCCATCACTTGATGATATGTAACACCCTGTACTTCCAAAGCTTTGGCAGCGACACTTTCTGTCACCAGCGTCAAACCAAGCAAAATATGCTCTGTCCCAATACACAGATGTCCCAATTTTGCTGCGGCTTCTTCTGCCCTTTTTAAGACTTCACGAGCTTTTTTCGTAAAATTTTCATACATAGAATTCTTCACCATCTTTCCATTTGTTATCCAATCAAATGCGTGATTGCCAATATATTGAAAAAAGGAACATTTCTGCTCCTTTCTTTTTTGCAAAATTATAAGATTATTATAATACAG
>JAHHTU010000025.1 GCA_020024455.1 Anaerotignum sp. | reverse complement strand
CCATTTTATATACCATTGCTTGTACATTTCTTGTAAACAGCATATTTTTCACAAATTCTTCCAATAAAAAAACAACAGAAAGAATAACTCTTTCTGTTGTTTTTTCTTTTTTATTCATACATTTTTTGGAATCGGTCTCCCATCAAATTTGCCGTATCTGCGGAAAGTCCCAATGACATTTCCGATACTGCGTTTGCTCCAAATACTGCTCCAAAGATATCTGCTGTGGTTGCACGTTCTTCTGTCACATCATTCAAAATATCAGACAATGACATACTGGTGCGATGTTTCAAAGACTCAATAAACAACAAATAATCCAATTCCGTAAAATCCATAAAACTGATGATAGATTGCTCTACACCATCTTGTCTTGTGGTTTTAGGTGCTGGTGCTTTTTTATCCGCCTTGGATACAGATGGGGTATAATCGCCTGCATTTAGGTTCTCCCCTGCGTAACGCATCACTTTTTTGACATAATTTTGTGTTTCCTTAAATGGTGGAATACCACCATATTTTTTTACATTTCCACTACCGGCATTATACGCTGCCAAAGCCAATTTTGTATTTCCGTCATATCGTTCCAACATCTGGCTGATATATTTTGCTCCGCCCATGATATTTTGTTCTGGGTCGAATGCATCTTGTACACCCAATGCCTTTGCTGTTGCGGGCATCAACTGCATCACACCTTTTGCCCCTGCGTGTGATACCGCTTTTGGATTGAAATTGGACTCTGCTTTTGCGATTGCTTTCAACAAAGAAACAGGTACATCATATTGTGCCGCTGCTTTTTCAAATATGTTATCCAAAGACTGTGTTTTTGCTGTACCTTGCATCACACCGGAAAAATCTGCTTTTTCTGTGCTTCTTGCTTTGTATCCGTTTGCTGAAACCGCTTTTTGCTGTGTAGATTGAACGGGTAGCATATGTTCTCCTCCTTATCCGATTTGTTCTATATTTATTGTAAACGGTTTTTCGACAAATCACAACAAAAACTTTTTATATTCCCTCTGTTTCGAGTTTTTCCAAAAGTGCTGTACACCCTTCTAAAATATCATCATATGTCACATCAAAATCACCTGTATACCAAGGGTCTGCAATATCTCTCGGTTTGTCTGTAAAGTCCAATAACAAACAAATTTTACCTTTCGGGTCATTGGGCAGTATTCTTTTGATTTCTCTCAAATTCATCTGCTCCATACAAATCAAATAATCATAACTATCATAATCTGCCTTTGTCACCTGTCGTGCATATTTCCCTGCCGTAGAAATGTGATATTCTGCCAATTTTCTGACCGTTCCTTTATGTACAGGGTTTCCGATTTCCTCTCTTGTGGTTGCCGCAGAAGCAACTTCTATTTGCCCACAAAGCCCTTTTTTGTTTACCATGTCTTTGAACACAAACTCTGCCATCGGACTTCTGCAAATATTCCCATGACAAATAAACAATACTTTTTTCATATTCGTCAAACCTCCTCTTGTTTATTGTTTTTTAGTATACCATACATTTTGATATTTTCTATAAAAATTTGTCCCAAACACCACTTTTGCGTCGTATGATATATAGAAGGGAGTGAAAACATGAGAGATTGGACGCAAAAAGAAGATGCCGCATATTTTGTACAAACATATGCCGACCGTATCTTACGCATTTGTATTGCATACGGTTTATCCAAAGAAGATGGACTGGATATCTGCCAAAATATTTACATCAAATTATTTCAAAAAAACATATCATTTACCGATATCGAGCAAGAGCAAAGTTATATCCGCAAAATGGCTGTCAATGCTTGCAAAGATATCCGCAAAAGCTGGCATTTCAGAAAAAAGCTTCCCATAGATACCTCTATACCGTTGCCATATCCCGATGGGGAATACGAGAAAACAGAAGTACTGGAAATTCTGCGAAATCTGCCCATCAAATACCGTGAAACATTGTATTTTTGCTGTATTGAGGGATTGAGTGCAGAAGAAACAGCCACATTGCTTGGAACATCTGTATCTTGCATACGCAAACGGCTCACACGTGCCAGAACAATGCTCAAAATAGAAATGGGGGATTTATATGCAACCGAATGATTGGAACAACATCAAATTTTCAGAACAAGAAAAACAACAACTTGCAGACAAACTATATGCATCTACACAACGAACCGAAAAACAACAAAAACCATTCCGAAGACCTTTGCGACCGATTGCCGTAGCATTATTGTTTGTCATTGGCATTTCTGTTGCAGGCTATGCCGCAACCACCATACGAAATGTCATCAAAGAAAATTTCAAGGGTACACCCGCTGCCAATACGAACTTTGAACAAAACATTACATATCTTGGTCTAACAGACACTTGGAATGGTTGGAGCTTGACGCTCACTGATGTGATTGGTGATTATTCGGCTGTTTGGATAGGATTTGAATTAAAATCGCCGGAAAATTGCAAATTTGACCCTGCACGTTATTATCATTTTGACGACAGAGATATTCAATTCAAACCAAAATTCAGCTATTTTAAGGGGATAAATGTAGAAAATATGAAGTTTGTAGATGAACATACATTAACTGGTGTATTGGAAATTCGTACAGACGTACCATTGCAAAATGAATTGGTATCCATTTCACTATCTAAATTTTATGATATTTATGACGAATTGGATACCACTGCAAAAACAGAAACTTATATCCGTCATACACTCACAGAAGATTATCAAGAAATCAATCAACATACATTTTCATTCAAAAATGTACCATTAAATTACAAAACAATGGAAATCACACTTACACCGAATGACAAAGTATCTGTATTCCAAGGTGAGGCAATCCTCACAAAAATTATCATTTCTCCCATTTCTGTCACTGCAAGAGTAGAAGGAGAAGGCTGTAAAAACCATCATTACAAACCAAGCAGCCGCCCAGAGGTTTATCTTGACAGCAATCGCCCAGAGGTTTATCTTGACAGCAATATCAAAGTATTAGACGGTTCTGTATATAACCAAGCCTGTTTGCGAGAATTGGGGTTAAAAGTCATTTGCAAAGATGGCTCTGAGATGAAATTTACATCTGGCTCCGGTTCTTGTGAGGATAAAACAAAGCCATATTATATAGAAAAGACACAAAGAACAAAGCAAGAAATCATCGACTTAGACAATATTGCTTACATTGAGGTCTGTGGCAGACGCTACACCATTCCCACACAAGCCGAATAACAAAAAAGAAATCCATGTTATCATGGATTTCTTTTTTTATTTTATAGTCTGAATTTACTTACCAAACCTTTCAAAATATGTGCTTGTCCGGACAATTCTTCACTGGTTGCCGCACTTTCTTGTGATACTGCAGAACTTGTTTGAATGATGCCGGAAATATGTTCTACACCGGAATTGATTTCCAACAAATGTTCTGACAATGTTTGATAAGAGTCAGAAATTTTTGCAACCATCTCAATAATCACATCTGTTTGAGATGTTGCCATTTCCATAGATTTTGCTGTTGTTTCTGCAATACGATGTCCCACTTCCACCGCTTGCACAGAGCTTTGTATCAATGTGGTTGTGTTTTGTGCTGCTTCTGAGCTTTTTGCCGCCAAATTACGCACTTCATCTGCCACCACAGCAAAGCCTTTGCCTGCCACGCCTGCTCTTGCGGCTTCCACAGCTGCATTCAATGCCAAAATATTGGTCTGGAATGCAATGTCTTCAATGGTTTTGATAATTTTGATAATTTCTCCTGATTTTTGGGAAATATTATCAATCGCTTCCAAAAGGTTCATCATTTCCTGATTGCTGCTTTGGATTTGTTCACCCATTTTATCCAAATTGCTGTTAATGTGTACTGCATTTTTTGCATTTGCTTTTGCATCTTCTGATAATTCATGCAGTTGTGCAGACAATTCCTCCACCGTAGATGCTTGTTGTGTTGCACCCTCTGCTTGTGTCTGTGCAGTTTCTGCCACTTGATTTGCACCATTGTCCACTTCATTTGCAGCATCTACAATCGCTAACATGGTATCGGACATGGTTGCCTGTATTTCCAACAATGCTGTTTTAATCTTGGAGAATTCCCCTTTATACTCTTGTTCTAATGTAAATTGCAAATTCCCTTTTCCAATTTCTCCCAAGACAAATTGAATTTCATTGATATATGCGATATACACCTTCAATCTATCCACAATCGAGGCAATATTTCTCGCCAATGCACCAACTTCATCATTTCCGGTCACGTCAACTTCTACATCTAGCTGGCCATTTGATAATTTATGTGCAATATCATTCAACTTTTTCAAAGAACGTGTCAGTACGTGTGCAATCCCACTAATGATAATGGTCAATATCACCAAACAGACAATGAAAGACCAGAGCAAAGAAGTTCTTGCATTTTGAATATAAGATTGATATTCTGCTTCCGGCAACACACCCAATACCATCACATCAATGTTATCCAAATATACAGTACTACCATAAAATTGCATAGTATCGTCCATGTATGCAATATTGTTTACAGCCTCTTTGTTTTCCAATATCTGTTTCAAGTTATCTGAATATTTCATTTCAGATACTTTCTTTAAAATCATCTCTTGCTGTGGGTGGAATACAACATCTTTTTGTTTATCAAACACTGTGATATAACCACTTTCGCCAATACGGATTTTCGCCAATGTATCCATTAACTTTTGTACAGAAATATCCAAGCTGATTACACCAACCGTCTTGCCATTGTCTTGCACAGGGGACGCAACAGTTACCACCATTTGATTGGTATTCATATCTATGTATGCACTGGAAATGATTGTTTTGTTTTCCCGTAATGTGTCTTCAAACCACGGTCTTGTTGTAATGTCCAACTTTTCCGGTGTAATAAATGCACCTTTTGCTTGCAAAATTTGTTTGCTTTTCAAATCAATAAACGCTATATCCATGATGTCATCTGGTGATGATTGATGAATTGCCTGTAATTCCTTTTTCATTTTATGATACTGTTCTGAATCATAAAATGTTTGTGCATCCCAATTTGCTAATGTATTTTTTGCTGTCTGAGAAGAAGCTGCTGTTTCCACCACACTAAAATATTTTTGGAAAAATCCATCTACTTGTTTTGCGGCATGTGCTGCTTCTGCACCTAAATAATTGCTTTGTAACGTTGTCATCGTTGCTGTCAACTGTTTATTCAACAACATGATAATGATTATGAAAACCAAAAATAGCGGAATTAAAATTCCCAATAAAAATTTATATAGAATTTTGAATTGCACGCTGTTGTTATTGCTTCTTCTTAATTTCTGCAATACTCTGCTCATGATGCTTACACTTCACCTTTCTCAAACAACCATATTTATTTGTGTTTTGTATCATTCTATTCTTTCATAAAACTATCCCAGATTGCATTTACTTTTTCTACACAGTTGAAATAAATTTGTGCCATCAGATTTGCCGGAATATCCAATTTATCTGCATACGTCACAATGTTTTTCCAATCCGCTTTTTCATAGCTTAAAACCAATTTGTATAAATCCCCACAAACCCCTTCTTGTGAGATAATTGCTCTTTTCACTTCATCAGAGACTGGGATTTCCTGTACCACTTCCTCTATCGGTGCATCTACCAAAGCATCTACCGTGGAGAACATACCCATCAAATATGCTTCTGATTTTGTAATCTCCAATCCTTTGACTTGTCCATACAGTTCCGCACAGAAATTTGCTCTCAAAAATGAGATACGCAATACTTCTTCTGTTGCTTTATCTGCATTCACTTGGTCAAAACTCAACAAATATACCCACTGCTTCAACTGGTTAATACCCAATACCATCAATGCCTGTTTTACAGAAGCAGTTCTATGACGCAAAGCATAGTGTACAGAGTTGACCATACGCAACAATGCATATGTCAAAGAAGCATCTCTGACAATAATACTTTCAATTTCATCCATATCCGGCTCATCTTTTGTGACTGCTACCACCAACTGGAAGAAGTTGCTTTGTAAATATTCCATTTTTCCTGATTTGGTCACCATCGCTTCTGCAACATAAGAACCTTGATAATAATCTGCCGGCACTTGCTTTGCTTTTTCAAACAAGATTTCGTTATCAATGCCTGTCAGAATACATTTTTTATTAAAGCCTTTGCCTAATTTCAAAATGTTATTCAAAGATGTTGAGTCTGTAATCACATTGATATTGACTTTGATATAATCCACATAATCTAACAAAGCAAAATATCTTGGTATAAACTGGAAATCATTGATACAAATTCTGTATCCTTGTTCCTTATAGCGTTCAATCAATTTTTGTGCCAAAGGATGCACAATGATATTATCTTCAATTTGAATGACCAATTCATCTTTATTAAATAAATTTGGCGTATTGCGGAATAACAAATTTGGTGTAAACGCCATAAACATAATTCCCGCTGTTGACATCTTTTCGCTGTTTTGCAACAGAAAAGAGGAAATTGTTTCTGCCACTGCATAATCACCATTTTCATTTTGATTATAGGAATCACTGTCCAAATTAAACATGATTTCATAACCAAATGTAGAACCATCTAATCCTTTGATAGGTTGTCTTACAATAAATTTATTCATTTGAGGATACCTCCATTTATTACAAATCGGTTATTGAGCGAATTATTTTTTTACGCGAAGTAACAGTGTATCGATTACCTCTACCAAATGCCCAATTTCTGGTTTTGATAGCTGTTCATCCGCCCCAACTTCTTTTCCTTTTAACTGCATTTCCGTATTGATTAAGGAAGAGAAAATAACAACAGGTATCTTTTTCAATACATCATCGCTTTTTACTAATTTTGTCAATCTATGCCCGTCCATTTTTGGCATTTCAATATCTGTAATCAACATAGAAACTTTGCTTTCCAATTCTTCTTCTGATATGGCACTCAAATAATTCCATGCTTCCTGTCCATTGTCAAATTTTTTGATATTGGTATACCCTGCTTTTGTCAAAGCTTCTGTAATCATACGGGACAATAAAATGGAATCTTCTGCCAATACAATCGGGGACTCATTTCGTTCCCTTGTACCCATTCTATCAATTTCGCTCATTTGAATTCCTGTATCCGGTGCAATTTCTGCAACGATTTTTTCAAAATCCAATATGGTCACCAAGTCTGTTTTACATTGTGCAATACCGGTTGCAACACCATCTTCCCCACCGGTGACTGTTTTATCCGGTTTTTGAATATCTTCCCAAGAAATACGCTGAATGCCTTCTACGGTATGCACACGAAATGCAATATGCAAATTATTGAAATTTGTGATAATAAACAAATCTTTTGCATCTTTTTCAGAAGGTTTACCTGTCAAATACAACGGCAAATCCACAACCGTCAACAAAATATCTCTTGGCTTAAAAATTCCTTCCACCGCCGGATGTGCGTGTGGCATGGGTTTTACCTTATCTGACATAATGATTTCTCTCACTTTTGCCACATTGATACCATATAAATTCCCATCTATGGTAAATTCCATAATTTCTATTTCGTTGGTACCGGACTCCAGCAAGATATTTGTTTGATTCATTTCGTTTCTCATCTCATTTCCTCCCCACTTATGCCTTGTCATACCCATTTTATTTTTATTCATCATATTCTCTCGACTATACTATCGACACAATACAGACTTAACATAATAATATGTAGTGTATTTTTTTTAGAAATGCAACTCCTGTTTACCAAACGCTTTGACAGTTGCTTCCCCTGTTGCAGCATCAAAATACAATGTTCTTGCATAATTGGAACCTACATCTGCACGCAACAAACGCACACGTTCCATACGCAAAATATTTTTCACACTTTCTGCATTTCTTTCTCCAATATTTCCAATAGAGCTATTGCCGGCAATTTCAAACATTTTTGCACCACCTGCAATCTTGCAAACCAAACGATTGCGCATAGCCCCAAATACCTCCATTTTTCGAATGGTTTCCGGAATTCCCGTATCCGCATATTTGAACACATTATCCCTGCAATTTTCGTAGACATTGGGCAACATAATATGTACCATTCCTGCCAATTTCAGCACAGGGTCATAAATACAAACTCCAATGCAAGAGCCCAATGCATATGTTACCAAAGTCCCCGGTGCTCTGCAAATTTTCATATCAGCAATTCCAACAGTTATTGTCTTAGTCATATGCAACACCCAATTTCTGCATCAAAAAGTTCAAGGAAGCAATGTCTGGAAGCAATATCAAGTTGCTGTAAACTTCTTCCCCTTCACAAATAAAACTACCACCAATTGTCATCAATTTATCTGTTTCATATCCATATTCAATCATCGGCACGCTCAAAATTGCCCCCAACATACTGATGGAAGAACCCGGAACAGACAAATTGATAGTAATGCCTGTCAATGTGGAAATCGCATTGATATAAGATGAAATGATAATATTACCAATTTCAATCAAGGCAGACATTTCCAACTCGCCCAAATCAGAAAAGTCCTCAATCTCTTTGCCAATGCTACTTCTCAAAATCACTTTGATAAATTCCATATTCAAAAGGAACAACATAATTCCGTTGACTTCACCGGATAATTGTACCAATACCCCTGCAACAGGTGTTTCCGCACCACCCAATTCTTTAATGGCACGGTTATACCCCATAATTTTTACTTCCGGCAGTGTCATCTCAATCTTTCTTGATAACACTTGTGATAATGCTGTTGCTGCATTTCCCGTTCCTATGCTACCGATTTCTTTTAATGCGTCCATCGCAAATCGGTTCATATCTTCATATTTTTCAATCACTTGATTGACCCCCTAGCTTTATTGTCTTAATGAATTGATATTCGCCTCAATTTCATCTGTGGTTTGTATCATTTTTATTGCAAATTGATATGCCCTTTGGGATTCCAACAAATAAATCATTTCTCTTTCTGTTTCCACGTTGGAACATTCCAAAAAACCTTTAATCAAATCATCATCATTTTCTGCCAAACGAGGTTGTCCATTCTTTTCTTGTGGTAAAAATTCGCCATGTCCCAAATTAAACATACCATTCTTTTGGTCAAAGATATATACGCCCACTTCCACATCATCTTCATAATTTTCTACCACAATGGGGTTGCCCTGTTTATCCAAAACCCATTTTCCGTTTTCTGCTACCAAATACATATCCCCATTTATCTGTTGGGAAAGTGAAAAATGTCCATTTCTTGTATAAGATATTTGCTGATTGAGTGGGTCAAACAATGCAAAAAAACCATCACCATCAATCGCAAAGTCAAATTGACTGTCTGTTGGTAAGATTACCCCCTGCACATAATCCGTATCTGCTTTCATCAGTTTCGAACCGGCACATCTGAGCAGATTGGTCTGTTCTTCTTCCGGTGCATTCATGTTCTGGTACATCAAATCTGTAAATGTCACATATTTTGTTTTGAACCCTGTTGTGTTTGCGTTGGACAGGTTGTTTGCAATGACATCAAACTTTCTTTGTTGTGCCTGTGCTGCTGCTGTTGCAGAATAAAAAGAATAATTCATTTATGTTCCACCCCTCTTTATACACGACCAATTTCTGTCGCTGCTTTTCCCATTAACTGGTCATACATTTTCATCATTTGTGATGCACTTTGCAATGTTCTTTGTGATTCCAACATATCCATCATTTCCACCATTGCATCTACATTGGAACGTTCCAATATTTTTTGTCTGATACGTGTATCACTTGGAATTGGATTTGCATTTGTTGTAAATACACTACCATCTTGTTTTCTCAACTGTGTTTTATCTGCAAAATCCACAATGGCAAATCTGCCCGCTGCTGTACCATCTTTTCTGTTTATCATACCAGTTTCATCTAGTATGATATCATCTGTACCCAAATAAATAGGGCCATCTGTACCAAGTATACGCCCTTTTTCTGCCAATGCCAAATATCCTTGGTCATCTATAATAAAAGAACCATTTCTGGTATATACAACATCATTGTTTTGTGTTAGAACTTGAAAAAATCCGTTTTCATTTTCCAATGCAAAATCTAACGGTTGATTGGTTGGCTCAAATGCACCTTGACTGAAATTGGTCACATTGGTGGTGGGACTGCGAAACATAGAAGTGTCTTGCAAACCGTCTATATTGGAACGGTCTAAATTCCCTGTTCTGGACATCAGTTCTTCCTGAAATGTACTGGATAACATGGTATCTTTTTTATACCCAGGTGTAAGCATATTTGTCATATTATTACTCACAACATTTAAGTTTCTGTTTTGCGTCAGCATACCAGATGCCAAATTATAAAATCCCTGAAACATTTTCTACTCCTCCTCAAGAATGAAAATTTTTTTCCATATATAATTTCAAAGCTTTCAAACCACTTGCATGAATTTGGGAAATCCTTGGTTCACTCAAATGCATTACTTTTGCAATTTCTTTCATAGTCAATTCTTTTCTATAATACAAAGAAAGAACAATCTGCTCTTTTTCCCGCAAAGATTGTAGTCCTTCCGTCAACACCTGCTGCAATTCTTTGTTTTCCAACTGCTCCTCCGGTGAAACCTCATGACTGATCAAACGTTCTGCACCTTGTTCTCCCGTTCTTTCCCCAATAAAATAATCCAACGATATCAGATTATATAAATTTGTTTTGCCCAAAATTTTCAAATACTTTTCCAAACTCATATTCAGATACTCTGCAACTTCCTGATTGGTTGGGCATCTTCCCAATTCTTCATACAATGTACGCATTGCTGTTTCAATTTCTTTATAATCCTTGCGGATATTTCTTGGCACCCAATCCTGTTTTCTTGCAATATCAATAATCAAACCTTTCAATCTTTTGGAAACGAATGTTTCAAATTTTGCATTTTTTTCAGGGTCAAATTTATCCACAGCTCCCATCAACGCAATAATACCTTCATTGATAATATCATCAATCTGTGCAAAACTTGCATATATACCACGAAATTGCAGTGCGATATTTTTTACCAGATATAAATATCGCAATACAATTTCTTGTTTCACATTCTGATCTTTGGTCTGACGATATGTATCTAACAGTTCTTCATTGGTTTTTTCTTCCAATTCACTTTGTATCATCATACAGACCTCTCCATTTTCAGTACTTTATTTTACTTTTCCAAAACGATGTTACCTACTGCTTGTATTTGTATATTGTTTGCAATTTCATTAAATGACAACACATACATATTGGGATAGAACTGTTCTACCAAGCGATACACATACACACGAATGACATGGCTTGTCAATATAATCGGCGACTCTGAAATGTCATTAAATTTTTTCACATATTCAGAAAGCTGTGTAATAAATTGTTGCATCAAATCGGGATTTAACGCAAGGTAAATACCTTGGTCACCCTTAATCAAGCTAGATGCAATCAAACGCTCTGTTTCGCCGTCCAATGTAATCACACGCATCTGACCACCTTCACAAAATCTTCTGGTAATCGTTCTTTTCAATGCAACACGAATATTCCCAATCATGGTATCCAAATCTCGTACTTCGCCACCAACGTCCAGCATACACTCCACAATCGTACTTAAATCTTTGATAGGAATACCTTCTTTTAACAAGCTGGATAATACTTTTTGAAACATACCATAAGAAATCACATTCGGGAATGCTTCTTCCACCAATTCCGGTGCTGTATTTTTCAAGTTTTCTATCAACTGTACCACTTCCGAACGAGAAAGCAGTTCATACACATATTGTTTGATAACTTCTGACATATGCGTTACCATCACCGACAATGGGTCGATAACAGTATACCCATATATTTCTGCCATTTCTTTCAAATCCGGTGTAATCCACTTACTTGGGATACCATACGCCGGCTCTATGGTTTCAATCCCTTCAATTTCTCCACTTGGCTCAGCCGGTTCCAAAGCCAAATAGTAATCTATCAGAATTTCACCTTTTGCGACTTCTTCCCCTTTTATTTTAATCACATATTGGTTTGTGTTCAAGCTTGAACTGTCACGCAGTCGAATAGAAGGGATAACAAAACCCATTTCCTGTGCAAACTGCCTACGGAATATCACAATACGGTTAATCAATTTCCCACCGCTGGACTCCTCTACCAAAGGAATTAAACTGTATCCAAATTCCATTTCAATCGGTTCCACATTCAGCAAAGAATATACGGTATTGATGTCTTTGTAATAATCTTCCGGTGACATTTCCGGTTCTTCGCTTTCCATCATGCCACTTTCGCCCATCATGCCCACTTCTTCTTCCGGCAACATCACCGATTTCATTTTTTTGGAAACCGTATATCCCAATGCAATCAATCCTGCCGAAATTACAATCAACTGTAAATGCGGCATACTGGGCAACAACGCAATGATACCCAAAATTGCACCTGCAATGATAATTGCCTGTGGCTGTTTCAAAAATTGACCGGTAACGTCTTGGTTCAAGCTACCATCAGAAACCGCTCTGGTTACAATCATACCCGTTGCCGTAGAAATCAACAACGCCGGTATCTGGGAAACCAAACCATCACCAATCGTTGCTATGGTATATATCTGCAACACATCACTAAATGCCATATTGGATTGTACCATACCAATGATAGTACCTGCCACAAAGTTGATGAGTGTGATGATAATTGACATCACTGCGTCCCCTTTTACAATCTTTGTTGCACCGTCCATTGCACCATAAAAGTCTGCTTCCTTCTGGATTTTATAACGACGGTCTCTGGCATCTGCCTCCGTAATCAAACCGGAACTCAAATCCGCATCAATCGCCATCTGTTTCCCCGGCATTGCGTCCAGTGTAAATCTTGCTGCAACTTCTGCAACACGTTCTGCACCTTTTGTAATAACGATAAACTGCACCAAAACGATAATCAAGAATATAATGACACCGACAATGGCATTGCCTTGCAATACAAAACTACCAAACGCCTCGATGACCTTTCCGGCCGCACCTTCTTTTGTCAAAATCAACCTTGTAGATGAGATATTCAATCCCAAACGCAACAACGTTGTAATCAATAACAAAGAGGGAAAAATAGAAAATTCCAGTGCTTCTTTGATATTCATAGTAATCAGTAATATCGTCAAAGAAAGTGCAATATTAAAAATGAAAAAAATATCCAATACAAATGGATTCAATGGGATCAGCAGCAATAATACGATTGCAACTACAAATAAAGAAACTGCGTTCTTAAAAATACTTTTCATTCCTATTTCTCCAATTTTTTAGAATACAAATTGATCATAATTTGTTTTTTAATTTATACACATATACCAAAATTTCTGCAATGGCACTGTAATAGTCCGCAGGAATTTCCTGTCGAACCTCTGTTGTTGCATACAATGCTCTTGCCAATGGTTTATTTTCAATCACATATACTTGACTTTCTTCTGCCACTTTAATAATACGAAGTGCCAGCTCATCTTGCCCTTTTGCCACCACAACAGGTGCCGTATTTTTTTCGGGGTCATATTTCAAAGCAACCGCAAAATGCGTCGGGTTTTTTACCACAACGTCTGCCGAAGGTACAGATTGCATCATTCTGGACATTGCCATTTTTCTCTGCAATTCTTTGATTTTTCCTTTGACCTTCGGGTCACCTTCGAGCTGTTTATATTCCTCTTTCACTTCTTGTTTTGACATTTTCAACTGGCGTTCATAATCCCACCATTGATAAAAATAGTCAAACACAGAAATCGCTGCAAAAGCAATCCCAATATTCAAAATCATGCCAAATATTGCATCTAACATATATACACAAGTTGACATAATATCCATCGTCAAAAAATCCGGAAAATGTATCACTTGCTTTTTGATATATTGGAATAGCATCACAAATAATATTGTAATTTTCACAAGCCCTTTGAGCACTTCCATCGCACTTTTCATCGAAAACATACGCTTAATGCCCTGCATCGGACTCAACCGATTGAATTTCGGCTTAAAACTATCTGCTGCGAACAGCAGCTTTGTTTGAAATGCCGTTGCAACCACTGACAACAACACTGATACCAACAGAAGCAGCAGTGCGACTTTTGCAAAAGTAACCATAAAATTTTGTGCAATCTGCATGGAAGTTTCGTTTGAAATATTTTCCAAAACTGCTGCCAAATCCATGTAGTCCAGCAAATATTTTTTTAATGTGCCGTAAAACATGGGAAAAAACATTTTGAATGCCACAAATGTTCCCAATAACGATACCAAAATTACAGCATCACGGCTCAAAAATATGTTACCCTTTTTCCTCTCGTCTCTGCGCTTCTTACTCGTGGCCTTTTCGGTTTTGGAATCTCCGGCCACCGTTCAGTTCCCCCCTTTATTGCATCAACATCATCACTTGTTGTAATGCTTCAAACATCAATCGAATACAGCCTTCCAAAAATTCTGACATCGGGGAAAACAAAAGAACCATAAACACAATACCCAACACAACTTTTACTTGAATATTGATGATAAATACGTTGATTTGCGGAATTGTTCTCATCAAAATCCCCACACCTACTTCTGCCAAAATTTCCACAACCATAATCGGCAATGCCAATTTCACAGCCAACACAATACAATCACAAAAAATATCCAAGATAACAGTACTTAACGACTGTGTGATTGCCATACTGCCATACGGAATCATTTCACCTGATTTCAAAAACAGTTGCAACATTACCAAATGCCCATCTGTGACAAAAAACAATAATACAAACAGTGCATTAAAAAATGTGGAACTCAATGCCAAAGATGTATTACTTTGCATATCATAAATCTTTGACATAGACAACCCCATCTGAAAGTCGATGATTTCACCACCAAAAATGATGATATTCAAAAATAAATTGACAACTGTCCCAATCACAAACCCACAAAAAAACTCTTTCAGTAACAACACAGCATATTCTATTGCCGTCGTTGCTTCCACAATGGGATATTCTTGATATGTAATTAAAATGATACTTAATACAAATATGATTGCTGTTTTCACCACACCCGGTATGTTTCTTCTACCCAAAATGGGGTTAAACAATATGCAACCGCTCATTCTCATCATGATTAAAGAAAATGTCAATATATTGTTCATTTCCTGCATAAAAACCGCTCCTCAAAATCAAATTTCGTCAAGGCTGCATCAAAATGAACAATTCTCTTGTAAAATCCTGTAATGTTGTCAGCATCCAATGACCAGTAAACAAACAAATCAATGCAATCACAAACAGCTTTGGTACAAACGTAATGGTTTGTTCATGAATTTGTGTTGCTGCCTGCAATATGGAAATCAAAATACCAACTGCCATACTCAATATCAATGTTGGTGCACACAATTTCATGGCAACCATCAGGGCAGAACGCATAATGTCCATTACTTCTGCATTATTCATACTTTACCCCTTTCTCAGATAAAACTTTTCACCAACGTCGAAAACAGTAATTGCCAACCGTCCACCGTTACAAACAGCAATAATTTGAACGGCATCGCAATCGTCGCCGGTGGTAACATAATCATCCCCATTGACATCAATATACTAGACACCACAATATCAATCAACAAAAATGGAATAAACAACAAAAATCCCATAATAAATGCTTGTTTTAATTCACTTGTCATAAATGCCGGAATAACCACACGCAATGGCAACTCTTCCATATTCTCAGGCATTGGTTGCTTTGCAAGGTCTAAATACATTTGCAAAGAGCTGTCCTCTGTTTGGTCTATCATAAATTTTCGCATTGGTACGGCTGCACGCTCCAATGCTTCTTCTTGGGTAATTTCCTCATTTTTATATGGAATATATGCTTGTTCATTCACTTGGTCCAATACCGGTGACATAATGAACAATGTCAAAAACAACGCAATCCCAATCAATACTGTATTGGGAGGGGTTTGCTGTGTGCCCAAGGCACTTCTTGTAAATGACAACACAATGACAATCCTAACAAAAGATGTCATCATGACAATAATGGAAGGTAGCAACATCAGCACTGTCAAAATAAAAAACAATTCCAATGTTTGTACACCATTTCCGTTAATTGCTACAATTCCTTCACTCATAAAATGCACTCCAAATTCGCCGATTTTTTATTGGCGTTTTTTTCTCTTGAATTTTTCAGAAAGCAATTCTGTAAAATTCGGTGGGTTTTCTTTGTCCAAAAATTGCATTTGCACTTCTTCTTTTGAAAGCTCCATCAATAGCTGTATGCCTGATTGTGCAACACCAATCAGGCAATATCGCTCTCCTATTTTGACAATCATCAGGCTCTTGTCTGTGCCAATGATGACTCTGTCAATTACTTTCATGCATGAAGAAGTCTGATAACGCAACATTCCTTTTCCAATCTTTTTGGTAAAGAAATAACATAATGCCAATATCCCCATCACCAACAAAAATGTGGTAATTACCGTCATCATATCTTCCAGCGGAATTTCAATCACACTCCTTCAAAAGATGTATCTCAGCCCAACAAAGTGGTAACTGTTTTCAACAATCTGTCTGGTTTGAAAGGTTTTACGATAAAGTCTTTTGCACCGGATTTCAATGCGTCAATAACCATTGCTTCCTGCCCCATCGCAGAACACATAACAATGACTGCATTGGGGTCTTTGCCACGAATTGTTTTCAACGCTTCCAAACCGTCCATATTTGGCATTGTGATATCCATAATAACCAAATCAGGGTGCAATTCATCGTATTTTGCCACTGCTTCTGCACCATCTGCTGCTTCATGAATATCTGTATATCCATTTTTTGTCAATGTGTCTTTCTCCATCATTCGCATAAATGCCGCATCGTCAACTAATAATATTTTTGCCATTTTACTACCATACCTTTCTTAATCGGTTTTATTTTTTTGTTTATGTAAATAAAATTTTTAACTGTTTTTATTCTTGCAACAATTCCGGACGTTTGATGACTTCTGTGATTCTCACACCAAAGTTATCATCAACCACAACAACATCACCTTTTGCAATACATTGTCCATTTGCATAGACATCTACCTGCTCTCCTGCCAATTTATCCAATACAACCAAAGAGCCGGCAGAAAATTCCAAAATATCTTTAATCAATTTTTTGGTTCTGCCGATTTCCACGGAAATTTCCAAAGGCACATCCATAATCAGTTGCAGATTTTCTGATTGTTCTTCACCCAAAGCATCTGACGTTGTATTAAACTGTGGTGTATCCAAAGATTTTGTTTCTATCAATCTTTGTGGTTTTTGTTGTACTTGTGCTTGTGGCTGCATCTGTTGCATTGCCATCATTTGTTGTTGCATCATCTGCATCATTTGCATCATCTGTTGTTGCATATCACTTGCAGGTGCTGCTGCCTGTGCCGGTTGTGGTACTGCTTGCACTGGTTGTGGTGCTGTTTGTTGCTGCATCAGTGCCTCAATTTCTTCTTGTGACATCATTTTATTGGAAGGTTCCGGCTCTGGTGTTGCCGTTTGCTGCTGCATCAGTGCCTCAATTTCTTCCTGTGACATCATCTTGTTGGAAGGTTCTGGCTCTGGTGCTGTTTGTTGCTGCATCAGTGCTTCAATTTCTTCCTGTGACATCATCTTGTTGGAAGGCTCCGGCTCTGGTGTTGTTTGCTGTGCAGGTGCAGGTGTTTCTGTTGTGATGATATCATCATCTTCTTCATTCCCCAAACCAAACACAGATACCAAACGTTTCGCCAGTTGTATGGTCATCAGATACATAAATCTGCTTTCCACCAATTCATCAATTTTCAAATTGAAGTTTACGACCACCATATATTCCTGATCATCGAAACATTTTCTCTTGAACTCTGCCGGCTCACCCACTTCAAATGAAACCGGTGTGGAAATATTTACCACTTCCCCCAAGAATTCAGACAGTGCTGTGGAAGATGCCCCCATCATTTGGTTCATAACTTCACAAACGGCACTCATATTCATTTCATTCAACTCAAATTCCTCATCAGACATTTCCATTCCCATGAGCAATTCCACAATTACCTTTACATCATGTCGTTTCAACAACATAATGTTACTACCACTTAACCCTGATACATACGTGATTTCAACCCCAACTGCTGGTTCCAAATCTGCATAATCAAAATCATCAAAAGAGATAATGTTCACATCAGGAGTGGTAATATCAACTCTTTTACCAAGCATCGTAGAGACTGCTGTGGCAGATGCTCCCAAACTAATATTTAGGATTTCACCTATAGCATCAATCTCTATAGAACTAAAATTTTTAAAAGTCATGTCTGTTATTCTCCTCGTGATGAAACCTACATTTTTTCACATATTTCATTGATTTTTACAGCCATATTTTTATTGCTTTTTCCAAGTTGCCCCTTAAACCACGGCTCTCCTTCGATATACAAAAAAACATCAGAATCTTTTGGCTGATTTAAGCTGATGACATCTCCCACTTGCAAACCAAACAAATCTTTTAACAAAATTTGGGAGTTGCCCAATTCTGCTTTGATTTCCATTGTAGTTTCTTTGATTCCATCAAAGATTCCTTGTGCTGCGTCTTCTTCCTGAGCTGCTTTTTCAGGTTTTTTCTCAAATATCTTAAACACATTTGTCAGGAAACTTCCCGGCAAACAAATGTTAATTTTACCTGTTACAGTACCAATTTCTACTTCCAATACCACAATGACAATGGTTTCATCTCTACCTATCTTTTGCATCATGCTTGGGTTGGTTTCTATTTTATCAATCGCAAAATTCAAATTCATAAAATTTATCCAACCATCTTTCATAATTGGAACCAAATACCCCATAATATTTTCGTACAAAGAAAGTTCTATATCTGTATAAGTATAAGATACCATCACTTCCTCCACACCATCACCGATGCCACCAAGCATTCTATCTATCATACATAACATCAACTGATTAGAAGCGTGCAATACGATGGGGGTTTGCGCACTCCCATCTGGTATTTTCACATCAATCAACGTCAAAACGTCATTATCATTCAATGCATTGCTAAATTCATAGTACCTTTGTTCTTCTACTGTCAATACGTCCATCTGGCACGCTACCCTTGCCAAACTATTGATTCTTGAAGATGCTAATCTGGCATAGTTTTCATAAATCCCCAGTAACATTTTCAACTTATCTTTTGTAAATTTCTTTGGACTATAAAAGTCATACTTCTTATATTTTTTCTCTTCTTTTTGTGGTTCTTCTACATTCCCACCACCAGCCATAGAATTAATCAATGCATCAATCTGGCTTTGTGATAATACTTCTGCCATTTATGGTAATTCCCCCCTTTCTATGCCAATACATGGGTTTTGTTTTTATAAAAATACAGATACTTTTAATCCATATGTATCATATCTGCTTCTTCATAATATTGGTCCAATACTTTTACCACACTGTCTGTTTTGGTAATCAGTATTTCCACACGTCTGTTTTTTGCTCTTGACTCTCTTGTTTCAAAAGAACTAATCGGTCTATGCTGTCCATAGCCGCTTGACACCAGTTTCGCAGGGTCAATTACATTCTTTTGTTGAATATAAAGCAAAACTTCTGTTGCTCTGTTTGATGCCAAAAAACGGTCGCTTATCGGTTCATTTGGCTCATTTAAACTTGCTTGTGATGTATGTCCCAAAATCTGAATTTCTTGTATAGAATCTTTTGCCACACGCACTGCACCGCAAAATTCATCTAATATCGCCTTTCCTTCATCTTTCAAAACATAACTGTTCCCATCAAAAAACACATTGTCACGAAATGTTATGAATGTAAAACCGTCTCCTTTGGAAAGCTCCACACTTTCCTGCATTTGATTTTGTGCAACATATTCTGACAATGTATAAAACAACTGGTCAAACTCACTTGCATCTGTTGACGGGTCAACACTACCTTCTACATCATATTCACCATCATTTGGTGCTGTATTGGTTACAATCTGAGAAACCTGTTCTGCATTGGGATTGAAACTTTTTACCAGCAATTCCCACTTATTTGTATCCACACTTGACATAGAATATAATAGTACAAAAAAACATAACAACAAGGTTACCATGTCACCATAGGTACCCATCCAGTCGCTGCCTTCTTCTTGCCTTGGCTTTTTTGCCATAAAAACACATCCCTATTAGTCATTTCTAGTTGTTTCTTCTTTTGCCATTTCTCTTTGTGCCTGTGTCAAATAAGATAACAGTTTTTCTTTCATAAATTTCGGATTTTCACCGGATTGTATCGATAACACACCTTCTATGATAATTTGTTTACAAAGATATTCGTCGTCATTTTTACCACTTAATTTTTTTGCAATCGGCATAAAAATTAAGTTTGCCAAAACACAACCATAAAATGTTGTAATCAAAGCTACAGACATATCTTGCCCTAAACTACTAGCACCACCACTGTCTTCAAAGTTCATACCTTTCAACATATTGATCAAACCAACCAATGTACCAATCATACCAAATGCTGGTGCATACGCTGCGGCTTTTTCATACATATTCACAGAATTGCCATGACGCTCAGAAAGATACTCCAAATCGTTATTCAGCATTTCTTTTACTTTTTCAGGGTCAGTTGCATCTACAATCAGCATAATACTTTGTTGCAGGAATGGGTCTGTTTCTTGATTTGCTTTTTCTTCCAATGCCAAAAGACCATTTTTTCTGGCAATCTGTGCAAATTCAACCAACAAATCAATATATTGCATTGGGTTGTATTTGTCCCCTTGCATCATAACCTTAAAGTGTTTTGGAATTTGCTTGAGCATACTCGCAGGAAAACTGGCAATTACCGCTGCCAATGTACCGCCGACTACAATCAAAATACTAGATGGATCAAAGAAATTACCTAATTTATCTATATGAAGCTCCATTGTATTCAAGTCAAAAACAATCCCGAATACAATCAATACCACACCCAGTATGATACCTATTATTGTTGTAATGTCCATATCACATACCTCTTAATCTTTATTCTTCATTGTTATTCACTAACATGATTTTTTTATGAAAATTATAGACTTTTGCATTATACTCTACAATTCTGTTAATAATGGTATCCACATCTTCCCGGACAATAAAAAAGTCTTTGTTTGCCATAATCACTTTGGATTCCGGAATCAACTCAATACATTCAATCTGATTGGAATTCAATACAAATTCTTCTTTGTTCAATTTTGTCAATCTAATCATATTGCTTACACTCTCCCTTTCTTATTGCCCCGTTACTTTATTTGGTTTTGTCATTTTGTAATAAGGAAGCATTTTTGCATGGATGATTTACAAAAATGCTTCCCACCTATGCCATATCTCTTTGTTTGCTTATAAATTGCTCATTTTTGGTGTTCTGGTTCTATTATATCACAAATTATCGTTTCATGCTGATTAAATCTTGTAACATTTCATCAGATGCACTGATAATTTTGGAGCAGGCTTGGAAACCTCTCTGTGTGGTAATCATGTTGGAAAATTCTGTTGCCAAGTCTACGTTTGACATTTCCAAACCACCCGGTGCCAACATACCTGTTGTACCGGAACCCGGTGCGTGTGCAGAAATTCCACCGGTGTTGTTGACAGCTTTGTAATAACCGCCGCCTTGGTTTTCCAATGCATTGGGGTTTGGTACGTTACATACAGCAACTTGACCGATTTTATAAATTTTCCCATCATCTGCGGTACCGGTTAACATACCATCTTTCCCTACTGCAAGGTCTTTCAGTTTTAACTGCTGTTCCCCTGCAACCGGCGGTACATGAATCTGACCTTGGTCATCTACACTGGGAATTTGAAGCGGTCTTAATGTTGCTTGATCTGCATCAAATTTTTCATCTCCACTGGGTGGTTCAACTGATTGTCCATTTGTAATCCCTTTCGGCAAATATCCATATACCACATTCCCATCAGGCATACACAAATAACCGTTACCATCCACAGTGAATTTACCCACTCTGGTCAAATTCAATTTATCAATATCATTGTTGAGGAGATCATCTGGTGTCCCATCTTCATCTACACCTGTTGCAATACCATTTCCATTCTTCGGACCAACCATAAAGAACCCTTGCCCATCAATCATGGCGTGTGTCAGCACACCGGTTGGCTCAAACGCACTTGCATTAAAGTTCAAAGAAATGGAACCAAATGTACTACCATAACCAACTTGGTTGGGGTTGGAACCGCCATATACCGCACCACCTTCACTAGAACCTTTCAATGTTTGATAAATGGATTCTTGGAATGTCGCCGCACCGCTTTTGTAAGCTGCGGTATTGACATTGGCGATGTTGTTACCAATAACGTCCATTCTGCTTTGGTGTGTACGCAAACCAGATACACCTGAAAACATTGATCTAAGCATTTATAATTATCTCCTTCCGTTTGCTGTGATTGTACAGATACTTCAGTCTATACAGAAAGCTTCCCAAACGGGGCCGGCTTATAATAACACAGCACTATCAATTTTTGTAAATATGTTATTTTTCATTTCATTTCCATTCATTGCAGTAATCACAGTATTGTTTGGAATACTGACAATAAATGCCGCTTGTGATCCAATCATGACAACATCTTTTGCCCCTTTTGATTTTGCCTGACTTGCTGCTGTATTCATTTGTTGCAACAACTCCGGTGTCATTTCAATGCCACGCTGCTCCATGCGTTCTTTGGAATGTTTGGAAAACTGCAATGACTGTGTCTGTTCCATCTTTTCTTGCAGCATCTGACCAAACGTTGTACGTTTTTTGCCTTCTGCCGCTTGTGACTTTACTTGCACAGGATTGACTTGAATTTGTCGCAGTTTCAAATCATTCAAATTTTCAATCATCACTTTACCCCCTTAACATATAGAGAAAAGTGTTATTCTTTTGGCACTGCATCGCCACCTGCATTTTCTCCATCTGTTGGTTTATCTGTTTCACTGCTTTCGGGCTTTTCTGTTCCTTCTCCACCTTCCGGCTTTTCTGTTCCTTCGGGTTTTTCAGTTCCCCCGCTGCCTTCCGGCTTTGCAGTGCCATCTCCACCCTCTGTTTTTGGAGGTGGTAATTTTCCCACAGCAATCAGCTGTCCCATACTGTATGCATCTTCTCCAATGTACAAAATCGGCTGACCGCCTACAAAAGCAACACCGGTAACAGTACCAACGACTTCTTCACTTGTTTTACCGTCTGCTTGAAACTTCAATACGGTTACTTCTTTGCCTGCCAATGACGCTGCATAAGTTGTCATAGTGGTTTGTGCCATACTGTTGGTTGCTTGTACAACAGCCAGTTGTGCCATCTGCATCATATATGCATCTTGACCGGTTGGATTCATCGGGTCTTGATTTTGTATTTGTGCAGCAATCAACTTCATCAATGTATTCATATCAAATCCAGATGAAGGCTTTTTTGTTTGCACACCATCGGCTGGTTTTTGGGGATTTGCTGCTCTTGCATTTGTATTTGCACTCACATAAGCAGTATCTCCCATTCTGGAATATCCTGACATACCATTTACCATGTCAAATTCCTCCTTTTTTGTTTTCTACACCAAACCCAATCGCATTTGTTGTAAGAAATCCATGCTGTTTTGATGTTTTTGTTTCTGTTGTCTTTGTTGCTGTTCATCTTTTGTCTGTTGTTGCTGTTGGTGTCCGTTTTGGTCAGTTTCTTGTTTATAGAATGTGTCTTTATTTTCCTGTATCTGAATGGTTGTTTGATTGCCTGTACGGTTTTCCAACATAGTTGCCAGACTACTTGTGTTTTCTGACAATAAATGCATGGCTTTTGCATTTTCACACAATATAGAAACTCTGGTTTCCCCGTTATCAAAATGCACCTTGATTTGAATTTTCCCCAAAGATTGTGGGTTTAACTGCAATTCAAATTCATTGTTGTTATGTAACAAAATTTTGTCAGCCAACTGTTGTGCCACATTTCCTTTGTTCACAGGCAATACATCAGCCACTTTCACATGGACAAGCTCACCTGCTTCGGTTTTTTGTTTTGTTTGCAGCATCATCGGTTGCACGGGTTTTTGTACTTCTTCTGTTTGTGCAACCACTTCCACATCTTTCAACTCCTGTTTTACGGATTGTTGTAAAATGGGTTGTTTTGTTGTTTCCTGCAGTTGTTTTTCATTTGTGCTTTCCACAGGTTTTTGTATTTGCACTTCATTCTTTACAATTTTTGCAATATCAATCCCCTGTTTGTTCTCTTTGGTATTGTCTGCTACCTCCACCGTTTGATTTGTTGTTTGCAGCATTTTGGCTTCTGGTAATTTTGTTGTCTGTTGTGTATTTGCAGCAATTTGAGGCTGTACTTCTTCCACAGAAACTTCTTGCACCACAACTTGATTTGCCACCGTATCTTGACGCAACATCGTTGTCAACATATCTTGGTCAAACAGTTGTAATATTGGATTTTGCACCATTGCTGCTGCTTCTTCCAAAACCGCATCGCCTACTTTTTCAACGACTTCTGCATCAGTATTTTCTGTTTTGAGTACATTGTCTTTTGCAGTATCCTTTGGTTGTTGTGTTTCATTTGTTTGGTTTAATTTTTCTTTGATTGCATCTTGAAAACTGCTCTTATCAGATGGCAATTTTTGTTCTTTTGTATTTACCGCAGGTTTCTGCATCACACTGCCAACAGACATCAGCGCATCGCTTGCACTGTTTGTCGCCATATTCTGCACCTCCTTTTCTTTATTTTTTATAGCCACAATGCAAATTTTTTTATTTTGCACCGGTTGCTAACATCATACTTGTTTTTCTCTGGTTTTTGCATTGGATACAAATTCTTCGATAAACAATTCATTTTCCTTTTGCATCGCTTTTTTGTATTGGTCTACTTTAATTTCTTTCAATTTTTCAATCGAAAGTTTTTCTTTTTTTGCTTCAATCATTTTTTCCCGTTTTTTTGCTTCTGCAAATTGTAATTCTTGCAATTTATTGTTTTCGGATAAAATGACTGCATTTTGTTTTTGCAAATATCTTTCATAAATGCCCACTTCCATAACGGTCATGGAATGTTTTTTCTTTTCATTAAATTCCAACAAAAATGCTTTTTTCTCATTTTCCAAATTTTGAATAACATTTTCCTGGTCTACCACATCTTTCAATGCCATGCTATGCTCATTTCTCAAAACCTCTAAAATATCGCCCTTATATTTCAATACCGGCTCCAACTGAAAAGAAAATTTTTTCATAGATAAAGTCCCCTTTTATTATGTATCCAAAATCTGATGCATCATTTGCATCATCTGCTCATAAGTAAACGACTCATCAATTCCTTGTTTCAAAAACCCATTTAATTTTTCTATTTTTTCAATTGCATAATCCAGATTTGGATTTGTTCCTGCTTTATAAGCACCAATGGCAATCAAGTCCTCATTTTTTGCATACAAGCTCAAAATATCTCTGCACTTTGATGCCATATCTTTATGCTCTTTTGATACAATACTCGACATCAGACGAGAAATACTTGCATTAATATCAATCGCCGGAAAGTGGTTACTGTTTGCCAACTTTCTAGAAAGCACAATATGCCCGTCTAAAATACCACGCACTGTATCAGCAATGGGCTCATTGGTATCATCCCCTTCCACCAACACAGTATAAATCCCTGTAATCGAACCTTTTTCAAAATTTCCGCTTCGTTCCAACAACTTTGGCAATTCGGAATAAATCGAGGGGGTATACCCTCTGGCAATGGGTGGTTCGCCAACCGCAAGGCCGATTTCCCTTTGTGCCATTGCAAAACGTGTCAAAGAATCCATCATCAGCAAAACATCTTTGCCTTGGTCTCTGAAATATTCTGCAATCGCTGTTGCCACAAGTGGACATTTCATACGCAACATAGGAGATTGGTCAGAAGTTGCCACAACCAAAACCGAACGAGCCAAACCTTCCGCTCCCAAGTCTTTTTGGACAAACTCCAAAACTTCTCTGCCACGTTCCCCAACCAGTGCAATCACATTGATATCGGCTTTTACATTTTTTGCAATCATACCCAACAATGTACTTTTCCCAACACCACTACCTGCAAAAATACCAATTCTCTGCCCTTTGCCAATGGTAATCATGCCATCTAAAGCCTTGATACCAAAATCCATTTTTTCTCGGATTGGTGGTCTGCTCAATGGGTTGATATAACCGCTTCCCACCGAAAAATACTCTGGTTTTTCAAAAGGTTGCAGACCATCAATGGGTTCTCCCAATGCATTGATGATTCGCCCCCGTAAAAAATCGCCAACAGGCAATTTCAAACGCTGTTTTGTATTTCTGACAAAACTGCCGGCTGTAATACCATCTGTATTTTCATACGGCATCAATAATATTTTGTCATTTTTGAATCCAACCACTTCTGCAACGACATGGCTTTTCATGGACTCATTATAAATACTACTGATATCACCAATACCGGCTTTGCCACCCGAAGCCTCAATCGTCATACCTACGATATTTTCAATCTTTCCGATATGACTGATGGTTTCAGATTTCTTAATCATATTGACCATATTTTGATACATGGCAATCCCTCCGTTTATGTACCGGACTGGTTCAAAATTTCTTTGATGTTTTCCATCTGTGCATTCACACTTGCGTCAATAATTTCATCAGGACATTCTATAATACAAGTTCCTTGTTTTTCATCATTCATCACAATCACTTTGATATGCTCAGAAAGATGTGACAAAGAGGCTACCAAATCTCTGTCTGCCTGCAACATCATTTGTGCATCGGATTTTGAGATATATATTTTCACCCATTCTTTTGTTTTCAGACGTTCTGTTGCGGAAATAATCATACGCTCTATAATTTCCCCACTGGAACGCAAGCTGACTTGCACCACTTTTTCTGCAATTGCGATTGCAACGTCTTTCAAATCATTTTTATATTGATATAACACATCTTCTTTTTGTTTTGTGATATCTTCCAATGATTGTTTTAATTCCTGCAAAAAAGCCTGTGCTTCCACACCAACGGTTTCTTCGACTTTGTTGTATGCTTCCTGATAGCCTTCTTCTTCCCCTACGGCATATCCGGCATCATACCCTGCCTGTTTTGCATCTTCCCGAACTTGTTCTGCTTCTTCTTTTGCTTTTTCGAGCAAAGCATTTGCTTCTTCTTTTGCCTGAGACACCAACTGCTGTGCTTGTTCTTGGTTTCTTTGTCTTTCTTCTTCCAATCTTTTTTCCCATGCCTTTAATTCTTCATAGGAAACCGTTGGTTTTGTTTCTTGTTGCACTTGTGCAAAAACCTCAGAGGAAGATAGTTCTTCCTCCGGTTCTTTTGTTTTCTTTTTTGCTCTCACACGAAGCAATGCTTCTTCGTATTCATTCTGAAATGTGAATGCTTGTATATTATTTTTTTGTTCCCGTCTTTTCAGCAGATTAGGCAATAATATCATCCTTTCCGCCCTTCATGATAACCAGTTCGCCTTCTTCTTCCAGCTTTCTGATTACGCCAACAATTTTCTGTTGTGCATCTTCCACGTCTTTAATACGTACATTGACAGTGACTTCCAAATCAGATTTGATAGATTCTGCCATACGAGCAGACATATTGGAGAAAATAAGATTTGCAACTTCTGTATTTGCACCTTTGAGTGCCAACACAATATCTTTGGAATCACAGTCACGCAAAAATCGCTGAATCGAACGGTTGTCCATAGTTGTAATATCTTCGAATACAAACATTCTTTTTCTGATTTCGTCTGTAAGTTTTGCATCTTTTGCACCCAGCTCGTCGAAAATATGTTTTTCATTGCTGCGGTCCATATAGTTGATAACTTCTGCGATATAGTCGATACCACCGGCTTTTGTAAAGTCTGTGGTAAGTACAGAGGAAAATTTCCTTTCAATCTGTTGTTCCACAACTTTAATCACTTCCGGTGATGCACTATCCATTTTTGCAATTGCTTCTACCACACTCAATTGCTTCATTTGCGGTAAAGAAACGATAACATCAGCCGCCTGGTCTGGATTTGCATAAGAAAGTACCAACGCAATCGTCTGTGGTCTTTCATGTTGTAATATGGAATACAAGTTTTTGCTGTCCACCTTACGAATAAAGGAAAATGGCATTGTTTTTAGAGATTTTGCCACTTTTTCCAACAATGTTGCTGCGGTCTGTTGACCGAAGGCTTTTTCCAGAATCGTTTTTGCATATTCCAGACCGCCTTCTGTCACAACCTTTTGTGTCATACACTCTTTATAGAAGCTATCCAACACTTCTTCTGTTTCTTCCGGTGATAAATGACGCATTTTTGCAATTTCGACAGTAAGAATTTCAATATCCTCTTCGCTTAGGTATTGATAAATCTGAGAAGCCTTATCTGTTCCCATGGAAATAATCACTGCTGCTGCCTTCTGTTCCGGCGTCAGGCCTGACGGTTTATTCTCCATCATTTCTTCCTCCTCTCAGCCAATTTCGCAATGTCTGTGCAGAAATTTCAGGATTTTCGTCTGTAATATCTCTGATTTTCTCCTTCAATTCCATACTACGTTCATTTTTAATATCCAACAAATCTGCCACCATATCCAAATTAACCTTATTCAGGTCTTCAACCGGCATATTGGGGATTACATTGTTTTGGTTTTGGTTTTGACGTTCTTCAGCCATTTCTCTTTCCAAACGTTTACGTTTTCTGCGTTTGATTAACAACATCAATACCAACAACAGTATCAACAAGATACCACCGGCAATACCAACCAACAACAATCCCTGTTTGAGTTTTACAGGGTCAATCAAAGGTTTTGCGGGTTCTTCCACAGGCCCTTCTGTATAGAATGGTACTGTTACGATTTCAATTTTTTCATCTTGATTTTCTCTGTCAATACCCGCAGCTTTTGCTACCAATGATTTCAATTTTTCTTCTGTGGTATCTCCGGTATCTGCACCGTCAATGATAACCCCAACAGTCAAATCGGTTAAATCACCGGCATCAATTTGCTGTTGTTCTTTTAATTGGTCTACCAGATATTCTGCACCACCATCACTCAGTATGTATGTTTCAGTGCCATCTTGTTCAATTCTGGTATAAATCGGGAAATCAGCATTTGTTTCCGTTCCGGGTACGCCACCGGTTCCCTCGCCGTCTTTTGTGACTTCCTGTGTTGCGTTCTGAGAAGAAATAACACCTGTATTTCTCTCATCTTCTGCTGAATAATTCACCAATTCTCTGATTTTTTTATTGACATCTACTTCACTGTTTACAGATACACGCACACGACCTTCTCCGTAAATCGGTTCAAGCATTGCCATCACTTTTGCTTCAATTTTTTCATCAATGATTTGTTCCATCTGGAATTTCAAATCATTGGCATCTTTTGCAGAACGTTCTTCTGCGATACTCACATCTTTGCCGTTGCAAACAACGGTCACTTTGCTAAATTCTAAATCCGGCACACTGGAAGATACAGCTCTTTGGATTGCACGTACACATTCTTCATCAATCATATCCCCATTGTCTGTAATCACAGTGACAGATGCAGAAGATTTTGTCATATTTTTGCTATCCAAAACATATTTTCTGTCTTCACCCAAAGCAATATTCAACTTTGCGTCTTTGATATTGGGAAATAAAGAAATCGTTGCACCCAATCTGTCTTGCAATTCCATCAAATAATATTTTTGTTTTTCACTTTCAGAAGTGGTCAAATCAATATTATTCATGATAATATCATAGGAAAAACCATGTTTGGGATACCCTTCGTATACCAATTCTGCCCTTAGTTGTTCCTCTTGCTCTTTGGGTACCAAAATCGTGCCAGGTGCTTCATATTTATATGTCACACCTTTTTCCTGCAACTTACCCATAATTTCGCTGGATTCTTGGTCTGTCAAATTATAAAACAATGTTTCATATGGTTTATTGTTTAACATCACCGCAATCCCAATTGCTGCCAAAATGGATATTGCCACACCAATCAGGATAATTTTCTTTACAGTACTGCTTAAATTTTTTGTTGTTTCCTTGACTTTTTCAAGTAAGGCTTGTAACCTCTCTTTCACACAAATCCCTCTCTGTCAGATAACTTTATATGGTTCTGCTTTTTACAGATTTATTCTCATCAATTCATTGTAAGCATCTAATGCCTTGTTGCGAAGCTGCACCATCAAATCCACAGAAAGCTGTGCTTGTGCTGCAATTGTTGGCACAGTATGCGGGTCATCAATCTGACCGGTTGCCAACAAATATTGACTTTGTTCCAATTCTTTTTCTTTTTGATATGCATCTTTGACTGCTGTTTGAAAAATATCCTGAAATGGTATTGTTTCCTGTTGCTGATTTTTCTGAGCCTGTTGTTCAAAAGACAACTGTATGGGTGTCAGCGTTTTCATTTGTGTAGTAAACATAGATTCCTCTCCCTTATCAAATGGTTTTCATCACGATTTTTGATTATCTTCCGATTTCCAAAGCCTTTGTTGCCATATTTTTCACCATATTAAATACCGTCAAATTGGCATCATATGCTCTGGTTGCAGCCATACTGTCCACAGTCTCTTTTAACAAATCCACATTTGGCATTGCTACATAACCATCTTCATTTGCATCCGGATGGTCAGGGTCATACACCATTTGAAAAGGACGTTCATCTTCCACAATCTCTGCCACACGCACACCGCCGACTGCATTCTGTTTTTGTCTTGCTGCCGCAGAACGCAACACTTTATCAAAGCTGTTGCCGGAAATTGGTTCAAACACCGCCATTTTTCTTCTGTAAGTATCCCCATTTTCCGTTCTGGTTGTATTGATATTGACTACATTTTCCGCCGCAATATCCAAGCGCATTCTTTGTGCTGTCATGCCCGATGCACTAATATCCAAAGCTCTCAAAAAACTCATGACAATTAACCTCCCCTGAAATCTTTATTTTTCTATTATTTATTGCCCTTTGATTACACTGCGGTATCTGGAAATATCGTCATTCAGTGCTTTTACCATATAATTGTAGTGCAAAACAGTTTTTGCCTCTTCTGCCTGTTCTGCATCCATTTGGACATTGTTTCCATCTGCCCTTGTGCTTTCGTTTTCAGAAAAATGGATATTGGCTCTTGTTCCTTCAATGCCGGCACGCATAGCATTTTTTCCTTTTCCTTTTGCCAAGGAAATTTTTTGTTGCAATTCATCTTCAAATGTGACATATCTGGCTTTATATCCCGGTGTTTCTACATTTGCCATATTATCTGAAATCACCATTTGCTTTTGCCACAAACAATCCAACACTTTTCTGGAAAGTGAGAACATATTGTTATCCAAATAATTCAACGTTTTCTCCCCCTTACACCTTGTACATCTTGTGATTACGTCTATACTTGCACTTCCGTTACATCCTATTTTTCACAAATTTTTACATTCTTCTACATATAATCAGTATACCGATTATATTGCTAAAAATCAATCTAATTTGACATTTTCATACTTTTTTTTAATACTTTTACAAAAGCATATACAGTAAGTATACACAAATTTTATACTATTTCTTTGTATTTATTATCCAAAAAATACAAAATAAGTTTTATTTTATTTTATAACAGTCTTGTAGTATAGTCAATTATTGCCAAATAAATATTGTAATATATGTTAATGATTTATATATTTGTCGATAATTGTTATTCCTTTTCAGTTTCTGTTTTCTTGATTATCATTCACCAAAGTATGTCTTTAATATAATTACAAATGTATTTTCATATGAGGACACGTTTTCGTTTGTTAAAATTACACAAAATTTTTTTCATCTAAATACTGTCTTTTGTTTTTTTCAAAATGATGCTACACCTTTGTAATGCACATAAAAAAGGAGGATACAAAACACGTATCCTCCTTTTTGCTTACCTCAATTCTATATCCAATTCTACCGGACAATGGTCAGAGCCAAGTACATCTTTGTGTATTTTGGCTTCTTTGATTTGTTCCTGCAACCGTTGTGACACCAAATAGTAATCAATCCGCCAACCTGCATTTTTCTGTCTTGCCTGAAAACGATAGCTCCACCAAGAATATGCCTCTTCTACGTTAGGATATAAATACCGAAAACTATCTGTAAAACCGCTTTGCAACAGCTCTGTCATTTTTCCTCTTTCTTCATCTGTAAAACCGGCACTTTTGCGATTTGTTTTCGGATTTTTCAAATCAATCTCATTGTGTGCAACATTCAAGTCCCCACAAACCACCACAGGTTTTTTCCCGTCTAATGTATGCAGATATGCACGAAACGCATCTTCCCATTCCATACGATACCCCAGTCTTGCATTTGCTTGCTGAGAATTGGGTGTATACACGGTCACATGATAAAACGTTTCAAACTCCAACGTAATCACACGACCTTCTTTATCATGTTCTTCTATGCCCAAGCCATATGTCACAGCCATTGGCTTTTGTTTTGTAAACACAGCCACACCGGAATATCCTTTTTTCTCTGCATAATTCCAATAATCATAATATCCTGTTGTGTCTAAATCAATTTGCCCTGCTTGCAATTTTGTTTCCTGCACAGAAAAAATATCCGCATCTACGCTTTGAAAATATTCCAAAAATCCTTTTCCCACTGCCGCACGCAAGCCATTGACATTCCAAGAAATCATTTTCATTGATATTCCACCACCTTATATAGATTTTTACTTGTTATTGTATCACAGTCTTGTAGCATTTGTCACGATTGTGTATAATAAACAAAACAGACAACAAGGAGTTATATGATGAATATTCAAATTTATGGTGCAAAAAAATGTTTTGACACAAAAAAGGCAGAACGCTATTTCAAAGAGCGTAACATTCCCTTTCAATCCATTGATGTGCATACCTATGGCATGAGCAAAAGCGTATTTTCCTCTGCCAAAAAATGCCTCAATGTGGAAGATATGATAAACCGTAAAGCAAAAGCCTATCAAACCTTATACATGGATTATATCGACGAAAGCAAACGGGAAATCACATTATTTGAAAATCCGGAGCTGTTTCAAACGCCCATTGTACGCAATGGCAACGCTTTCACATTGGGTTATTGCCCCGAAATCTGGAAAACTTGGTCATAATCAAAAATATCAAATCAGGAGATGAAATTTTATGAAAGTATTATTGGTAAATGGTGGGCCACACCAAAAAGGTTGTACGTATACCGCATTACAGGAAGTCGCTGCCACATTGGAGAAAAATGGCATCGAAACCGAAATCATGTGGTTGGGCAACGAACCTGTTGCAGGCTGTATCGCTTGTCATTACTGTAAAACGCATGAGCGTTGTTTCCGCAACGATTGTGTCAACGAATTTTTAGACAAAGCAGAAACCGCAGATGGCTTTGTATTTGGTTCTCCTGTGCATTTTGCTTCTGCGTCCGGTGCTTTGACTTCTTTTTTAGACCGTGCATTTTATGGTCGCAGTTTCGATGGGAAGGTTGGAGCATCTGTGGTCAGCTGTCGTCGTGGCGGTGCCACTTCTTCTTTTGACCAGCTCAACAAATACTTTGCTATCAAAAGCATTCCCATTGTCACATCACAGTATTGGAATATGGTACATGGCAATACCCCCGAAGAAGTCAAACAAGATTTAGAGGGTATGCAAACCATGCGTACATTGGGCAATAACATGGCATGGCTAATCAAATGCATTGCTGCCGGAAAAGCTGCAAGCATTGATTTTCCAAAACAAGAGCCAAAAGTTGCAACAAACTTCATTCGTTAACCCAAAAACAGCCAAAGCAATTACTGCTTTGGCTGTTCCCATTTACTTTTGATAGGTTTGTATGCTCCCTCAATATAAATAAAATCCATACAATTCTCTGCAATCAACAACAAATCTGCACAAAAATCCTGCCAATATACCATATCCCTGCAACATTGTTCCAATGTCCCCATCACAAACAAATCATCAAATTCTGCGTGCATACCATATAAAAAGCAAATATATACTTTCGTTTTATCATCTGCTATGGTTTCATATGTGACTTCTTCTTTTGGCAAAATCCGAAAATCCGGTCTGGTTGGTGTCATAGCAGGCAGTGTATGCAAAAATGCCATAATTTCTTTGATTTGTTCTGCATCTGCAAACACATACCGTTTTTCAAAATGCGGTATACTTTCTATGATACACTTTTTTTCTTCTGTAATCGCTCGTGTATGCCACAATTCCCGTTGTTTCTTTTTCAAGTATTCCAATCTTTGTTTTTTGCTTTCGTCCAAATGAAACACTCCTTATCCTTGCAACCAGCTTGCATATAGTTGTTCTTTTCGGTCTGCTTTCAAAGGAAATGTTTCACGATATTGTTCTGCCTGCTTATTTTCTATCTCCACAACCTGCAATGCATTCTGTTCTGTCAAATGTGCCAAAATTTCTCCTGTTGGCGAAATCAACATACTGTCCCCACTGTATGCCAGCCCGTCATCTTTACCACTGCGATTGACGCCCACAATGAAACTTTGTGTTTCAATCGCTCTTGCCTGCAACAGTATCTTCCAATGTGCAATTCTTTGTTTTGGCCAATTCGCAATAACCGTCATACAATGGCTTTTTTTCGATGCCACTTGGAAAATTTCGGGAAACCGTAAATCATAGCATACAAATGGGCTGATTGTCATACCTGCCATTGTACAATATGCAATTTGATTGCCCCCCACATAATACTTTGCTTCTGCACCGTAAGAAAATGGGTGTATTTTTGCATAATCTGCCAAAACCTCTCCTGTTTTATCCAATACCATGCTATGATTTTCCGCTTTCCCATTTTCCAAAAATATCACACCAAATACAATCCCTATATCATATCTCTTTGCCATTTCTTGAAAATATGCCACTGTTTCGCTATTCTGTTTTTGCTCTCCATATATTTGCGGTTGCATGGTAAATCCTGTCAATGTCATCTCCGGAAATACAATCAAATCTGCACATTTTGCCTTTGCTTTTTCCATCATTTGCGTACAACGTTTTTTTGCCAATGCCTTGTTTTCAAAATCCATGTCTAATTGTGCCAATGCTATTTTCATATTCACACACTCACTTTTTGATTTTATCATACCATATTTTCGTATGTTCTCAAACTATTTTTTGTGGATTGATATGCACCATACAATGTTTTACTTCCGGAAAGTTCTGTTCAATCGCCATATGCACCTGTTCTGCAATGGTATGTGCTTCTGTCAATTTCAAATCTCCATCTGCTGCAATTTCCACATCTACATATGCCCTTGCACCAAATTGTCTGGTCTGCATTGCATCAATCCCCAAAACACCGTCTTGCTGTATGATGACATCTTTCATACGTTCCAATGTTTCTGCATCACAAGCCGTGTCCATCATTTTATCAATCCCATCTTTGAAAATATCATAAGAGGCTTTCACAATAAACACAGAAATCACCACACTTGCAATAGGGTCACAGATAGGAAAACCAAACATTGCCCCGCCAATACCAACCAAACTGCCCACAGAAGACAAAGCATCAGAACGATGGTGCCAAGCATCTGCCATCAATGCATCGGAGTTGACTTTTTTTGCTGCAAATTTGGTATAGTGATACATTCCCTCTTTTATGAATATGGATACAATCGCTGCCACCAAAGCCAATGCTGTGGGGGCTTGTAAATCCATTTTTCCGTCTGTGAATATTTTTTCCAGACCATTTGCCCCAATCACCAATCCTGTCACACATAACACCATCGCCAACAAAATTGCTGCCACACATTCTATCCGTTCATGTCCATATTGGTGCTTGTCATCTGATGCTTTTCCGGATAATTTATACCCCACCATCACAATCACTGTACTAAACACATCAGATGCAGAATGTACCCCGTCGGAAATCATCGCTCCCGAATGGGACAAAAACCCTGCCAACACCTTAAAAGTCGACAATATAATATTGACAATTATGGTATTGATAGATACCCGCATTACCACTTTTTCATTTTGTTTTGTCATATCTGCTGTCATAATATAATCCTCCCTTTTCTTTTTTCTTTTCACCGCCTCTTTTCTCATACATATAAAAAAAGACACCCGTAGAACATAAACTGTCCCACGAATGTCTTGTTCATTCGCTGCAAAATGCCCGACCACACGGTCAAAAAACCGCTGTCTGCTCAGTTTGTACTGTAATGTGCGAGATATTCTCGTATGTGCAGTGCAAAGAGTTTTCGATAGTATACTATATTTTTATGCACTTTGTCAAGCAAAGTTTCCAAACAAAATCCCCCTAATTTGTAGGATTACAATAGATATGTTACAAAATAAAAATAAAAAGACAGAGTTCCT
>JAHHTU010000024.1 GCA_020024455.1 Anaerotignum sp. | reverse complement strand
CGATGGTACTTGGTGGGAAGCTGCCTGGGAGAGTAGATGGTTGCCGGAATCCAATTTTGAAGAAATCCTGTATTAGGATTTCTTTTTTTATTTTATAAGGTATAATATACTATATGAAATATATGAAAAAAGTGGTTTTGGAGGTCTTTGCAGTGCAGGAAAAGCGGTTTAAGAGAAAATTGACATTAAGAGGGATATTATCTACCTTTATTGTGTTGACATTGGTGCGTTCTGCATTTATGGGCAGATATGAAAATGTATTTGTTTGTGTGTTGTCATTGGTATTATTTTGTGTGCCATTATTTTTGGAAAAAAGATTACTCATTGATATTCCTCCATTATTGGAAGGGGTGATTTATTGCTTTATATTTGCAGCAGAAATATTAGGCGAAATCAATTCGTTTTATACCAGAATTCCTGGGTGGGATACCATGTTGCACACAATCAATGGTTTTTTGGTGGCAGCGGTTGGATTTTGTTTGGTAGATTTATTTGAACGAAGTGAGAAAATGAGTTTGAAATTGTCCCCCCTATTTTTGGCGATTGTGGCATTTTGTTTTTCTATGACAGTTGGAGTATTATGGGAATTTTTTGAATTTTCCGTAGACCGCATATTGCATTTGGATATGCAAAAAGATTTTTTGATTGATAGTATCCATTCTGTGACGTTAAGTCAAAGTGGATTGAATGAGGTAGTACATGAGAGGATTACAAGCATGATTATCAACGGGAAAGACTGGCTGGAATTCCCTGGGGGATATGTGGATATTGGTTTGATGGATACCATGAAAGATTTGATTGTCAATTTTATCGGTGCTGTTGTTTTTTCCGTAATTGGATATTTTTATGTGAAAAACAGAGGAAAAGGGAAATTAGCCTCCTCTCTCATTCCGGTGGTACTGCCGGAAGATGAAACATAAAACATACAAAAAGAACCCATGCATTGCATGGGTTCTTTCTATAAAAGGGGAGGGTATGTATTACTATGTCTTTCTTGCTATGTCTTTTGGACAGTTATAGAATACCATTAGACTATGAATTCCATATGTAGAGAATGTAAACATTTTATGAACGAAAAATGTTTGATTGGAAATAGAAAAGATACAAGAGATAATCGGAAAAACCATTGTAGAGAAAATAAATTTGTGGTATACTATGTACCAAACAAAAATAAAAATACAACAGATATAGAAAGGGTTTTTCATGGAAAGACAAAGAACCGTTCCAATGCCCGCAAAAGAAGAACAGGCAAGGCAGATGGAAATTATCCGCCAAATTCGTCAGGAAAACGACAAATATTTTGCGGAAACAGGAAAACACAAAAAGTTTTACAGTTTGGCAATGGGTTGCCAAATGAATGCCCATGATTCTGAAAAATTAGAAGGTATGTTAGATGAAATGGGATATGAAAGAACAGACGAGGAAACAAATGCTGACTTTATTATATACAACACTTGCTGTGTGAGAGAAAATGCAGAATTGAAAGTATATGGTAAATTGGGTTGGCTGAAACATTATAAAAAAGAAAATCCAAATGCAGTGGTGGCGTTGTGTGGTTGTATGATGCAACAAGATACCGTTTTGCAAACCATTCAGCAAAAATATCGCCATGTGGATTTGGTGTTTGGTACATTTAATTTATATAAATTACCGGAATTGATGCAGACAAGACAGGAAAGTGGTGCAACTGTTTTTGATATATGGCAGGAACATCAAGAAGTTGTCGAAGATTTGCCAAGTATCAGACATTTTCCTTACAAGGCAAGTGTCAATATCATGTATGGCTGTAACAATTTCTGTTCCTATTGTATTGTGCCTTACGTCAGAGGCAGAGAACGAAGCCGTACACCGGAAGATATTTTGGCAGAAATCGAAAAGCTGGTTGCAGATGGTGTCAAAGAAATTGTGCTTTTGGGGCAGAATGTCAATTCCTATGGCAAGAATTTGGAAACACCCATTTCTTTTGCACAGTTATTGCGAAAAGTCAATGAAATCAAAGGATTGGAACGTATCCGTTTTATGACTTCTCACCCAAAAGATATGTCTGATGAGTTGATTTGTGCGATGAAAGAATGTGATAAGGTATGCAAAAACCTGCATTTGCCTTTCCAATCCGGCAGTTCTGAGATATTGCGTCGTATGAACAGACATTACACAAAAGAAAGTTATCTGGAATTGGTGCGAAAAGTCAGAGAGGCAATGCCCGATATTACATTGAGTACAGATATTATCGTTGGTTTCCCAGGAGAAACAGAAGAAGACTTCCAAGAAACATTGGACGTCATTCGCCAAGCAAGATATGTGACGGCATTTACATTCATTTATTCAAAACGTACCGGTACTCCTGCCGCAACGATGGAAAATCAAGTGCCGGAAGATGTGGTCAAAGACCGTTTTGACAGAATGTTGCAAGTACTCAATCCGATTGTACATGAAGTTGTACAGGAACAAGTCGGAAAAACGGTTTTGGTGTTGGCAGAAGAAACAAGTAAACAACATGATGGTATATTAACAGGACGTACCGAACAAAATATATTGGTGCATTTTGCAGGAGGCACTGACTTGATTGGTCAGATGGTACCTGTGAAAATTACAGAAAATAAAACATTTTATGCAATCGGAGAAAGGGTAATAGGTGAATAACATGGCAAGTGTATTTGAATTGGCAAGAGCATTGGGGGAAGAATTGCAAAAAACACCGCAGGTAGAGGCTTTGTTGGAAGCAAAAAAAGCATATGAAGAAGACCCCGAAATTTCCAAAGCAGTAGCGGAATATACAAAAATGCATGAAGAATTCCAAGCAAAAATGCAGGCTGGCGGTATCGCACCGGAAGAACAAAAAGCATTTTCAGAAGAAATGAAAAAACGTGGCGAAATCATCAAAAACAATAAATTGGCTGCGGATTTGTATATGGCAGAAATGAATTTCAACAACTTTGTAAATTCTGTATTCAACATTGTGACAGCAACATTGGCAGGCGAAGAACCGGAACAAGCCGGTGGTTGCAGCCCCAGTGCGTGTGCATCTTGCGGCGGCGGTTGTCACTAAGCAAATGCTTTTATAACCAAAGAGAGATATGACCTTACCCGAACTCCTGCATATGGGGTTCGGGTTTGCTTATAAAATAAGCATATTCACAAAAGATGGGGGGAATACAATTTGGCAAAAATTACGCCAATGATGCAACAATATTTTGAAATCAAAGAAAGATATAAACATCATTTGCTGTTTTTTCGGTTGGGCGATTTTTATGAAATGTTTTTTGAAGATGCAGTGATTGCCGCAAAAGAATTGGAAATCACATTGACTGGTAAAGATTGGGGGCAGGAAGAACGTGCGCCCATGTGCGGTGTACCATTTCACAGTGCAGATACCTATATTGCACGATTGGTGGAAAAAGGCTATCGTGTGGCGATTTGTGAACAAATTGAGGACCCCAAAACAGCAAAAGGCATTGTCAAAAGAGATGTTGTGCGGGAAATTACACCCGGCACAGTTACAGACAACCGTATGTTAGACGCAACAAAAAACAATTATATCATGTCTGTATTTGCAACAAAAAACGGATATGGAATTGCAGTGTGTGATGTCACAACGGGAGAATTCCAAACGACAGAATTTCCAACCGTTTTGGCAGCAGATTGTATTTTAGACGAAACGGCAAGATTTGCACCGGCAGAAGTGGTTTGCAATGAGGCATTTTTGCAACACCCCATTGCAATCGAAATGAAAAATAGATTTCGTATGCTTTGGAATGATATAGATGAGCGTATGTTTGCTTACCACACTGCAAAAGATACATTGACAGCACATTTTGGCGTGGCTTCCTTAGATGGGTTTGGTTTGGCAAAAAAAGAAATTGCAATATCTGCCGCAGGTGGTTTGTTATGGTATTTGCTGGATACACAGAAAAACAATTTACAGCATATTTCTGCATTACAATATTATACCATTGGAGATTTTATGCCATTGGATATTGCAAGCCGCAGAAACTTGGAATTGACAGAAACCATGCGGGAAAAAAATAAAAAAGGTTCTTTGCTCAGTGTGTTAGATGAAACAAAAACGGCAAGCGGTGCAAGAATGTTACGCAAATGGTTGGAACAACCATTGCTTTCGGCAGAACAGATTTGCAGGCGTCTGGACGCAGTGGAAGAATTGCACAAAGATTTGTTTTTGCGTGAAGAAATCAAAGAAGTTTTGGAAAGTATCCATGATTTTGAGCGTATTATGGGGCGTGTGGTGTATCAAACGGCAAACGCAAGGGATTTGGTGATGCTCAAACAATCCGCAGAACATTTGCCAAAATTAAAACGCCTGTTATGCCGTTGTCAGACACCGTATTTGCAACAACTGCATGATACATTGGATACATTGGAAAATATTTATGATTTGATTGCACAGGCGATTGTGGAAGAACCGCCGTTTTCTGTACGGGAAGGCAATATGATTTGCCATGGATATTCCGATGAATTGGATACATATACACAAGCCAAAAAAGAAGGCACTGCTTGGATACAAAAAATGGAGGAGGACGAACGGGAAAAAACCGGTATCAAAAATTTGAAAATTCGGTTTAACAAAGTCTTTGGCTATTATTTGGAAGTGACAAAATCCAATTTGGAGGAAGTGCCAGACAATTATATTCGCAAACAAACACTTGCAAACTGTGAACGCTATATCACAACAGAATTGCAGGATTTGGCAGAGTTGATATTGGGTTCAGAAGAAAAAATTGTGGAATTGGAATATCAACTGTTTGTGGAAATCCGCAATGCGATTGCAGGAGAAATGGAGCGGATACAAAAGACGGCAAATATCATTGCGACAGTAGATGTATTGCAATGTTTTGCAGAAGTGGCACAACAACAAAATTACACAAAGCCTGTGGTAGATGATGGAGATGTGCTGGATATCCAAGGCGGCAGACACCCTGTGGTGGAAAAATGGGGCAATGGTCAATTTATTCCCAATGACACCTATCTCAATGCAGACGATACCAGACTTGCCATTATCACAGGCCCGAATATGGCAGGGAAATCCACTTATATGCGGCAGACGGCTTTGATTGTACTGATGGCACAAATCGGGTGTTTTGTACCGGCACAAAAGGCACATATCGGTGTGGTAGACCGTATATTTACACGTGTGGGGGCATCTGATGATTTGAGTGCGGGACAAAGTACCTTTATGGTGGAAATGATGGAAGTGGCAAATATTTTACACCATGCAACATCTCGCAGTTTGTTGATTTTGGACGAAATCGGCAGAGGTACCAGTACATTTGACGGATTGAGTATCGCTTGGGCTGTTTTGGAATTCATTGCAGACAAAAAGCAGTTAGGTGCAAAAACATTGTTTGCAACGCATTATCATGAGTTATCCGAATTGGAAGGCAAATTGGAAGGCGTGAAAAATTATTGTATTGCGGTGCAGGAACAAGGGGAAGATATTATATTCCTGCGAAAAATACAAAGGGGCGGTGCAGACCACAGTTATGGTGTACAGGTGGCAAAACTGGCAGGTTTGCCTGTGAAAGTCATCAAACGCAGCAACCAGATACTCAAACAGCTCAACGCCGCAGACATTACCAAAAAAGCAAAAAAATTGGCAGAACAATCTCAGAAACAACAGGAAGAAGAAGCACAACAAATGGATATGTTCGCCATGGTGGAAACACAGATTACGGACGAATTGAAACAGATGGACGTCATGAGCATGACACCCATAGATGCTTTGCAGGCATTGTTTGCATTACAGAAAAAAGCAAAAGGATTATAAAAAGGAGGTATGCTTTTGGCAATACGACTGTTAGACCAAAGAACAATTAACAAAATTGCGGCAGGGGAAGTGGTGGAGTCCCCCAAATCCGTTGTGAAAGAATTGACCGAAAATGCCATTGATGCAGGTGCAACCACCATTACAACAGAAATCAAAGATGGTGGTATTTCTTATATTCGTGTGTCGGATAATGGTTGCGGTATTCCAAAAGCACAGGTACAAGAGGCATTTTTACGCCATGCAACAAGCAAACTGTCTAAAATTGAAGATTTGGAAGAAATTTTGACAATGGGTTTTCGTGGTGAGGCTTTGGCATCGATTGCCGCAGTGGCACAAGTGGAAATGACAACCAAAACAAGAGAAGAAGCAACCGGTACAAAAATTGAAATCAGCGGTGGCGAAGTCAAATCCATACAAGATATTGCTTGCACAGAGGGGACAAGCATTGTGGTTAAAAATTTGTTTTACAATGTGCCTGCAAGAAAAAAATTCCTGAAAAAACCCGCAACCGAAAGCGGATACGTTTCGGATTTGATGAATAAATTGGCTTTGGGACACCCAGAGTTATCATTTTGTTATATCAACAATGACAATACGATTTTGCATACCGTGGGAAATGGAGATGGCAAAGCCTCTGTGTTTTATGTATATGGAAAAGAGGTTGCCAATGCCATGTTAGACATTTCTTTTGCAAGAGGGGAATACAAGTTGACGGGGTATGTGGGCAAACCCGAGCTTTCCCGTGCAAACCGCAATTATGAAAATTTATTTATCAATGGCAGATTTATCAAAAACCGTATTGTGGCATCGGCAGTGGAAGAAGCGTATAAAACAAGAATGATGGTGGGGAAATTTCCCGTATATGTACTGCATTTGGAAGTTAATCCGGCTTTGGTGGACGTGAATGTACACCCTGCAAAATTGGAAGTACGTTTTCGCAATGATGAAGAAGTGTATGCATTTTTTTATGATGCGATAACAGCGGTGTTTGCAGATGCGGTATGTATTCCAAAAGTCAGCTGGGACAAGAAACCACCTGTCGCAGAGCAACAGGTATTGCCTGCGGATACGCCTGTGGAACAAAAACCGATTGAAACCGTGTTTGAAAAACAAAGCAGTGACACAGCACCACCCATACAGACCAAAAGCATTGACCAGTTACTCAAAAGAAAAGGACATCAAACCAAAGTAGAACAAGATACTGTTGCCTATCAAGTAGAGCCAAAGCAAGATACAGCGGCAGAAGATTTTGAAGTGGAAAAAGTGCAGGTGGAACAACCACAAATCATAGAAACACCCAAAAAGAAAAAAGAACAGTTTTTCAAAGATTATAAAATCATTGGACAGGTGTTTCGGACATATTGGGTTGTGGAGCAAGGAGACAATATGTATGTCATTGACCAGCACGCAGCACATGAACGTATTTTGTATGAAAGATTGATGGAGCGTTTTCAGAAGGAAGATGTGGTATCGCAAAGGCTATTAGAACCACTGATGCTGCATTTGACACCATTGGAAGTGACTACACTGGAAGAAAACAAAGCACTATTGCAAAATTTTGGTTTTGGTGTGGAGCGTTTCGCAGAACAAACCTATGGACTGCATACGGTGCCGGTATTGATGAAAACACCTGATGGTGCCGGTTTTTTTCGGGATATTCTGGATACATTACAAGAACAGCAGTTACAAAATGTGTATGATGCCAAAATACACGCAGTGGCAACCATGGCGTGCAAAGCGGCTGTCAAAGGGCATGATACACTGGATATACAGGAAGCAGAGGCGTTGATTGCACAGCTGATGAAATTGGAAAATCCGTTCCACTGCCCACATGGCAGACCAACGGTGATTGCATTGACAAAATATGAATTGGAAAAGAAATTCAAAAGAATACAGAATTGAGGCATGGGTATGAAAAAACCATTGGTGATTATTGGCGGGCCAACGGCTTGCGGCAAAACAGCATTTTCGATTGCACTGGCAAAAGCCATTGATGGGGAGATTATTTCCGCAGATTCTATGCAGGTGTATCGGTATATGGATATTGGAACTGCAAAGGTAACAAAAGAAGAGGCAGAGGGTATTCCACATTATTTGATAGATGAGTTGTTACCAGATGAACCATACAATGTGATGGTATTTCAACAAAAAGCAAAAGCATACATGGAGCAGATATGGGCAAAAGGCAAAATCCCCATTGTGGTGGGGGGGACAGGCTTTTATATCAATGCGTTGTTATATGACAATGCATTCACCCAAACAGACAATGACACGACATTTCGGGAAGCGTGTTATGCATTGGCAGAACAGCAGGGTGCTGATGTCTTATATCAAAAATTATTAGAAATTGACCCCACATATGCAAAAACCACGCACGCCAACAATATCAAACGTGTGACAAGAGCTTTGGAATACCACCATATGACAGGACAGAAGTTTTCTGCACACAATGCGGAGGAAAAACAAAAACAATCACCATATGAAGCGGTTGTGGTGATATTGACCATGCAACGCCAAAAGTTATATGAACGCATCGAACAACGCATTGATTTGATGATGGAGGCAGGACTTTTGGAGGAAGTCAAAAAATTGCTGGATATGGGGTATGGTGGTGATTTGGTTTCTATGCAGGGTTTGGGCTATAAAGAGTTTTTGCCGTATTTTGCAGGTGAAATTTCACTGGAACAGGCAGTGGAAGATTTGAAAACAGGTACAAGACGTTTTGCAAAAAGACAATTAACTTGGTTTCGCAGACAACTGGAAGGCATATGGATTGATTTATCCCAAACAGATAAACAAACTGCACTGCAAATGGTATTGCAAGATATCAAACAAAAGGGTATGATAGTGGAATAAAATATGAAAGTGAGGAAAAGAAACATGAAAAAGCAGAAATACGTTGCTTTGGCGTTGGCAGCGATACTTTCCTTCAATGTGACTGTATTTGCAACAGAACCAAACACAGACAGTCCGCAGACGGAACAAAATATAGAACAAACAGAAAATCAACAAACCCAGCAAACAGACCAGCCTGTACAGGAACAGACACAAACAAAACAAAGAACATTACAACCTGCTTGGGCGATGGCAGAAAATGCACCGACTGTGACAGCAGGTGCGGCAATATTGATTGAACCGGAAACAGGGACAATCTTATATGAAAAAAATGCAAAAGCAAAAATGTATCCGGCAAGTATGACAAAAATTATGACAGCCTTGGTTGCAATGGATTATTTGAAACCGGACGAAAAAATCGTGGTTGGTACGGAAGTCAATGAAATTTCTTTGGATTCCAGCAAAGCGGGGCATAAAGCAGGCGAAACATTGACGGTGGAAAATGTATTGCGTGGCTTGTTAATTCCATCTGGGAATGATTCTGCAAATGTTTTGGCATCTGCAGTAGCAAAAAAAGCAAAAAATGACGAGAATATGAACTTTGCAAAATGCGAAGCGATTTTTGTGGATTTGATGAACAAAAAAGCACAGGAATTGGGTGCGGTCAATACACATTTTAACAACGCACATGGGTATCATGATGAAAACCATTATTCTTCTGCTTATGATATGGCATTGTTTTCCACAGAGTTTCTGCAAAATGAAAGTTTGATAAAAGTTGCAGGCGAACGTAGTTTTATTGGCAATGGTGCAGGTGAGAGTGCAGCACAGGATACCACGTTGAAAACACAGGAATATAGCTGGGGTAGCCACAATTTGTTGATTACAGACAATGAATATCAATATCCTTATGCAACCGGTATCAAGACAGGTTTTACCAACGAGGCAGGGGATTGTTTGTCAGCATCTGCGGAAAAGGAAGGCAGAAAATTGATTTCTGTGGTATTTCAGGCAGCAGACCCTGCACGTTGGCAGGAAAGTGCGGCATTGTTTGAATATGGGTTCAACAACTATGCACCCATCAAGTTGACAGAAGCAGGCGACGCAATCGCACAACTGCCCTTGACCAAACAAAACAAATTGCAAGGCGATAAAGTACCTTTGGTATTCCAAGATGCTATGGTAGCATATTTGCCAACGGAAGCCGTAGACCGTATAGAAAAAACAATCCAAATCAAAGAAGCATATCTGGTAAAAGATAAAGATGGCACAGAAAAAGTCAAAGCACCTTTGCAAAAAGGTGACGAAATTGCAACCGTGACTTACCAAATTGATGGCAAACAAGTGGCACAAAAAGCGGCTTTTGCAGGTGCAGATGTGGAAAAAGCAACCATTTTTAACAACATACAATATTATGTGAAACAATTTTTCTCCAATTTATTTTCTGTAAAAGGATTGATTGGACTTGCTGTTGTGGTTGTCGTAATTGGACTGGTGATAGCAATTTTGCGTCATTTGCGTTATGGCGGCAGACGCAAAAGAGGCGGATATTCTTTCAAAAGAAATTCCAGACGTCGCAGAAACAGATGGTAATAAAAAATACAGCTTGCATAAAGCAAGCTGTATTTATTTTGTGTATTGTTTGGTATCTTGTGCCACTTGTAAAGAATGAGAAAAATCTTTTTTCATATCATTACGGTCCAATAACCATTTCGCATACATCAAAAGGTCAGTACGGGATTCTTGGTCTAACTGTGTATAATTGAATTGCAATTGTTGTAATTCATCTGAGATTTCACTCGAAAGACAAACATGGCGAACGTCTGTAACCCCAAGTAAATAATCTAAAGAAACATCGAAAATAGTAGCGATTTTAATTAAGTCTGTAATAGAAGGTTGGTTTCTGCCAGATTCATAATTTGCGATTGCAGTATATCCATAATTGAGCATTTCACCTAATTTTACTTGTGTCAACTTTTTTTCTTTGCGTAACAATTTTAATCTATCCTTAAATTCTGCCATGTGTACACCTCCTTTTTTTCAGTATGGACTACCCTATATCTTTTATATTATAAAAGGTATTGTTTTATCCGAAAACCCTTTGACACATACATCGAGAAAAAAACAAAAAAAAATCACATAATGTGACACAAATATAGGGTGTCTTGTTTATGTAAAAATATGCTTGACAAAAATAAAAAACAATGCTAGAATGAAATCACATAAAACATATAAGAATACTATGATATATAAAGATAGACAATTTGATGGGTTTAAGGAGGAAGTCACATGACAACAATATATATGGATCATGCAGCAACAACACCTGTAAGAAAAGAAGTTATGGAAGAAATTCTTCCATATTTTACACAATATTATGGGAATGCTTCCGGTATTTACGGCATTGCCAAAGAAAGTAAAAAAGCATTGGAAAAAGCAAGAGAACAAGTGGCAACAGCCATTCATGCAAAACCTGCGGAAATTTATTTTACAGCGGGCGGCTCTGAAAGCGACAACATGGCTTTGCGTGGCGTTGCGGAAGCAATGAAAACAAAAGGCAATCACATTATCACAACCAAAATTGAACATCATGCCATTTTGCATACTTGTGAGTATTTAGAAAAACATGGTTATGAAGTAACTTATTTAGATGTAGATGCAGATGGGAAAGTTTCTGTGGAAGATGTTGCAGCGGCAATTCGTCCGAAAACCATTTTGATTTCCGTTATGTTTGCAAATAATGAAATTGGTACGATTGAACCGATTGCAGAAATCGGGAAATTGGCAAGAGAAAAAGGCATTTATTTCCATACAGATGCTGTACAGGCTATGGGCCACGTTCCGATTGATGTGGAAGAAATGCAGATTGATTTGTTATCCATCAGTGGGCACAAATTGGGTGCTCCAAAAGGCATTGGTGCAATTTATATCCGCAAAGGCGTAAAAGTAACCCCATTGATTTTTGGTGGTGCACAGGAAAAGAAAATGCGTGCCGGTACAGAAAATATCGCCGGTATCGTTGGCTTGGGAAAAGCAGTGGAACTGGCTGTTGCGGAATTGCCTGAGACAAAAGCAAGATTGGAAAAAATGAGAGATAGATTGATACAAGGCATTTTGACCACCATTCCACACAGCAAATTGAATGGGCACCCTGTGGACAGATTGCCCGGTAACTGTAACATTTCCTTTGAATTTATCGAAGGTGAATCCATGTTGCTGTTGTTAGATGCAATGGGCATTGCAGCGTCCAGCGGTTCTGCTTGTACTTCCGGCTCTTTGGACCCTTCCCATGTATTGTTGGCAATCGGTTTGCCCCATGAAAAGGCACATGGTTCTTTGCGATTGACATTGGATTTGGATAACACAGACGAAGAAATTGATATCATCTTGGAAAAATTACCGCCTATCGTACAAAGATTGAGAGAAATGTCACCTTTGTACATGATGCAGAAATAATAGAGAGAAAACAAACATAACGAATGAGAGGACGTAGGAGGATACGATTATGGAATATAGCGAAAAAGTCATGGACCATTTTATGAACCCAAGAAACGTAGGAGAAATTGAAAACGCAAGTGGTGTAGGTACAGTTGGTAACGCAAAATGTGGCGATATCATGAAAGTATCTTTACAGATTGCAGATGGCATCATACAAGATGCAAAATTCCGTACATTTGGTTGCGGTGCTGCGGTTGCGACCAGTTCTATGGCAACAGAATTGGTAAAAGGCAAAACCATACAGGAAGCTCTGGAAGTGACAAATAAAGCCGTTATGGAAGCATTGGACGGTTTGCCTCCTGTAAAAGTACACTGTTCCTGTCTTGCAGAAGAAGCATTGCACGCGGCATTGTGGGATTATGCAGAAAAAAACAATATCAAAATTGAAGGTTTGAAACCGCCTGTAAATGATGTAGATGAATTGCATCACCATGGTCATGAAGAAGGATAAGAAAGCATGATAAAATACCGGAATTGTGATACTATTTGGAAAAAAAAGAACGATTGTACACATTTTTGGTAAGTATGAAAAATCCGATATTCTCAGAATATCGGATTTTTTGCAGTATGGGATAGACTTGTTTCTATAAAAAAGATATGATAGCATAAAATAAAGCATAAAAAAGGATAGGTGAATATTGTGGCAAAAAAAAGAGTGATTGTGGGAATGTCCGGTGGCGTGGACAGTTCTACGGCGGCATATTTATTAAAAGAACAAGGGTATGAAGTATTGGGTGTGACCATGGGAATGTGGCAAGAAACAGAAGAAGAGGGCGGCTGTGGCAATATGGCAGCAGTCAAAGATGCCTCCCGTGTGGCAGAAAAATTGGGCATTGCATATGAAGTGTTGGATTTTCGGAAAACATTTCGGGAAAATGTCGTAGAATATTTTATGAATAGTTATGAAAAAGGATTGACACCAAATCCCTGCATCATGTGCAATCGCCATGTCAAATGGGAGGCGTTGCAGACATATGCAGACCAAATTGGGGCAGACTATATTGCAACCGGACATTATGCAAGAATTGAAAAACACCCAAAAACGGGTAGATATGCCATTTGTGCATCGGCAACAGAGGCAAAAGACCAGACATATGCATTATACCGTTTGACACAGGAACAACTGGCAAGAACATTGATGCCCATTGGAGATTATGAAAAAGACGAAGTCAGAGAAATTGCAAAAAATATTGACGATTTTATTGCCAAAAAAGGAGATAGCCAAGATATTTGCTTTATTCCGGACGGAGATTATGCAAAATTTATACAAAATCAAAGAGGTACGGTATATCCAAAAGGAAATTTTGTGGATATGGAAGGCAATGTGTTGGGACAACATCAAGGCTTGATGTATTATACCGTAGGGCAAAGAAAGGGTTTGGGCATTGCGTTTGGCAAACCCATGTATGTGTTTGGATTGGACGCAGAGAAAAATGAAGTCGTTCTTTGTGACAATGAAACACTGTTTTCTCATACGGTATATGCAACACAAATCAACTGTATGGCAATTCCAAAATTCGAGGAGGGTATGCGGTTTCAAGCAAAAATTCGATATAGCAACAAACCGGCATGGTGCAGTGTGCGTATGGTAGACGATGATGTTTTGGAATGTCAATTTGATGAACCGCAAAGAGCGATTACACCGGGACAGGCATTGGTATTGTATGATGGGGCATATGTCGCCGGCGGTGGTACTATATTAGGCACAAAATATCAAAAAAGCGAATAAAAATAAACATAAAATTTTTATATAAATATAGAAAACCCATTTTTTTGTTGCATTTTGTAATTGCAAGTCCAGATAGTTTATGGTATGATGATAGATAGAGTATAAATAAGAGTTATGTTCTATAAGCTTTTTTTATGGGAGGAAAGAATGAATTACGCAGAAATGATTATACCGTTTATTGGTGGTTTGGCATTGTTTATCTATGGCATGAACATCATGGCACAAGGTTTACAAAATGCAGCAGGCTCTAAAATGAAAACGATTTTGGAAGCGTTGACACAGAATAAATTGATGGGGATTGCCATTGGTGCATTGGTAACGGCAATCGTGCAAAGTTCTTCTGCAACAACGGTTATGGTAGTTGGTTTTGTAAATGCCGGCTTGATGAATTTGTCACAGGCGATGGGCGTGATTATGGGGGCAAACATTGGTACAACCGTGACAAGCTGGTTGGTATCCAGTGCGGAATGGGCAAAAATGTTCAGTCCCAATACCATTGCACCCATTGCGGTGATGATTGGTGTGATACTTTCCATGAGTGGTAAAAATGCAAGAAAAAAAGAAATTGCATCTATCATCATTGGGTTTGGTGTATTGTTTATCGGGATTGGTACTATGTCCGATTCCGTAGCACCTTTGAAAGAATCAGAGGCATTTCGTTCCATGTTTGTGACATTGGGACAAAATCCATTGTTGGGTATTTTATCAGGTACATTTGTGACTGCAATTATACAAAGTTCCTCCGCATCACAGGGGATTTTGCTGTCTTTGGCAGCGTCCGGTTTGGTACCGTTTAATGCAGCGGTATATATCATCATGGGGCAGAATATCGGTACTTGTGTTACTGCTTTGTTAAGTGGTATTGGTGCAAATAAAACCGCAAAATGTGTTGGGTATATGCATTTGATGTTTAACATCACCGGTGCGATTGTGTTTAGTTTTGGTGCAATCATTTACTTTACGATATTAAATCCAAGTATGGGTGGCAATATCATCACACAAACAGAAATCAGTGTCATTCATACGATGTTTAACATTGGTACAACCATATTGATGATACCATTGTCCGGTATTATCATCAAACTGGCAATGAAACTCAATCATGTGGAAAATATCGAAAAAACAGACGAAAGTCAGTTGGTGCATTTGGACAAGCGTATGCTGGAAACACCAAGTCTTGCCGTAGAAGGTGCAAAATTGGAAACAATCCGTTTGGGAGAAATTGCATTGGAAAATTTGAAAAATTCTATTGAGGCATTGACAAAAAGAGATAAAGATATCATTGAACAAGTAAAAAGCAGAGAGTCAGTGATTGATAAAGTGTGTGATAATATTTCAGAATATTTGATTAAATTATGCACATTGCGTATCAGTGAAAAAGATAATCAGGTGGTCACTTCCTTATTGAATACCATTAGTGATATGGAACGTGTGGGCGACCATGCGGAAAATATTGCAGAATTGGCAGAAGAAATGAACAGGGAAGATGTTTCTTTTTCCAGTATGGCATTAGATGAATTGCGTACCATGACAAAAGCAACCGTTGCCAGCTATGAAAATGCATTGAAGGCACTGGCAAATGGCGACATTACATTTGCCATGAAAACCGCAGCTTTGGAAGAACAGGTAGATGGTTTGGAAAAACAACTGCGTGCAAGCCATATTGACAGATTGTCAAATGCAGAATGCAGCGTGAATACGGGTATTCATTTCTTGGAAATGTTGGGCAATTTGGAGCGTGTGTCTGACCATGCGATGAATATTGCACAGGTTGTGTTGAATGAAAACAGAGAAGAAAAAAGACACCACAGTGAGCCATTGACCGTAGAATAAAGATAGAAAAGAACCAATATTGTAAAGCAATATTGGTTCTTTTTTTGTTTATAATTCTGTTTCATAAATGATATGCCCTGTATGATAAATGCAGATACAAAGTTCTATGAGATGTTTTTTGTTGGGCAGAGAAAGGTAGCCAAAGTAGCTGATTTGCTGATAGCCATACAGTTCATCAATTATCTCAAAAGTATAGGTAGGGTATGTTTGCATAAATGCCAAAATGGTCATTTTTTGACCTTGAAAGTACCCATATTTTCCGTGTTGACTGAGGAAATAGACATTGCAATCGTTACAGTCTACCCCTTCGATGATGATATTGCCTGCAACTTGTGCAAACGGTGCTTGATGTTTGCGATACCCATCTGTAAAATACAGTTTTAAGGTATCATGGTTTTGTTCCATATGATGTATACGCATATCATGTAGGATATATGGTGTGTTAGCTGGATATTGATATGTGGTACGCATGAGCATTTCCTCCTATGGATTGTTTTACTATGCGTATTATAACAAAATGGAAATAAAAATAAAAGTTTTTTTCATGGATTTTGATATAGAAAAGATATATTTTGATATAAGAAGACATATATATCAAGCAAACAAAAAAAGAAGGAGCATGACTATGCCCAAAGTATATTTAAGTCCATCGTTACAAGAATATAACGCTTATGTGAATGGTGGAACAGAAGAAGAAATTGCAAATTTGATTGCAGATGCTATGGAACCATATTTATTGGCGTCTGATATTACCATTGGTAGAAACAGCCCTGAAATGAGCTTGGGAGAGGCGATAGCGCAATCCAATGATGGAGATTACGATTTGCATTTTGCGATTCATTCCAATGCAGCTCCGCCCTCTTTGGCAGGCAAATTAAGCGGTACAGACGCATATTATTTTTATAACAGTCCGTATGGCGAAGAAGCGGCGAATTTTGTTGTGGACAATATGAAACAGATTGTACCCAATCCGGATAAAGTGGAGGCTGTGCCAACGGCAACGTTACGAGAGTTACGACGTACCAATGTCCCCTCTGTGTTGGTGGAGGTGGGATATCATGACAATCCGGAAGAAGCAACGTGGATTAAACAAAATATCAATCCCATTGCAAAAGCACTTGCAAAATCCATTACGGACTATTTTGGTATTCCTCTGAACACACCACAATGAGAGATTGTATAAAATATACAGTATTTCTATAAAAAAATATTATTTTTCATAAAAGATGGAATATTACACAAAAAGATACAAATAAAAAAAGGAAAATCATAACAAATGCAGTATATATATTTATATGTATATTGTAAAAGAGTGATAAATGGTATACATGAAATTAACGGGCTTTTTTGTTCCGATGAAACAATACTAAGGGAGGTAGAAATTATGAAAAGTTACGCAGCAGATAAGGTGAGAAACGTAGTTCTATTAGGTCACAGCGGTTCCGGCAAAACCACATTTGCAGAAGCGGCTCTGTTTTATTCAGGGGCAACCAAACGCTTTGGTAAAGTGGAAGAAGGCAATACCGTGAGTGACTATGACGCAGAAGAAATACGAAGAAAAGTATCTATCAATACTTCCGTTTTGCCTGTGGAATGGCAAGATACAAAAATCAATTTTTTGGATACACCAGGTTATTTTGACTTTGTGGCAGAATCCAAATTGGCAACCAGCGTAGCAGATACCGCCCTGATTATGGTTTCCGCAAAATCCGGCGTGGAAGTTGGCACGGAAAAAGCATGGGAATATACAGAAGAAATGCATCTGCCAAAAATCTTTTTCATCAACCAAATGGACGACGAAAATGCCGATTTTGAAAAAACATTGGCAGAATTGCGTTCCACATTCGGTAAAGCCGTTGCACCGTTGCAAATTCCGTTTAATGATGCAGATGGCAAATTCATTGGGTTTATCAACTTAATCAAACGTGATGCCAGAAAAAAAGTAAACGGCAAATTGGAACATTGCGAAATGCCTGAGGACAAAAAAGACCAAGTCGAAGTATTGCGTTCTATGCTGGTGGAAGTAGCGGCAGAAAGCGATGACACATTGATGGAAAAATTCTTTAATGATATTGAATTGACAGAAGAAGAAATTTATGATGGTTTGCAATATGGTATCAAAAATCATACCATTGCACCGGTGATGTGTGGTGCATCTACATTGGGCTATGGTGTGAAACTGTTGCTCAACACCATTGTGAGATTTACACCTCCCGCAATCGAAGCAAGACCAAATTTCCACGCATTCCATGATGGAAAAGATGTTGTATATTGTTCCAGTGATGATGAAAGATTTTCTGCATTTGTATTCAAAACCATTGCAGACCCTTATATCGGACGTTTGAATTTATTCCGTGTGATGACAGGGAAACTGGATACCACAATGAGCGTATACAACGAAGAAAAAGATACTGTGGAAAAAGTATCCCATTTGTATGTCATCAGAGGGAAAGAACAAATCGAAGTGGACGAACTGCATTCCGGTGATATTGGTGCATTGGCAAAACTGTCCAACACCTCTACACAGGATACATTATCTTTGAAAGATGCAAACATCATCGTGCCAAAAATCAATTTGCCAAGCTCTGTACTGTCTATGGCGATTGTGGCAAAAGGTAAAGGCAATGAAGATAAATTGTCTGCGGCACTTTCCAAAATCAGAGAAGAAGACCCTACTTTGAAAATGGAAGTCAATCCGGAAACAAAACAGACATTGATTTTCGGCATTGGAGAACAGCAGCTTGACGTTATGGTCAATAAATTAAAAAATAAATATAAAATTGATGTGGAATTGGTTGACCCGATTATTCCTTATCGGGAAACCATCAAATCCAAAACATCTGTCAGAGGCAAATACAAAAAACAATCCGGTGGACATGGACAATTTGGTGACGTTGTGATTGAATTTGAACCAAGTGGCGATTTGACACAACCATATGTATTCGAAGAAAAAGTATTCGGTGGTTCTGTACCGAAACAATATTTCCCTGCTGTGGAAAAAGGTTTGCAAGAATGTGTATTATCCGGCATTTTGGCAGGGTATCCCGTGGTGGGATTGAAAGCAACATTGACCGATGGTTCTTATCACCCCGTAGACTCCTCCGAAATGGCATTTAAGATGGCAACATCTGTGGCATTCAAAGAGGGTATTCCACAAGCGAAACCAACCATTTTGGAACCGATTGAACACGTGGAAGTGTTAATTCCCGAAAAATATATGGGTGACATTATTGGGGATATCAACAAACGCAGAGGTCGTATTTTGAGCATGGACGCTGTAGGCAGCAAAAAATGCGTTGTGGCAGAAGTGCCTGCATCAGAAATGCACAAATATGCAACGGATTTGCGTTCCATGACACAAAGCAGAGGCGATTACAGACATTATTTTGAACGGTATGAAGAAGCACCCGCAGAAATTCAAAAACGAATTATTGCACAAAGACAAGAACAAAAATAAATCACTTGCAAACAGGGTAACAGTATGTTACCCTGTTTTTGATAAAGGAGGCGAAAGCACATGATTGATGTAGCAATTATCGGTGGCGGCCCTGCGGCATTATCCGCAGCGATTAACTGCCGTCAAAGAAATAAAACAGTAACTATATTTGGAAGAAGTGTGGACAGCTCTTTGCTGTATGCGGCAGAAAAAGTGGACAATTACTTAGGTTTGCCGGATATGTCCGGAGAGGAGTTGTTGAACCGGTTTTATGCACACGCTGTCAAAAGCGGTGTTGTGTTCCAAGAAAGCCGTATCACACAGATGCTTTCCATGGGCGAGTATTATATGATTAACGCAGATAACCAATTCATAGAAGCAAAAGCAGTCATTTTGGCGACCGGTTTGAGCAAAAGCAGAGGGATTGCAGGCGAAGCGGAAAACTTGGGCAAAGGTGTCAGCTATTGTGCCACTTGCGACGGTATGCTGTATCGTGGCAAAAGCGTGGTTGTGGTTGCGGAAAATGATGAGGGGGAAGCAGAGGCAAATTTCTTGGCGGATATTTGTGAACAGGTATCTTATGTGCCATTGTATCAGCCGGTGTTGCAGTTGAAAGACAATGTCAAAGTGTTACAAGGCAAACCAAAAATGGTGGTATCTGAAAATGGCAAAGTGACAGGATTGGAATTAGAACAAGAAACTGTTGCTTGCGATGGCGTTTTTTTTGCAAAAAATTCCATGCCGCCGGATAGTTTATTGTATGGTCTGGAAACAGACGGAAAAAATATCGTGGTGAATCGTAAAATGGAAACCAATTTGCCCTTTGTGTATGCGGCAGGCGATTGCACGGGTGCACCCTATCAAATTGCCAAAGCAGTAGGAGAAGGCTTGATTGCAGCATTGTCCGCAGCGTCCGCATTAGATGCGGCTGCACGCAAAAAAGCATAATCTTTTCATTAGATTTTTAAAAATAAGAGAAAACAAGAGAAAACAGAAGAAATCAGAAGAAAAAATAGTATTTTGTTTTGATTTTCTTCTGTTTTTTTTGAATAATTGGAAATACTATAAAATATGATAAAAAATAGAGTTTGAATAATCTCTGAAAAATGATAATATAGTAATCATAAATTAGCACTCGATATTGATGAGTGCTAACAAATTGCATATATTGCATATTAAGGAGGCAATGTCTTATGAAATTGGTACCATTAGGTGATAAAGTTGTATTGAAACAGTTGGAAGCAGAAGAAACGACAAAATCCGGTTTGATTTTGACCGCTTCTGCACAGGAAAAACCACAGGAAGCAACGGTTGTTGCAGTTGGCCCTGGTGGTTTGGTTGGTGATGTGAATGTGGAAATGGTTTTGAAAGAAGGCGACCGTGTCGTATTCCCAAGATATGGGGCAACACAAATCAAATTTGAAGGCGAAGAATATTTGGTAATGCGTCAAAATGATATTTTGGCGATTGTGAAAGACTGATAATTCCATAAATTAGGAGGATTGACAGATATGGCAAAAGAAATCAAATATAGTACCGATGCAAGAAATGCAATGGCAGCCGGTGTGGATAAATTGGCAAATACAGTAAAAGTAACATTGGGCCCCAAAGGCAGAAACGTTGTTTTGGACAGAAAATTTACATCTCCTTTGATTACAAATGATGGTGTAACCATTGCAAGAGATATTGAATTGGAAGACCCTTATGAAAACATGGGTGCACAGTTGGTAAAAGAAGTTGCAACACAGACAAATGATGTTGCAGGTGATGGTACCACAACAGCAACCGTATTGGCACAGGCAATGATTCAAGAAGGTTTGAAAAACATTGCAGCAGGTGCAAATGCAATCATTTTGAGAAAAGGTATGCAAAAAGCAACCGATGCGGCTGTGGCAGAAATTCAGAAAATGAGCCAAGAAGTGACAACCAAAAAACATATTGCAAACGTTGCTGCCATTTCTGCCGGTGATGAAGAAGTGGGTAACATGATTGCAGATGCGATGGAACAAGTAACCAATGACGGTGTTATCACTGTGGAAGAATCCAAAACCATGAAAACAGAATTGGAATTGGTAGAAGGTATGCAGTTTGACAAAGGATATTTATCTGCATATATGTCCACAGATATGGATAAAATGGTTGCAGTATTGGAAGACCCTTATATTTTGTTGACAGATAAGAAAATTTCCAATATTCAAGATTTGGTGCCTATTTTGGAACAGATTATGCAAACAGGCGGCAAAGTGCTGATTATCGCAGAAGATGTGGAAGGCGAAGCATTGGCAACTTTGGTATTGAACAAATTGAGAGGTACATTCACTTGCGTGGCAGTGAAAGCACCCGGATATGGCGAAAGAAGAAAAGCACAGTTGGCAGATATCGCAGCATTGACAGGCGGTCAAGTGGTTTCCGATGAATTGGGTATTGACTTGAAAGACATCACATTGGATATGTTGGGTAGAGCAAAAACCGTTCGTGTGGAAAAAGAATTGACAATCATTGCAGACGGTGCCGGCAGAAAAGAAGACATTGACAGCAGAATTCACCAAATCCGTACCGCATTGGAAGAAACAGAATCCGAGTTCGACAAAGAAAAATTGCAAGAAAGATTGGCAAAACTTTGTGGTGGTGTTGCAGTTATCAAAGTGGGTGCAGCAACAGAAACAGAAATGAAAGAAAAGAAAATGCGTATGGAAGATGCGTTGGCAGCAACCAGAGCCGCTGTGGAAGAAGGCATTGTTGCCGGCGGTGGTACAGCATTGTTGCACGCAGTGGAACACGTAAAAGCAGCGTGTGCAGATTTGACAGGCGATGAAAAAACAGGTGCGGATATCGTTGTGAAAGCATTGGAAGCACCTTTACGCCAGATTGTGGAAAATGCAGGCTTGGAAGGCTCTGTGATTGTAAACAAAGTGAAAGAACAACCTGTTGGTGTTGGGTTCAATGCTTTGACAGAAGAATATGTGGAAATGGTAGAAGCAGGTATTTTGGACCCTGCAAAAGTAACCAGAAGTGCATTGCAAAATGCAACTTCCGTTGCGTCCACATTCCTGACAACAGAAGCAGTGGTTGCAGAATTGCCATCTAAAACACCTGCAATGCCTGACCCTGCGATGGGCGGCGGTATGGGCGGTTATATGTAAGCCGAACAGAAGCGACAGAAAAAAAGAGCGTGTAAACGCTCTTTTTTATATTCTTTTTTTCAATATTTGTTTTTCCAAAATGGATATGGCTTGATACAAAAAAGCGGCAAGGATTGCCAATATGACAACGCTCATCAATACCCAAGAGAGCTTAAATGTTTGGCTGCCATAAATAATCAAGAACCCCAGTCCCGATTGTGCCACCAAAAATTCCCCGACAATGACACCCACAAAGGAAAGACCAACATTGATTTTGAGTGCATTGACAATCACAGGGATATTTGCGGGAAATACAATTTTTTGCAGTGTCTGCCACTTGGTTCCGCCAAATACACGAATGAGTTTGATTTTTTCTTCATCTACCTGTAAAAAGCCGTTTAATACCGTCATGATGGTAACCACCACGGAAGTCAGCAATGCCACAACAATGATGGAAGTTTGCCCATTACCGAGCCATACAATGATGATGGGGGCAAGTGCCGTTTTGGGTAAGGCGTTCAATACCACAAGATATGGCTCTGCAACATCACAAACAAAACGGTTCCACCAAAGCAATATGGCTGTCAGTGTGCCAAGGAATGTGCCAAGCAGAAAGCCGATGGCAGTTTCGGCAAGTGTTGTGCCAATATGTTTCCAAAGCATACCGTTTTTGGACATTTCCAATGCTGTTGTCCAGATTTCAGACGGACAGCTACATAAAAATGGGTCAATCCATTGTTTTTGTGCGGCAATTTCCCAAAGGGCAAAAAAACTCAAAAGCAATACAATTTGTACTGTCAAAATGGTATATCTGCGAAATTTTCTTTTTTTCAGATAAGCCGCTTGACGGGGAGAAACATCAGGAGGAATACGCTCACGCCACATGGACATCTAACTCCTTCCATATTGTGTTGAAATAATCCCGAAATTCTGGGGCTTCTCTTGCTTTCATAGGGGTACGTTCATCGACAGAAAGTATAATATCGTGTATTTTTTTGAGTTTTGCGGGACGACCGGAAAGCACAAATACACGGTCGGAAAGGCTGATTGCCTCTGATATATCATGGCTGACCAGTATTGCCGTTTTGCGTTCTTTGCGGATAATCGTCCCAATTTCATCTGCAACAGAAAGTCGTGTTTGGTAGTCCAATGCAGAAAAAGGTTCGTCTAACAATAAAATATCCGGTCGTATGGCAAGGGTACGGATGAGTGCAACTCTTTGTCGCATACCACCGGAAAGCTCTGATGGAAAACGCTCTTTGAAATCTCCTAACCCATATTGATTTAACATATCATCTACAAATGCAATATTTTCGGCATCGAGTTTGCCTTGCAATTCCAAGCCAAGCTGTGCATTGCGTCGTATGGTACGCCATTCAAGCAAATGGTCTTTTTGTAACATATAGCCAATGGTACCGGTGACCGAAATTTTGCCAAGAGATGGTGCAAAAAGCCCTGCCAACATAGAAAGTATGGAAGATTTACCACAACCGCTGGGGCCGACAATGGTTACAAATTCCCCTTCCGAAACGGAAAAAGAAAGATGAGAAACGGCTCTTGTTTCACCATCAGGACTGTGGTAACTCAAACTGACGTCTTCGAAAGATACCATAGGAAGCAAGGAAAAGACCCCCTTTTTTGTGATTATATACTGTTATAGTATGAGCAGTGAAAAAAAGCGTGCATTTGCCAAATCAAAAAACTGTGGTATACTCAAAAAAGAGAAAACAAGGGGGAATGTGTATGAAACAGACAAAACAGGCGTTGTTGGTGATTGACATGGAACAAGGGTTTTTACACCCCAATTCACCGCTGTATATTGCACAGGCGAAAGATACGGTGCCAATGTGCGGCGGTGTGATTGCAAAGGCAAGAGAACGGGGGATTCCTGTGTTTTTTGTCAATCGCATTTATCGCAAAAATGGGAGTGATGTGGAAGCGTGCAGATATGAACAGTGGTTACAAGGAGGGCGTTGCTTAGCACCTAATAGCACAGGGGATTGTTCCATAGAAGTGCCTGCGGCATTTGCTCCACAAGCAGGCGATTACACCATCATCAAACCAAGATTTTCAGCATTTTTTCAAACAGAATTGGATTTGATTTTGAGAAGATTGCAAGTGGATACCATACTGTTGACAGGTACAACCACACCAAATTGTATTCGTGCAACTTGTTATGATGGGCTGTCATTGGATTATAATGTGGTGGTGATTGCAGATTGTTGTTCTTCCCGTACAGAAGCGGTACAACGTGCCAATTTGGAGGATATGGCATACATTGGAGCTGATGTGGTGTCGGCAGAACAGTTTTTAAAAGAAACATGGACAACAAAAAATATCGTCAAAGATGTACAACAAAAAGTGGAATTGGATACCACTGCACCGGAATAAAAAGAAAACACCTTACAATGTTTTGTTGTAAGGTGTTTTTCGGTTATGCCTCGTTTAATACCAAAGCAATCAATTCTAAATCTGCATCTGTGTTGTTTTCGAGGGAGTGGAATTGTCCCACTTCAATCAGACAAACATCACCGGCGTGTACGGTTGTTTTGGAACCGTCATTGTCAATGAAAACACCTTCGCCTTTGATGATGGCATAAGGTTCTGTATTGCCAACGTGTTGATGCCAACCAATGGAGCTATGAGGTTTCATCACCAATCTGGCATACATGGTGCCATGCCCCATCAATTCGTCTGCTTCCATGAAATGATGAATTTCAATCGTACCATTTCCGCCTCTTAAATTTTCTGCAACTACAACTCTTTCTTGTTTTACCATAATATGTTTTCTCCTTCCTTTTTGGAAAATGTATCTGCACTTTGCACACCGGAACCATCAAACAAAGGGGTATATGCCGATGTGGCAGATGAACGTTTTTGCACAAAACCGTTTTTCAGTCCAATTTGCAAAAAATGTTCCGTTACTTTTTGATATTCAAATGTGGTTAATCGACGAGAAAGGTTTTTGAATTGATTTGCTTGATACATGGGTGTGTATTGGTTTAACAGGGAAACCATAGTTTCTGCACCAAGATGTTGTTGTATCCAGTCCAGTATCAAACAGCTGTCTTTATCATGTTGTGGCAGTATCAAATGTCTGATGATGATACCACGTTGTAAAATCCCTTGTGTGTCCAAACAATCGTTTGGGATTTGCCGTCGCATTTCCAAAATGGCTGCCATCGTTGTTTGTGGATACTGGGGGGTGTGTGCATATTGCAAACCAAGTGTTTCGTCCCAATATTTGAAATCAGGCAAATAAATGTCAACCAAACCCTCCAACATTTGTAAGCCTGCGATACTTTCGTAGCCATTGGAATTGTATACCACAGGAATTGTCAGTCCGTTTTGCTTGGCAATGGTCAGTGCTTCTGCAATTTGCGGTATGAAATGGGAAGCGGAAACCAAATTGACATTATGACAGCCACGCTCTTGCTGTTCCAGAAAAATATCAGCCAAACGGGAAACAGAAATCTCAATCCCCTCTTGCTGTTGGCTGATGGTATGGTTTTGACAAAATACACATTTCATATTACAATGTGAAAAAAACACAGTGCCTGAGCCATTTGTGCCGCTGATGGGCGGTTCTTCCCATGCGTGCTTGGAAACCAAAGCAACTTTTGGCAATAAAGGGGCTTGGCAATATCCTTTCTGTCCGATGGTACGGTCGATGCCGCAATTTCTGGGGCAAATATGGCAATTTGCCAATGCATTGGTTGTGATTGGTTGCATAGTATTCTCGTTCCTTTCTGTCTGTATTATTTTAGCATATATTCCTCTGTTTTCATATAGAAAAATGTTTTTTGTCATGGTAAAATGCAAATATAGCAAAAAGAATGTCGAATGAATGAATATACAAAGGGGAGTGTCGAATATGCGACAGTATGAAATCGTAGAAAAACAAACAACAGAAGCAGTTCGCATTTTCTGTGACTGCTGTGGAAAAGAAATTCAAACAAATCAAGAAGATTATTTGGAAATCGAAAAAGTATGGGGGTATTTTTCCAATAAAGATGGTGACAGACATCAGTTGGATATCTGCGAAGATTGTTATGATGCTTGGGTGCGGGGGTTTGCACATACACCGATGAAATGATAAAAAAGGCATAAGTATGTGATATGCACGCTAAAATATTCTCAAAAGTAAAATTGAAAACCTATGAAAAAATTGTTTTTGATGAAACATGGATAGGCAACAGGGGAGGAGTGTGGCAGATGAAAGAGTATATCAAACTGTATTGGCAACATACATCGGAAAAAGAAAGTGATGAGCCGGTGGTATTATTGTATGAAGTGGATTTGTTACAAGAGCGATATGCCACCAGAATGATTGAAATTTATGAAAACGGAAACACAGAAAATATGATGGACGAAATCATGGGATTGGTGACGGAAGCACCTTTGCCTACCATAGAAGAAATCAATTCCGTAGAATATGGCACAGAGTTTCATGCTTGTTTGATGACAAAGGCAGAATTTGAAATGATTTGGCATACAAAAAAGTATCAAGGTGATTTTGATTGGCAAACAGCACAAATACAAGACCAGTAAAAAAGCGATTACATATTTGTAATCGCTTTTTTATATATGAGGCGCATCATTAGTGTGCCAAATGGTCTAAATCTTTCAGATAATCTGTTTCACAACAAAATTCATATTCTGCTTCTTTTGCGTATTGTTTTACGGCTGTTGTGGATTTGTTGATTGGTTGCAATGTACCGGCACCGGCTACACAACCACCGGGGCAAGCCATACCTTCCAACAAATATCCGTTATATTTTCCTGCTTTTGCCAGTGTCATCAGTTTTTTGCAATCACGCAGTCCCTGTGCACTTTCGACTTTGATATCTTCTTTTTCAGGATACATTTTTTTGATGCAGTTGATGACTGCGGTTGCAACACCACCGGAGAAAGCAAAGTTTCTGCCGTCTGTACTTGCTTCGGAAATTTCTTTTTCTTCTTCGATGGTTGTCAAATCAATGTTTTTGGCTTCAAATAAGCCCATCATTTCTTCGAATGTCAATACAAAGTCAATATCACTTCTGACACTCTTTCTGCTTGCTTCCAATTTTTTCGCCGCACAAGGCCCGATAAATACTACTTTGGAATCAGGGTGTTTCATTTTAATCAAACGACCGGTCAATACCATGGGGGTTAACGTCATGGAAACACAATCTTTGAATTCCGGGAACATTTTTTTCGCCATCACAGACCAGGCAGGGCAACAAGATGTCGCCATAAAAGGCAGTTTTTCCGGCACATTTTCGATAAAGTCTTTTGCTTCATCGGTTGCACACAAGTCAGCACCAACAGCAACCTCAATGACATCGGCAAAGCCCAATGCTTTCATGGCTGCACGCAGTTTTCCTGGGGTTACTTTTGGACCGAATTGTCCCACAAATGCAGGTGCAACCGCTGCATAGACACGATGGCCTTCTTTCATGGCTTGAATTAACTGGAAAATCTGACCTTTATCGGCAATTGCACCAAAAGGACAGTTTACCAGACACATACCACAAGAAACACATTTATCATAATCAATTTTTGCTCTACCATATTCATCAGAGCTAATGGCATCAATCCCGCAAGCTGCCGCACAAGGTCTTTCCTGACGGATAATTGCATTGTAAGGGCAAACATCTACACATCTGCCGCATTGGATACATTTTTCTTGGTCAATCAAAGATTTGCCGTTTACAATATGAATGGCATCTTTTGGACAAACCTCTGTGCAAGGGTGTGCCAAACAGCCTTGACAACCATTTGTGACAATGATGTGTTTTTCCGGACAGGCATGACACGCAAATTTGATAATGTTAATCAATGGGGGGTCATAGTATTTTTGTGCAATGGCACTTTCTTCGATATTTTCGGAAACAGGTGCGGATTCCGCAGCAGTTCTGACAGGCAAACCGATTGCAAGACGCAGACGTTCGCCGATGATTGCACGTTCCAAGAAAATACTTTCACGATAAGATGCCAATTCACCGGGCAGTATTTTGTAAGGCAGTTGCTCAATTTTTTTTGCATAATCGCCGCCTTCATAAGCCATTCTTGCAACTTCTGTAAATACTTTTCTGTGGATATCTGTTACAGATGTGTAAATCCCTCTCATATGTTTACTCCTTCATTGTATTGTATTTTGGTAGTATTTTGATGAAATATGTTGTATTTTTTCACGCCATAGATTATATCATATTCTGTAAATTGGTTGCAATGGGTAGTTATGATAATTATTTTGAAAACCTTGCAAAAATTTGAATATATTTTCCAATCATTTCTTTTTTAGAAAAGAAAAAGGCAATACAGTCAATCTATATCGCCTTCTCGCAATTTTATTTTACCAATTTGGAAATGGTTTTGAATTGTGGAGATTTTGCACCGCCGGTCAGTTCAAACAAAGCCGCTTCACAAGTGGTGAGGTAAGCACCTTCTTTTTCCATACGTTTCAAACAGATTTCTTTGTCATATGCTTTTCTGGAACCGATACAGTCCGCAACCACAAAGACGTTCAAACCGGCATCTAATAAATCCAAAACGGTTTGCATCACACAGATATGTGCTTCCACACCGCAAACCAATATATTTTTTTTGCCTGTTTGTTTTACCCAAGCTGCAATTTCATCGCAATCACAGCAAGAGAAAGATGTTTTTTCCAAATAGCTGAAATCAGCAACCGCTTCTTTCACAGAAGGTACGGTTTCGCCCAACCCTTTTGTATATTGCTGAGAAAATGCCATCGGTACGTTGAATTCTTGCAAGCCTTTTGCCAATATAACCGTTTTTTCCACAATCGCCTCATTGAGATAGATTGCAGGTACTAAACGTTCTTGAAAATCAATGAATAAAGCTGCGGTTTCTTCTGCACGTAATTTCATATACAAATCCTCCTAAAAGTATTAAAAAATGTAACAAGTCAAGTATGTTCATATTTTACTCTAAGGGAAGAAATTTGTCTATGACTTAAACATATTTTCTCATTCTTTTTAATGCAGATTTTTCCAATCTGGAAACCTGTGCTTGACTGATACCGATTTCTGAGCTGACTTCGGTTTGTGTTTTACCTTCGAAAAAGCGTAAGGAAACAATTTTTTTCTCACGGTCGGATAAATGTTGCATGGCTTCTTGCAAAGATAGATTTTCTACCCAAAGACGGTCACCATGTTTTTCATCTTTGACTTGGTCCATGACAAATAAGGTATCTGCATTGTCATGATATACCGGCTCAAATAAGGAAACAGGGTCTTGTATGGCATCTAATGCCAAAACAACGCTTTCTTTGCTTTGCCCCAATTCTTTTGCGATTTCTTCCAATGTTGGCTCTTTTGCGTTTTCGGCTGTCAGGCGTTCTCTGGCTTGTAAGGCATGGTATGCCAAATCCCGCAGAGAGCGGGAAACACGAATGGTATTGTTATCCCGCAGATACCGCCTGATTTCTCCGCTAATCATGGGACACAAATAGCTGGAAGGCATGACATCTAAATCGGGGTTGAAATTTTCGATGGCTTTTAATAACCCAACCACACCAACTTGAAATAAATCGTCCATATCTTCGTTGCGATTTTCAAATCGTTTGATGACGCTTAACACCAAACGCAGATTGCCTTCAATCAACAATTCTCTGGCATTTTTGTCCCCATTATGATATTGATGAAACAGTTCTTTTGCTTGCATGGCACTTAAAACAGGCAAATTTGCTGTGTTGACACCACTGATTTCTACTTTTTTATAATAACTCATGTTATGACACCCACCAATCCAACACATTTTGTTACAAATGTTATGTATCCAATTTGCCCCTGTGACAGAAAAATATACCTCGCAAATAGTGCCATAATCTGCGTTCTTTTTTTGTATGGTGTATCAAAATATGGGTACAGTAAGAAAAAGAGGTGATGAAATTATGCGTTATGCAGAACAATCGGAATGTATTGCTCATGTACAATCTCATTGTCACAGTACACATAAAAAAACATATCAGGCACATGGGCATTTTATGGAAGTTTGGAAAACAGGATTGGGAAAAAATGTAAACACCGATTTTGAACCTTTGCACCACATCAACACATAAAAAAGAAGTGGCATACAAATTTGTATGCCACTTTGTTATTTGTTTACAATTTGGATACGAGGGAAGGCACAACGGGTGTTGTGGGTGAGGTTTGTGGTACAAAATCACAGCCGGAGCAAATATCCTCTGAAGTTGCGCCGTTGCAATCCACATAGGTATCCCCGACAACGGCGGTTGCCCCAAATTCGATGGGGACAGAAACACAGATGGTTTGAGAGATGGTAAATGCACAAGCACCGTTTTTGACACCGGGACAAGGAACAATGCCGGGAGTGACAACCGGGTCACCACAGCATTTTGTGGTTGTGACACCTGCTTCTGCAAAAGGGGTGACCGTAACCGGTACACAAATAGAGGCAGATTGATAACCGACAGCAGGACAAGTTCCATTTTCTAATAACATATCTTTTTCTTTTTCCATAATATATAACCTCGCTTTTCATCATTTTATTGGATACAATATCAGAATATGAGTTTGTCCGAATTGTGTGCAATATTTTTCAGATGTTCATAGTATAGTAAAAAAGGAAAAGCGTGAGTATGATGAAGAAAAAGGAAACAATATTTTGGAAAATAGCCAATTTGATGCATAGTATTGCTTTGACAGACAAATTTTTATTGCTGTTTTTGGTATTGTTGTTGGTACAATCTTGTGTGCATTTGTTTTGTTATGAGAAACTGCCTGTACACGATGAAACCATAGATGTCATGATGCGTAGTTGTATAGCAACGATATTTGGTTATTTTATGAGTGCGGGATTTGGACATGGGGCAAAAAATGATGATATGCAAAATGTTTCTGCGATTGCAGACAGAAGCGTAACAGCAGAAAATACAAACAGTACCACGGCAAAGCAAATTGGTTTTGTGGCAGACCAAACACAACCCATACCGCCAAAACAAACAGAACAAAGCACACACAATCCTTCTGTCCCAAGAAATAAACAACAAGCGTTGATTGTGGCTGTGGTGGGATTTGTGGCATTGGTTGTGGTGTTTGTGTTTCGTATGTTTTATGTGACAGAAAATTATGCAATTCCTGTCATATCGCAATTACAGGATTTTATTGTGGGTAGTATTGGATTTTTGGTTGGGTATCAAAAAAATGATATGAAATAAGGAAAAACAGCCACAATTCCCAAAAGAAGGTATCTGCTGAGAATTGTCGGCTGTTTTTAATTTTGATAGGTGTCTCGCAATGCTTGCAAAAACAGATGGTTTAATGTGAGATAGTTTTGTTTTTGTTGCGGTTTGTTTTGTGCGATTTTTTCTTTCCAATATTGCAGATTTTGTTGTAAATAGGTTTGCAGTGGGAAAATAGGGGCGATTTCTCCTGTTTCTTTGGCAGTGCGTTTGCGATGCAATAAGTCCATGACAATGGGTTGCAATGCCGGCTCCAATACATCTGCCATCAATGTTTCAAATCGCATGGGAGGGGGTGTTTGATGTTTTTGAATCCATTTGACTGCCAAAAGCGGACGCAATACATAAAAGTATTTTTTTAATTTTACCGTTTCCCCTGTCAAATATCGTTCATATTGTCTTTGTGCTGTGTGCAAATATTGATATTGCCCTGTTTTTGACAAAAAATACGTCATCATTGGCAAGCGGATTTTTTCCCAAATCGCACAAGTACGGTATACAATCGGCGAATTTAACCATTCAAATAATGTTGCGTTGGATTGATGCAATAAACGCAATGCTTTTTGCAAATCCCAGCCGTTGATGTCCAGTGTTTCATCTAATTGCCATTCAATCACATCTCTTGTTTTTTCCAGTTTCAAATAATGTTCGGGTTGGCGGATATAAATAAACCGCACATCATAGTCGCTGTCTGTGGAGGCAAAGCCCCATGCACGACTGCCGGATTCTACGGCATACAATATGGTAACATTTTCTTTTTGTTCGATTTCTTTTAGTTTTTGTGTGATGATGGTATGCATAGGCCTCCTCCTTTTTTATTCACTTGCTTTGAAATTATATATCGGACGAATTTGTTTGATGATTTCCACAGTGGGTGCCATATGTTGCATGATTTCTGCCATGGGCTTGTATGCCATAGGGCTTTCGTCCAATGTGGATTGGTTTGCGGTGGTGGTGTAAATACCTGCCATTTGTTGTTGAAATTCTGTGACGGACAATTCTTTTTTTGCAGTGTTTCGGCTGTACAATCTGCCTGCACCATGCGGGGCGGAACAATTCCAATCGGGATTCCCCTTGCCTTTGCAAATCAAACTGCCATCTCGCATATTGATGGGAATGAGCAGTATTTCATCTTTTTTGGCAGAAACCGCACCTTTTCGGACAATGTTATGTGTATGGTCAATGTAGTTGTGTATGGTTTCAAAATGCGGGAAGTCGTCCAATGTTTTTGCAAATAAATTTTCTAATATGATATTGGCTATTTCTGCCCTGTTTTTGGTTGCAAATGCTTGGCAGTATGTCATATCTTCCAAATACATCTCCCGATATGTCCCTGTCAAATAGCAGAGTTCTTTTGGAATATCAATTTCTTTGGCTTGGAATGCTTTCTCCAATGCACGAATGGCAGATTGTATTTCTTGTTTTCTGCCCTCGGTTTTGTATTGTGTGATGATGTTTTGTTTTTCTTCTAATAAAGTGTCTTTGCCACGCAATAAGTCATGTGCTAAGTTTTGATAAATTTCTGCCACTTGTTTTCCCAGATTGCGACTGCCGGTATGGATAATCAAATATTGATTGCCACTCTCATCGACATCAACTTCGATAAAGTGGTTACCGCCCCCCAATGTGCCAATGCTTTTTTCAATATGTTTGCTTTTTTTCAAAGAGCGATAGCAATGCAAAGATTGTAAACTGGGCAGACGGGTTTTTCGTTCTTTATGGACGTGTTTTCCGGAAGGAACAAAACAACGAATGATATCGTCTAATTCTGCAAAGTCAATGGGTTCTTTGCCGATATCCACCGTCAACATACCACAACCGATGTCCACCCCAACAATATTGGGAATGACTTTTTCGCCCAAATCTGCCGTAAACCCAATGACACAGCCTGCACCTGCATGGACATCGGGCATGATGCGAATACGGCAGTCTTTGGCAAAGGATTGGTCACACAATCGTTGTATTTGCTCTCTGGCACTGTCTTCCAATGTATCTGTGAATATTTTTGCCTCTGTGTATTTCCCTTTGATAAGTAACATGATACCACCTCCTTTTATTCACTGCCTTGCAACGTGCTTGTCAACTGTGCCAACAAATCTTGTCCGCCATGCACTTGTATATTGCCGACATTTTCGCAGATACGTTCCAAATATTCCAGTTTTTTCAGCTGGTACAATATTTTGTTTTCTTCCATTAGTTTTGCGGTGTTCAACAGGGAACGGGTGGAAGCGACTTCTTCTCTGCGTGTGATGACATTTGCCTGTGCCCGTTTTTCTGCCAAAAGCACAGTGTTCATGATGTCACGCACATCACCGGGCAATATCAAATCTTTGATACCGGCATCTATGATTTCCACATAGAACATTTCTTCTTTTTCTTTCAGTTTTTGGAATACAAATGCAGAAACCGCCTCTTTGTTTTCCAGCAATTCGTCCATGCGGTATCTTGCGATGTATTCACGCAAAGCCAACTGAATGGCAACGTGCATTTGTTCTTGATAATCGTCGATTTCGGTCAACACTTTGACATAATCTTTGATTTTATAATGACATACAAAATTCACACGAATGGTGACTTTATCTTGTGTCAAGACTTCCTGTCCGTTGATGTCCATTTGCAACAAACGCATATCCACAATCCCTGCCTGCACTTTTTTTGCACTTTTCCAGAAATAGTAAATGCCTTTATCCAACAGACGTACCAATGTTTGGTCGTAGTACAGTCTTGCTTTTTGATACTCTGCGACTTCCACTTTGATAAAATATGCGGAAGGGATTTTGGAAAAAATGTATTTGGGAATATCATCGGAAACAGCGGGTTCTGTAATATCCACGATTTGGAATGTGTGCTTTTTCCAAACATCCCAGAATACATATTTTCCTGTTTGCAGAACTTCCAAAAAATTGTTATCTACATAATGCAATGCAATTTCTTCATCTTTGACATCTATGGAAATGGTTTGCTCCGCAATTTGTGGCTGTTGCAACAATGTTTCGATATTACAATATTGAGAGGCAAGTGGGTGTTCCATATCTAAGATTTCAACATCTTTGCGGTTGTCGTCCATGATATATTTTCCATGTTCCAATATGTTGGACAATGTTCCGTTTTTGCATACCAATCCTTTTTGTTCTTCCAATATGACAAGTTTCATATGAGATGGCATTTGGTCGAATATGTAGTTTGGCATGGTATCACAAGACAAAGGTGCAGACAAATCCATGACCTCGAATGTATGGTGTTTCCAAACATTCCAGAACACGTGTTTTCCTGTATGCAACAATTCTTGGAAATTGCCGTCTACATAATGCAATGCCACTTGTTGGTCTTTGATGTCCACCATTGCAGTTTGTGCTGCGATGTTTGGTTCTTTTAACAATGTTTCAATACTGCAATATTCAGAAGTGAGCGGTTGTTCCATATCTAAAATTTCAACTTGTTTTTGTGTACCGAATACCCTGTGTTTTCCACTTTCCAAAACTTTTTGTAATTTACCGTTTTGAAATACAAGTCCTCTTTGTTGTTCTAAAATCACGAATTTCATCATAAAAACCTCCTGTTTGAAACGACATTTGTGTATACAGATGAGGTGGCAAGCATATTGAGCAGTACTGTTTGAAAAGCGGAAGTCATGGCTCTGGCTTTCCAAAAGAAACGGCGGTATCCTACGCTCGGCAGGGCATCATCTGTATTGTTGCAAGGTTCACAACACCACGCCTGTCTGAAAAATAAAACTGTACCATAACGAATGTTACGTTCGTTGCAGGATTCGAACCTGCGAAAGTCCACTGGTTATTTGCCCTTTGCAAATCCAAACTTGGAGTGTCGAAAGACACGCTTTTTGGTAGTAAAACAGCGTAGGCATACAATACGGCAAAGCCTCTTGCACCTTTGTATCTATCCATATACAATACATCACTGGTTTACAGCTTTGATGATACAGGAAAAGTTTGCATGGTTCATGGAAAAAAAGTTGCGAACTGCAAAAATTGCCAATCAAAATGTAGAAAAATATCCGAAAAATCATGTGTGGATAAATTTTGTCGGATATCCAACAAAAGCGGTTGAATTGTCTATATGCACATGATAAAATCAAAAAAGTTATACAAATGGAATTTTTGGGAAGTGAAAAAGGGGGTTGCCAATAGGTATGAAAAAAGAAAATGATTTGGGTGCAGATGAAATGTGGGGATTGGTATTGCGATTGACAATTCCTGCGATGTTGGCACAGTTTATCAACGTATTATATAGTATCGTAGACCGTATTTTTATCGGGAATATTCCGCAAATTGGGGCAACAGCTTTGGCCGGTGTGGGGATTTGCGGCCCGATTGTGACATTGATTACATCTTTTTCGATGTGGGTGGGGATTGGCGGTTCTCCTCTGATGAGCATTAAAATGGGAGAAAACAACATAAAAGAAGCACATCGGATTATGGCAAATTGCTTTTTTATGATGGTGATGATGGGGATTTTGATTAGTACGCTTGTGATTTTGTTTCGACAGCCGTTGTTGATGCTCTTTGGTGCAAGCGATATGACATTTCCGTATGCCGATACCTACATGACCATTTATGCAATGGGCAGTATTTTTGCCATTGTGTCTATGGGAATGAATACCTTTATCATTTGTCAGGGGTATTCCAAAATTGCCATGTTTTCTGTCATCATCGGGGCTGTGTGTAATATGGTACTAGACCCTGTGTTTATATTTGGCTTTGATATGGGGGTCAGTGGTGCAGCCATTGCAACGGTGATTGCACAGATGGTGTCTTGTGGGTTTGTATTATTGTTCTTGTTTGGCAATCACCCACCTGTACGCATCACATTCGGACAGTATGACATCAAATTGATGGGAAAAATATTGGTGACAGGATTATCTCCGTTTATCATTGTGGCACTGGATAGCGGTTTGATTATTGCCATGAATATGGTGTTGCAGCATTATGGCGGAATCGGATATGGTGACCAGTTGGTGACGTGTCATACGATTGCACAAAGTTTCTTTTTGATGGTGACATTACCTATGGGTGGCATGACGGGGGCAACGCAGCCAATATTGGGCTTCAATTATGGGGCTTGCCAGACAGAGCGTGTGAAAGACGGACAAAAGAAAACGCTCATGGTTTGTATTGTTTTTACAGTTGTGATGATGTTGGCAGCACATACTCTATCCCCGTATTTTGTACGATTGTTTACAAATGACGTGTTTTATATGGATTTATCGGTAAAGGCGATTAAAATTATGACGTTGATGATTGTGCCATTGGCAGTGCAATACACCATCGTGGACGGTTTTACGGGATTGTCCGCAGTCAAATATGCCATCACATTATCCATATTCAGAAAAATGCTGTATTTTGGCTGTATGATTGTGTTTCCGTTGCTATGGGGCATTGAAAATGTGTTTTTTGCAGAACCGTTTGTGGACTTGATTAGTTCCATGGTTTCTGTGTGTATATATTATAAATGTATGAATAAAATTTTACAAAGAAGAATGTATGTCTATGTAGAAAAATAGCAGAAATATCATACATTGTTTGAGCATTTTGTAATGTAATTGTTACAAAATTTTCCTTGTATTTTTTTGTCAAACATGGTACTATTGAAATAGCAGATATGAGGAAACTCTGTTTTGAGTTTCATACATAACAGAATAAAAATTCTGTAATTTATCTGTAAGAAAAAGTTATCAGATATTTGATTAGGAGGGAATTTGCGTGAGTAAAAAAGCAACAAAGAAAACATTATCCATGGCTTTGGCAGCATCATTGGCATTTGCACCTATGCAGGCATTT
>JAHHTU010000023.1 GCA_020024455.1 Anaerotignum sp. | reverse complement strand
TCCGCTTTCCAGGCGAACCCCTTCAACCACTTGGGTACTTCTCCAAATGCTCTCAAAAAAAAACCAGTATACAATGTACGGAGAGGGTGGGATTCGAACCCACGGCCCCTTTCGGAGTCACTGGTTTTCAAGACCAGCTCCTTAAACCACTCGGACACCTCTCCTCGATTTATCTTGCTGCTCTCAAAGCAGTGAGACCTCAGCTAGTATACTCCAAAACTTTTGCTTTGTCAACACTTTTTTTCATTTTTTTGTTTTTTCTGTTTCGTTGTGTTTCTTATCGGAAACAGTGGTAATACTATATCGTATATTTCATCTTTTGTCAACACTTTTTTTCATTTTTTTTCGTTTTTTTTGTTTTTTCTCCCAGAAATATTTCTTTTTCTGCTTTTTGTCCACGTATCATGCACTTTCTTTATGGTTTTTCTTTTTCAAAAGTGGTACAATAATAAAAAGCACCCAATACAATCATCATATATATGAAAGGAGTTTCTTCTATGAAATCAGTAACGGAACGTTTTTTAACATATATCAAGCATCCCACCACATCTGATGAGAATTCTCTCTCCTTCCCCAGCACAAAGCAGCAACTGATGTTTGCAGATTTTCTTGTAAGAGAATGTCAAACCATCGGACTTGCAGATGCCTCTGTGGATCACTTTGGTTATGTCACTGCAAGCATTCCCGCAACCACCACCAATGCCCCTGCCATTGGCTTTATTGCACATATGGACACCAGTCCCGATGCCAAAGGAGAAAACATCATGCCCCATATTGTCCATAATTATGATGGTGGTATCATTCCTCTCAATGGTTTGACACTCAATCCGGAGGAATTTCCCTCCTTAAAGCAATATATTGGAGATACCATCATCACAACCGATGGTAACACGCTTTTGGGTGCTGATGACAAAGCCGGTATTGCAGAAATATTAACCGCTGCGCAATATCTGATTTCCCATCCGGAAATACCACATGGAAAAATCTGTATTGCTTTCACCCCTGATGAAGAAATCGGCAAAGGTGCAGACCATTTTGATGTAGAAAAATTCGGTGCGGATTTTGCCTATACCTTAGACGGCGGAAAAATCGGGGAACTGGAATATGAAAATTTCAATGCCGCACAAGCCGTCATTCATATCAAAGGAAAAAGCGTTCACCCAGGTACAGCCAAAAACACCATGGTCAACGCCGCATTGATTGGTGCGGAAATTGCCTCCATGTTGCCCGAAAAAGAAATCCCTTCCAAAACAGAGGGTTATGAGGGGTTTTTTCATCTTTGCTCTTTTGAAGGCAATGTTTCCGAAGCAACATTGCGTTATATCATTCGTGATTTCAACACAGAAACTTTCGAGCATCGTAAAAACTTGTTGCAGCTCATTGTTGCACGCAAAAACATACAATACGCAAATGCTTTGACACTCGAACTCAAAGACCAATACTATAATATGTCCTCCCAACTGCGTGATTGTATGCAAATCGTAGAATTGGCAAAACAAGCCATGTTCGCCTGTGACATCACGCCCGTTGTGCAACCCATTCGTGGTGGCACCGATGGTGCAAGACTTTCTTTCATGGGCTTGCCTTGCCCCAATCTGTTTGCAGGCGGACACAATTTCCATGGGCCATATGAATACATTCCCGTTTCTTCCATGGAAAAAGCCGTGCAAATGATTGTCAAAATTGCCGAATTGGGTACAACCCTTGACTTTCCAAAAAAGATGTGATACCATCGTCTCATATAGAAAAAAGCGTTGATTGAGTATATGGGCAAAATCGGTTACAATCTCAGAGAGCAGTGCGGTTGGTGAAAGCATTGCAGCACGATATTTGTAAATTACGCCTCATGAGCTTTGTGCAGGAAATGGCACAACGGTTTGTCAGCCGTTACAACGACCGAAAGATGTTTGTCTTTTTGTATCATTTTCATTGACAAAACATAAATAAAGGTGGTACCACGGGTTCTCTCGTCCTTTGACGACAGAGCCCTTTTTTTGTATCCAAATACAAAAAGCCAATATTTCTGTATCTATACCCATACAATATATCATGAAAGGAATGGATAAAATGAATGCTTATGAAATTTTGAAAGAACGTGGATTTATCGAACAACTGACACACGAAGAAGAAATCAAAGCACTGTTTGACAAAGGCGGTGTCACATTCTATATTGGCATTGACCCTACGGCAGACAGTTTGCACGTTGGCCACTTTTTGACTGTTATGGCGATGGCACATATGCAGCGTTGCGGAAACCGTCCCATTTGTCTGGTCGGCGGTGGTACTGCCATGATTGGTGACCCATCTGGCAAAACCGATATGCGTAAAATGATGACCGTAGAAACCATTGACCATAATGTTGCCTGCATCAAAAAGCAACTTTCCCGTTTCATCAATTTTGACAATGATAAAGCCATCATCGTAAACAATGGGGATTGGCTCAGAAACCTAAACTATATTGAATTTTTAAGAGATATCGGTGTGCATTTCTCTGTCAATCGTATGTTGGCTGCGGATTGTTTCAAAACCCGTATGGAAAAAGAAGCAGGTTTGTCATTCTTGGAATTTAACTATATGATTATGCAGGGTTATGATTTTTATGAATTGTACAATCGTTATAACTGTGTGTTGGAATTGGGCGGCAATGACCAATGGTCAAACATCATCGCAGGTGTAGAGCTGATTCGCAGAAAAACAGCAAAACCTGCTTATGGTATGACATTCAAACTTTTGACAAACAGCGAAGGTGTCAAAATGGGTAAAACCGTTGGTGGTGCCGTATGGCTTGACCCCGAAAAAACATCTCCTTACGAGTTTTACCAATATTGGAGAAATGTCGGTGACAAAGATGTCGAAAATTGCTTGGCACTTCTGACATTTTTACCTATGGAAGAAGTCCGTCGTTTGGGTGCTTTGGAAGGCAGTGAAATCAACAAAGCAAAAGAAATTCTTGCATTTGAACTGACAAAAATCGTGCATGGCGAAGCAGAAGCCCAAAAAGCACAAGAAGCGGCAAGAGCATTGTTTGGCAAAGGTGCTGTGGCAGGTTCTGCTCCCGAAACAAAAATCCCTGCTGCTGATTTTGCAGACGGTATGGATATCCTGACATTGCTCACCACCATCGGCGTTGTACCCTCCCGCTCCGAGGCAAGACGTGCCGTACAACAGGGCGGTGTCAAAATTGCAGAAACCCCTGTCAAAGAAATTGATTTCAAAATCACAACCGATATGTTTACAGATGGTACTTTGTTGGTACAAAAAGGCAAAAAAACATTCCATAACGTTGTTTTAGGATAATATTTTCCCCTTTTCCATTTTGGAAAAGGGGATTTTTTGTCTTTATGTTGTATACAATATTCTTTTTCTTTTTTTGATATTTTTATTGTGTTTCAGAATAAACAAGACTATACTCTTTTTATAAAAGCAATTTAGCACACAAAGGAGGTATTTCTTATGACAAAAAAAGTTTTGATGTTAGCCGGTGACTTCACAGAAGATTATGAAACCATGGTACCGTTCCAATCTTTGCAAATGTTGGGCTATCAGGTAGATGTCGTATGCCCCGAAAAGAAAGCGGGCGACATCATTCGCACAGCCATACATGATTTTGAAGGGGAACAAACATACACCGAAAAAAGAGGACATAACTTTGCATTGACTGCTGATTTTGATGCAGTCAACACAGCCGACTATGTTGGTTTATTCATCACCGGCGGACGCTCTCCCGAATATTTGAGATTATATCCTCGTGTCATTGAAATTGTGCAAGAATTTTTCAAAGACAATAAACCCGTTGCCGCTATTTGTCATGGGCCACAACTTTTGACATCTGCCAATGTACTCAAAGGCAAAAAAGCAACTGCATATCCCGCAGTCGGCCCCGACATCACATTAGCAGGCGGTGAATATGTTGCCATTGATGCGGATAAAGCCATTGTAGACGGAAACTTGGTGACTTCTCCTGCATGGCCGGGTGACGCTGCCATCGTCAAAGAATTTGTAAAACTGTTGGGTGCAAAAATCGAAATCTGATACATACCTATATCAAAAAAGAGAATACTTCACAAAGTATTCTCTTTTTTTATGTTCGGCATTTCTCGGTATTTTTTGTTATTCCACCTGTTTTGCCCAATCCATCGCAGGATATAACGCCCCTGTCCAGATAAAATACGCAACTGCTTTTTGCCCCAGTTCTATGTCATGGATAGTCAAATATTTTTCAACTGGTGATTGCCCCATACTGTATAAATGTGACCACGCTTTCTCATCTGCACACGCCGCATTCCAGCAATAATAATTTTCCTGTCCAAAGTCTTTGTAATATCCCAATACCAACCACTCTCCGTCAGAAACCACTTCAAAACAATCCTTTTCACCAAACTCATCTGTATACAAATACAATTCTGTCCCTGTTGCAATTTCCTGTAAAATCTCATCTATTTTTTGTTTTGTGATTTCCGCCCCTGTATATGTACCGTCTGCGGTTTCGATATATTGCACTTTGCTTGTTTTTTCTTCCCAATGCACAATATCTGTTGTCTTTGGGATAATCTCCAAAACCATGCCCAATTCTGTTTTCACTCTTTCCATGAACGGTACTCCTTTCTAAGCCCTTGGGTGTGCCTGTGTATATACCTTTTTGATTTTCGGTGTATGTAACTTTGTATAAATCTGTGTTGTGGTAATATCGGAATGTCCCATCATCTCCTGCACAGACCGTAAATCCGCCCCATTTTCCAATAAATGTGCAGCAAAAGAATGTCGCAACATATTGGGTGTGATTTCCTGTGCAATCTCTGCCTCTTTTGCATATTGTTTGATAATCTTCCAGAACCCTTGTCTTGTCATCTGTCGCCCGCTGTAATTCAAAAACAATGCCTGTTCCTGCGGATAACGCAACAAATTTCTGCGTCCCTTATGTAAGTACTCTGTCAACGCTTGTTTTGCCTTTGTTCCAATGGGAATGATACGACTTTTTCCATTGTGGTTGCATACAATATATTCCAAATCCAAGTTAATTGCATCTACCTGTAACGAAATCAATTCTGTCACACGCATACCTGTTGCATAAAGTACTTCCAACATCGCTTTATCCCGCAAGCCCTTTGCATCTTTTTGGGTTGGTTGTTCCAATAACCGCTCCACTTCCTCCATTGTCAAAACGGTTGGCATTTTTCGTTCTTCCCGTAACAAATCAATATCCACCGCAGGATTTTCTTTCACCATTCCCTTTTGTATCAAATCATAATAAAATGCACGAATGGCAGCCAAGCTACGAAAAATGCTTGCAGATGCCCTTTGTTTTTCCTGCATATCATATACATACGCCATCACATTGGTGCGATTGACCTTCGTCAAATCCTGTATCCCCATTTGCTCCAAGAAATTGCAAAACCCTTTCAAATCTCGCATATAGGACAGTATTGTATTTTCTGATGCCTGTTTTACCTGTACCAAATATGTTTGAAATGCTGTCAAATATTCTTCCATGTATTTTTCCCCCAAAAACCATCAAACATTTTATATATCATAAATTATAAATTCTTTTTACAAAAATGTCGATCATTTTTCTATAACTTATATGTTGTTTCAAAATATCATATATTGGATTAAAAATGGTGTCACATATATTTCCACACAGCTTGCCAAACACACCAACACCACAGAGCCGGCCAATAAGATACAATATTCTGTTTTTCTTTTGCGTTTTTCCCGCTTTGCGGTTCGTTTGCGAAACACTTCTTCGTCCCATACAAATAAATAATACATTGCCGCACCGGTCATCATCACATATACAGGAATTAAAATCAAATTTTGCGGTATAACGCCCATCATTGCCAACAAAACCCCTTTTTTCCCATAACTTGCCATCATCATTGCTGTGGTAAAGCCCAATGAAACACCCCAAAACAAACAAATACTACCGGATAAAAAAATACCCATACTGAGCCAACCACCCACCCAAATCAACAAATCATATTTCAAATATTTCCAAAACACATATCCAAAAGAAACAGCTTCCTGTGTTGTCAAATATTTTTTCAGAAATAATGCAAATGTTTCTGTTCCGCTTTGTCCTGCAATATTCGCCGCCAACGCACCGCCTGCAACACCCAGCAAAAAACAGCAGCAAATCAACAGCAATATTTTTTCACTTTTTACCAGTTTTTTCTTTTTCCGATACATATCCTCCCTCCTATCTTTAACAACATATGGCTCGTCTTTGCCGTTTATGTCTGTTTTCACAGCACAAAAAGAAAGAACAACCCTTTTTGGATTGTTCTTTCTTTTTGTTTATACTTTTTGTTGTAATATTCTGTTTTGATATGCCAATATGGCTGCAATGGTTTTGCTGTCTTTGATTTTTCCGTCAAATATCATGCTGACAGTTTCTTCCAATGTATATCGTTCCACTTCAATGAATTCATCTGCATCAAAATGCTGCACACCTTCTGTCAAATCCGTTGCCAAATACACATATATTTTTTCAGAACAAAAACCAACTGTTGGGTACATTTCAAACAAAAATTCCATATTGCCCGCAATTTTTCCGGTTTCTTCTTCCAGCTCTCTTTTGATACCCGTCAAAGCGTCCTCGCCGTCTTCCAGCACACCAGCAGGTATTTCCAAAAGCATTTCTCGAAACCCATGACGATATTGTCTTACAAATACCAGTTTTCCATCATTGTCCACTGCAAGCACAGCAGCCGCATTTTTTCCACGAATGACTGTTTCTCTGACTGCCGGGTTGCCATCAGGCATACGCAAAGTATCCACAGTCACTTTCAATATTTTCCCTTGATATGTGACTTTGCTTTCCAATACTTCATAGCTCACGTTTCCACCCCATTTTCTGTTTGTTTATACCAACGCATTGACCAATGCTTCTATTCTGTCCATACCTTTTTCAATCAATTCCATACTTGTCGCATAAGACAATCGGATATAATCGGGCATACCAAAATCTGCACAAGGTACCACTGCCACAAATTTTTCTTCCAGTAATATCGTTGCAAAATCTGCCGCAGACGCAATCTGTTTGCCCTGATAACTTTTTCCGTATGTTTTGGAAACATCTACAAACAAATAGAATGCCCCTTCCGGTTTCAATGCAGAAATCAAAGGAATTTGTTCTTCTCTTTCGTAAATATAATCTCTTCTTTTTTTGAATTCTTTGCACATTTGTACAACACAAGTCTGGTCGCCCTGCAAAGCCTCCAATGTTGCCTCTTGTGCAACAGAGTTTGGATTGGACGCCATATGTGACTGTAAAGATGCCATCAGTTTTGCCACTTCCAAAGGAGCAGCAGTAAAACCAATTCTCCACCCTGTCATGGCATAACTTTTGGAAACACCGTTTATGACAATCGTTCTGTCATAAATTTCTTTGCCCAATGACGCAATGCTGATATGTTTTTTATCTGCATCATAAATCAGTTTTTCATAAATTTCATCGGAAATCACAAAAATATCATGTGCCACTGCGAAATCTGCCACCATCTGCAAATCTTCCAAAGTCGAAATCATACCGGTTGGATTGGAAGGGCTTGTCAAAATCAAAGCTTTTGTTTTTTCTGTATATGCTTGCTCCAATTCCTGTTTTGTCAACATAAAGTTGTTTTCTTTTTGGGTATGCACCACAACCGGCACACCCCCCGCAATTTTCACCATTTCAGAATAACTCAACCAATAAGGTGCAGGAATGATGACCTCATCGCCCTCATTCAAAATTGCCATAAATGCATTCATCAATGAATGTTTTGCACCATTGCTGATAATCACTTGTGCAGGCATATAGTCCAAACCATTGTCTTTTTTCAATTTATCACAAACCGCCTGACGCAATGCAGGGATACCTGCCGCAGGTGTATATCTTGTTTTCCCTGCATCTATGGCTTTTTTTGCCGCTTCACGAATATGTATCGGTGTATCAAAGTCCGGTTCTCCCACACCGAATGTCACCATATCTTTGCCTGCCGCTTTCAATTCCGCCGCCTTCGCAGAAATTGCCAATGTACTGGACGCTTTAATTTGCATTGCTTTTTTGGATAATTCCATATTTTTTGCACCTCGTTATCTTTCGTTTCCATCTTTTTTGTTTACTGTATTTAACAACAGATTTGCCATAATCACCATAATTGCAAAACTGAGTGTCAACATTTTGATTGTCAAAACAGAGTACATATTTTGAGAGCCGGTAATGGTCAACACATCACCAAATCCCACCGTCATATCATATCGCATCATACCATCATTGACAACATATGTAAACTGCCCTGTTTTTTCATTTCCCAAATAAAAATCGAATAATTTATATCGTTCTGTCATAGGTGAACAAACATAAGTCCCCCATGCATATTTTCCGTTTACATCTTTGAACAAAAATGTCATGCTGTTTGCGTGTTCCTGTTCGATGACTTCATACCCCTCCTGTAAAGAAAGTCCGTTATCTGCAACCTTTTCCAAAAAGACATTTTGCAGTTGTTCTTTTTCATATGGGTGTGGTTTGATACCATTGACACTCATTAAAAACAGTGCAGCAGCCACAAACAACCATACCACTGTTGAAATCAGTCGTTTTTTCATCATTTGCCTCACTTCCAAATTCTTTCCAACATCGCCAAAAAATTTTTCTTTGCTATTTTTTCTGTCAATTCTTTTCCAAACTCTTTTTCCAAACGTTCCAAAAGCGTTGCCATATCTTGCACTCCTGTGATATCTTTGGGTGTGCGTGTAATACCATCAAAGTCACTGCCAAATCCCACATGATTTTCTCCTGCCATATCCAGCATATACCAAATATGACGCAATATATCGTCTATGGTTGCCGTTTTGTTCTCCGTCAAAAAATCCGCATAAAAATTAACTCCCACAAAACCGTTCACTTCATGAAGCATTTTCAGTTGATGTTTGGTCAAATTTCGTTTGTGGTTACAAATTTCTTTTGCATTGGAATGGCTGGCAATAAAAGGCAATCCAAATGCCACCACATCATAAAATCCTTTTTCGGATAAATGGGAAACATCAACCACCATACCCATATCATGCATTTTTTTGACTACTTCTTTTCCAAATGAGGTCAAGCCACCGATACCGCCTGCACCCTCTCCCAAAGCATTCGGATAATTCCAAGTCAATGTCATCATACGCACACCTTTTTCGTAATAAGTATCCAATGCAGAAAGATTGCCCTCCAATGCCTCTCCGCCCTCTATGGCAAGTATCGCAGAGCATTTTCCTTGTCTTTTGTTTTCTGACAATGTGGCATTGTTCGTTGCCAAAGCAATCAAATCTGCATTTTCTTTTAATTCTTTTTGAAAATAATCCAAGTACGCCAATGTTTTTTGCATGGCATATGGATAATATTCTTTTTGTAGCCAAATGGCAAACACCTGCACCACTGTTTCATACCTGCAAAGGCGTTCCAAATCCAAATGCCCTGTGTTTTGTCTGAAATGTTGTGTTTTATCTGCCAATTTTGTCAATGTATCACAATGTGCATCTGCATAACTCCCCATATCTGCCCACGTCCTTTTTATGCTATTTTTATTGATTTTATAGACGCAATTCGTCTTATAACTTCCTATAAGTGTTTATCAAAGTGAGGAAAAAGCTTTGATTTACAATAATTTCCCCATTCTTATTTGTATCTTCTTATATTGCTACATAAGTTGTTTTTGTAAAGTTATGCACCCCACACATATAAGACAAAAAAATGAACAAAAAGCAGTTTCGGACAATCTCAATATTACACATGAGAGGCTCAATAATCCTTGCAAGAAGGCATTACAAACACTGAAACGGAAAGGGTACTGTGTGTTTATCCCTTTTTGTCTGTGACAATATGGGCAATTTTACTTGTTGGGAATATCCAAACCCGTATGTCAGCCGAAATTTGTAACATTATCAATATCCCCAAGTCATCAATTTCCATTGTCCACTATCCGAACGAGCCAACCACCACTGCCAATCGGTATATTCTTCATCTGCATTCCATGCTCCACCACCATTTTTCGGTGAATGGAAATTACTTTTGAACATCATGCATTGTGTAAAGGTTTCCTTGGCATCATTGGCTTCTTCCAACGCATTCATCCATGCAATGTTGGATTTACTGCATTTATCATCACCTGCGTATGAAATGCTGTGCAGTTCGCATCCATCCCATGTGTGAAATACCTCCTGAATCAGTTCTATTGCCGCATCCATATCGTCTTGCGTATAAATGGAAGATGTGCCATAGTCGATTTCGACTTCTGTCGCTGTTTTGCTTTTACAACTGACTAAAACAATGGCACAAACCATTGATAGTAATACAATCAAAGCCCGCTTCATCATATAAAACACCTCCATCACTCCCCATTTATATGTGATATATTTTTATTATAGCACGCATATATCAATTTTTCTATCATTATCCCTGCATTTGTAGCCAGCTACCCTCGTTAACACTCAAAAAGAATGTGTTTCACCCGCCATTGACAAGTGTGTCTGCCCATACTAGCACACAAGAAGGCGAAAGACAACAAGTGCTTTCGCCCTCCAAGATTATAATATTTCTTTATACTTTCTGATAGCATTTTATATCATCATAAGAAATCCGGACACCATTTTACCACCAAAACATCAAAGTTTTTTGTAATTTCAACTGCCTTAATAGAAAAAAAGTTCGTATTTACAATGGTTTTTACAGTTTGATGCTTTCAGACAAAGCAAAATCACACGCTTTTTTTATTGTATGCTTTTTTATCTGAAAATACAATACAAACCGTATACAGAAACCGTTATACTTCTTTCAAACGATATTTTGACAGTCTGTTTTCCGCTTCCTCATCTACAAAAATTTCCAAATATACACCCTCTGCCCGATGTTCTTCTTCCAATATTTCACATCTGCCATGTACCCAGCCTGCCAATGCACCTTCTGTGTAAGGCAGCATCACTTTCATAGACCGACGGAATGATTTGAGCAATGTTTCCACGCAAATCAACATTTCTTCCAAGCCTTGTTTTTTCTCTGCGGAAATCTGCACCATATTTCTTGCCTGTTTGTCCAGTGGCAAAGGCAATTCCACATCACAATCCATTTTGTTGTAAATGGTAATGACAGGTGTGTCTGCACACCCCAAGTCTTGCAGTGTATCATATACCACTGCCATATGTTCTTTACGATTGGGATTGGAAGCGTCCACAATATGCAATAAAATATCCGCATATTTCAATTCTTCCAATGTTGCACGAAACGCCTGTATCAAATGGTGTGGTAATTTTTGAATAAAACCAACCGTATCGGTCAGCAATATTTCAGAACCATTGGGCAATTCCACTTTTCTTGTTGTGGTATCCAATGTTGCAAACAGCTTATCCTCTGCCAATACCCCTGCTTCTGTCAATGTATTCAATATGGTAGATTTTCCTGCATTGGTATACCCAACCAAAGCCAATACAGGTGTTCCTTTTTTGTTTCTTTGATGACGCAGCAATTCCCGATGTACTTTGATTTCTTTCAACTCATGGTTTAATTCTGCAATACGCTCTTTGATATGACGGCGGTCTGTTTCCAATTTCTTTTCCCCCGGACCTCTTGTACCAATCCCGCCGCCCAATCTGGACATAGATGCACCCAAACCGGTCAATCTGGATAAACGGTATTTCAGCTGTGCCAACTCCACCTGTATTTTCCCTTCTCCGGACATGGCACGAGCCGCAAAAATATCCAAAATGACAATCGTTCTATCCATCACTTTGGTATCCAGCATTTGCTCCAAATTCCGTAACTGTGCAGGAGAAAGCTCATCATCGCATACCACACCGGTTGCGTCCATTGCCTGCACCATCACTTTCAATTCTTCAATTTTGCCTTTCCCCAAATAATGCCCGGGGTGCACACGTTCCCTTTTCTGTGTCATTCTGCCAACAGCCTCTGCACCGGCGGTTTTGACCAATTCTTCCAACTCGTCCAGACAAGCCTCTGTGTCCATGCCGTTTTTTTCTCTTTCGTCCGGCTCAATCCCCACCAAAATCAGCCGTTCTTCTGTTCCCTTGATTTCATGCAATGTTTTTGCCATATGCTTACTCCTCTTCTCTCAACCAAACACCATCAAAAGAAAATGCTGCCGGCCCTGTCATATAGATGTGATTGTCTTGTTTGTTCCATTCTACGGTCAATGTACCACCTGTCAACAAAATCTCTGCCTTTCGTTCTGTGTATCCATGCAATACCGCAGCCACCAACGTTGCACAAGCACCTGTCCCGCAAGCCAATGTTTCTCCTGTACCTCTTTCCCATACACGCATACGGATTTGTGTGTTATTTTTGATTTCTGCAAATTCAATATTTGCCTTTCTTGGAAAAATATGTGCCACTTCTGCCAAAGCACCGTATTTCTCCACGGGAAAATCCTCTACCCCCTCCAAAAATGTGACAGCGTGTGGATTTCCTGTGGAAACACAGGTAAAATCGAATGTCTTGTCCAAAATGGTCAATGTTTCTTCCAAAACGGGGTGTTGCTCGCTCAACACAGGAATATCTGCGGCTGTCAATATCGGTTCTCCCATATCCACCGTCACTTGTTCCACAATTTTATGTTTGATATGCAGCTGCAAATATTTGATACCTCCCAATGTTTCCAAAGAAACGGTTTGTTTTTTGGTCAAACCTCTTTCATATACATATTTCCCGATACAGCGTACTGCATTGCCGCACATTTCGCTTTCCGAACCGTCTAAATTAAACATTCGCATACGAAAATCCGCTTTTTCTGATGGCAGTATCAACACCAAGCCGTCTGCTCCCACACCAAAATGCCGTTCGCTCATCGCAATCGCCAATTTTTCAGGATTCTTCACATCTTCCACAAATCCATTGATATATATGTAATCATTTCCGCAACCTTCCATTTTTGTAAATTGCATATCAAACGCCTCCTTCTTTATGTATCGACACACACCATATCAAATCATTTTTTGACATGGTGTGTATCTTTTTCAAATACTTGTTATCTGTGTGTTGCTGTTAACAAGTCTGTATCTTTGCTTGCGGCACTGTATAAACGCAAACACCACAAACCGGATACGCCCACCAGTGCAAAGATGACACGGGCAAGCCAGAACAATGGGCCATGGAATAATGTTGTGACCAAATCAAATCCAAAAAATCCGATTAAGCCCCAGTTCAATGCCCCAATGATGACAAGTGTCAAAGCAATATAATTCCATGTTTTCATGCTTATGACCTCCTTATACTATGATAAACGAATGCACTCGTATTCATAGTATCCCATTTTTCAGCTGAAACATTCTTGTATCACCTTGGTAATATCTGCCCGATTTTCATTGCCCACCACAGCATAACTAAAATCATCATTGGAAAATATCAAATCCATCACACTTGCCATATCTTCCAATGTCACTGCCTCAATTTTTTCAATGACTTCCTCCATCGTCTGCACATTGTCACGCAATAGCAAAGCCGCACCTGCGGAAGTCATACGGTTTAATGTACTTTCCGAGCCAATAATAAAATTGCTAATCATCTGCTCTTTTGTCATATGCAAGGCTTTTTCTGTAACGCCTTGTTTTTGCAAATATTTGATTTCCCGCCCAATGCTTTGATATACACGTTCTGCCTGATTGGGATTCATGCTTGCATAAATGCAAAATAACCCTGTATCGGCAAATGCAGTCGTATAGCTGTATATGGCATAGGTCAAACCTTGTTCTTCTCTGATTTTTTGAAACAAATGAGAACTCATACCACCGCCGAATATGGTATTAAATACGGATAAGGCATATTTGAGCGGGTGTTCCCGTTGCAATCCACGGAATGCAATGCAAGTGTGCAGTTGCTCCACATCTTTATTTCTTTCTATTCTGGAAACATGGTATTCTGCTTTTGTCTGATATGGCTGATACACACCTTTTGCCTGCCATTGTCCAAAATATTGGTTGAGTAATGCCATCATATCCTCCGACCGAAAATTTCCGGCAACAGAAATGACCATATTTTCTGTATGGTAATTGTTTTCATAATATGTCCGAATGGTTTTTGCATCAAATTGTGCAATGGTTTCTTTTGTCCCCAATATCGGCATACCCAAACTGCTTTCCCGCCAAATATCATCTTGTAAACAATCATGCACCAATTCTTCCGGTGCATCTTCATACATATCAATTTCTTCCATAATGACGTTGCGTTCTTTTTCGACTTCTTCCTGTAAAAATGCAGGGTGCAATACCATATCACACATCACGTCCAACGCTTGTTTGATATGCTTGTCCAACACCCTTGTGTGATAACAAGTATATTCTTTTGTGGTATAGGCATTGATTTGCCCACCCACAGCGTCCATTTCCTCCGCAATCTGTCTTGCAGTGCGATGTTCTGTTCCCTTAAACATCATGTGTTCAATATAATGAGAAATCCCATTTTGTTCCGGACGTTCATTTCTTGTCCCGTTTTTTACCCAAATTCCAAATGAAATACTACGCACATATCCGATTTCTTCCAAAACAACCCTGATGCCATTGTCTAATTTTCTAATATTGAGCATATTTGTTCTCCTGTTTTTTATTTTTTGATTAGCATATTCTTTCTTTTTGAAAATATACGTTTTGTTTTTCATTCTGTATCATCATAACAAAAATAGGGTTGCTTCTGCAACCCTATTCCCATATCCGAAATGTAAAACCGTCCTCCGGCTCACCCACAGGAAAGCCTAACTGTTCTGTTGCTTTTTGTTTGAACAATGCAAACCACAAATCCCATTCTTCCTGTGGTAATTCTGCATAAAAAAATAAACCACTTGGCTCTACATATGCCGTAATCAATTTTCCATCACCTGCGTCATACCAAGTCGCATCTGTTGTGCCATGATTTTCTTTCCAATGAGGCATTTCCTGATACAACTTTCGGAGCTTATCCCAAATTTCTTTGGGTGCAGTATAATGAATATTCAAATTGTGGTTATGTACTTCATACAAACTATCTTCTGTATCATTCATAAAAATCTGCCTCACAAAAACAATATAGGAGAATTTCTCTAAATTCTCCTATATTGACATTTTATTTGATATTATGCTTCTGTTTCTGTGTGTTCTTCCTGTGGCAAAGCATCTTTCATAGAGAAATTCAATCTGCCTTGTTTGTCCACTTCCATCAGTTTGACAGTCACCTCGTCACCCACAGCAACCACGTCTTCCACTTTTGCAACACGTTTGCTTGCCATTTTGGAGATATGCACCAAACCTTCTTTCCCTGGTGCAATTTCCACAAACGCACCAAACGCCATCAATCTGGTTACAGTACCTTTGTAAATAGTACCCGGTTCGGGTTCGCTTACGATTGCAGTAATCATATCAATCGCTCTTTGCATATCCGCAGGGTCAGTACCTTTGATAAAGATTTTGCCATCGTCCTCTGTATCAATTTCACACTGTGTTTCTTCGATAATCTTTTTGATGACTTTGCCTCTTGTACCAATCACTTCTGCAATTTTTTCCACATCAATCTGCATGGTTGCAATTTTTGGTGCATATTTGGACAATTCTTTTCTTGGTTGCGGAATCGCTTTGAGCATGACTTCATTCAAGATATACTCTCTTGCTCTGCCGGTCTGTGCAAATGCCTGTTCAATCATGGCAAATGTCAAGCCTTTGATTTTCATATCCATTTGAATGGCAGTAATCCCTTCGGAAGTACCGGCAACCTTAAAGTCCATGTCACCGAAGAAATCTTCCAAGCCTTGAATATCTGTCATTTCCACAAAATCGTCATCGGTATCGCCCGTCACCAAACCAACGGAAATCCCTGCAACAGGGCGTTTGATTGGCACACCTGCCGCCATCAATGACAATGTAGAACCACAGATGGAAGCCTGAGAAGTAGAACCATTGGAGCTCAAAATATCAGACACCAAACGAATGGAGTAAGGGAATTCTTCTTCACTTGGGATAACAGGCAACAATGCTTTTTCACCCAATGCACCATGACCGATTTCACGTCTGCCTGGGCCTCTGGAAGTTTTTGCTTCCCCAACGGAAAAACCGGGGAAATTATAATGATGGATATAACGTTTGCCTGTTTCTGCGGGGTCTAAGCCGTCCAATTTCTGACCTTCGCTGATTGCCCCCAATGTTGTCACTGTCAAAGCCTGTGTTTGCCCTCTGGAAAATAACGCAGAACCATGCACACGAGGCAATACGTCTACTTCTGCGGACAATGTTCTGATTTCTTCCATACCACGGCCGTCAGGACGTTTATGTTCTCTCAAAATCATTCTGCGTACCGTCATTTTTTCAAATTTATAAATGATTTCATCAACCAAAGCAGGAATATCTGTATCTTCTTCGGAAATTTCTGTCAATGCATCTGTCAATTTTTCCAAAACTTCCTCTGTAATCACTTTGATTTGTGCATCTCTGTCTTGTTTCAATTCCGCAAAAACAGCTTCTTCCATTCTTGCGTCTGTAATATATTCTGTTACCATTTTGTAAGCATCTTCGGGAATGACGTGTTCTGTATAAGGTGCTTTTTCTTTCCCTTCTTTTGCAGTCACTTCCTGAATAAATTTGACAACTTCCAAGTTGGTATCGAATGCCAAATGAATGGCTTCCAGCATCAAAGCATCGGGAATTTCATCAGCCCCTGCCTCAATCATCATGACCTTATCTTCTTTGGAAGAAACGGTCAAAGTCAATCTGGAAATTTCTCTTTGCTCTGCTGTGGGGTTTACCACCAGCTGCCCATCACAGTAGCCAATATTTACAGAGGAAACAGCATCTGTAAATGGAATATCGGAAATATTCAGTGCCAAAGATGCACCAATCATTGCCACCACTTCGGGCGCACAATCTTGGTCTACGGACATAACGGTTGCCACAACCGCAACATCGTTTCTGTAATCTTTTGGGAATAAAGGACGCAAAGGTCTGTCAATACATCTTGCTGTCAAAATTGCTTTTTCGGAAGGTCTGCCTTCTCTTTTGATAAAACCGCCGGGGATTTTCCCAACAGAATACAATCTCTCTTCATAGTCAATGCTCAATGGGAAAAAATCAATGCCATCTCTGGGTTTATCGGAAGCGGTTGCAGTCACCAATACTGTTGTTTCGCCATAACGCAGTAACACTGCACCGTTTGCCTGTTCTGCCACTCTGCCGATTTCTGCGGTCAATGTTCTGCCTGCCAAATCCATAGAATAGGTTCTAAACATAAATCAATCTCCTTTTTCAAATCTTTTTTGCACCATAGATATTCAATTTCAACCATAATCTCATTTATGGACAAAATTGGACATCTATAGTGCATACCTCTTTTTTATTCTGATTTCATAGAAGAAAAGAGAGGATATTCCCTCTCTTTTCCGAATTTCCAACTGTTTCTTACTTTCTCAGACCCAGTTGAGAAATGATTGTACGATATCTTTCAATATCCATATCTTTCAAGTAGTTCAACAAACCTCTTCTCTGCCCTACCATTTTCAACAGACCTCTTCTGGAATGGTGGTCTTTTTTGTGGGTTTTCAAGTGGTCTGTCAGCATTGTGATTCTTGCTGTCAACAATGCAATCTGTACTTCTGGAGAACCTGTATCGTTAGGTGTTCTGCCATATTTTGCGATAATTTCCTGTTTGTTAATAACTGCCATTTGAAATAGCCTCCTTAAAAAATATATAGTTTCTTTTGCAAACCCCAAAGACTAAGTTAAGGTCGGAGTGTCCTTTGACCGAGTCTTGGTTTTACAGCGGTTTTATTGTATCACACTCGCACACGCTTTGCAAGCAGGAAGTGCTGATTTCTTTCTGTTTTGGATAAATTTATGTTTGTGTTTGTTCTTTTTTCTTTTCTCCGAATCGGAATTGTGACAATAACACAGCAATAAACACCACAACAAAACCGGCAGTCATACGCAATGTCACTTGTTCATGGTACAACAACACAGAGAATATGACACCAAACACAGACTCCAAGCTCAATAAAATCGTACCCACAGCCGCATCTGTATATTTCAATCCATACGCCTGCAAGAATAAGCATAATGCTGTGGAAAACAATGCCAAATACAATACATTGCCTGCCGCTTGCAAAGAAATGGTTTGCGGCAATCCGCCGGTTGCCAATGTACCAATCCAACCAATCAAGGCAGAAAATGTAATCTGCATGGTGGTCAAAAGCATGGGGTCACGTCCTTTGGCAAACCAAGCAATCGCCGTCAAGTCGCAGGCATAAATCACACCGCCAACCAATGTCAGCAAATCGCCCTTTGTCATACCCATATTGCCTGTCAATGAAATCAATCCAATCCCAATCAAACAAAGTATAGCGGCAAACACATGGTTTTTCTGTGGTTTTTCTTTGGACACAAACCAATAAAAGAACGGCACAATGACGCAATATATTGCTGTCAAAAATGCACTTTTCCCCGGTGATGTTCCCAATGTCAAACCGGCAGTTTGCACTGCTGTACCCAATCCCATAGTTGAGCCTGTAATCAAACCGCCCAATAAATACCCTTTGTCCAGTCTGCCCCATTTTTTGAATGTGATTGCCAAAAGCAGTACTGCCGCAACAGAAAATCTGCCTGCTGTGATAAACCATGATGACAATTCTTCTGTTGCCAACTTTTGAAACACAAACGCACTCCCCCAAATGATTGCCGTCAAAAGCAACAGAAAATGTGCCTGTGTTCGTTTCTTTTGTTCCATAGCCTAACCCTTTCATCTGCTTTTATTCATCTGCTTTTTTCCAATGTTTGTACGCTTCCGATGCAAAATAAGTCTTTGCCTGTTCTGCATTGATTGCGATTTGTTCCTGCAATTCTTCTATATCGGAAAATCTCTTTTCCCCTCTCAAAAATGCATAAAAGAACACTTGCAATTCTTCTCCATACACCGTCTCATGAAAATCAAACAAATATGTTTCCACGATTTTTTGTGTACCATTGACTGTCGGATTTTTTCCGATATTGGTCACACCATAATAATATTTCCCTTTGTACTTTGTTTTTGTTGCATACACCCCGTTGGGTGGGAACAACTTCAAAGGGTGTGCCTGCATATTGACTGTTGGAAATCCAATGGTTCTGCCCAACTTTTTGCCTTCTTTCACTTTTCCCAGTATAAAATAAGGCTCTGTCAACATACGATTTGCACATTCCAGCTCCAATTCTGTCAAACATTTGCGAATACGGGAACTGCTGATACGTTCGTTTTCATACAATACCGAAGGCACTGCAATGACTTTTACACCATATTCCTCTCCAAATCGTTTGAGCATTTTGTAATCACCCGAACGATTGCTGCCAAAATGATAATTTTCGCCCACAATCAAAACTTTGCATTGCATTCTTTGAAACAGTAATTTCAATGCAAAATCTTCTGCGGACATTGCCGCAAAATCCTTATCAAAAGGATATTCGATATACGTATCCACACCCATCTGCTCCAATGCAAATTTTTTCTCATCGGGTGCCATAATCAAAGCGAAATCTTCTTTTCTTTTGAACACCAGCATTGGGTGCGGAGCAAAAGAAAACACAACGCTTTCCAGATTTTCTTCCGCCGCAAATTCTTTTGTCAAATTGATTAACGCACGATGTCCCAAATGCAGACCATCAAAGTTGCCGAGTGTAATTGCAGTCGGTCTGCTTCGGTCTACCTGTCCGTCTGTAATATGTTCCATTTTCAAACTCCTTCAAATCAACATTCTAAACGGTTTGAGCAAAAGCTCATTTTCGTCTTGCACTTGATATAAACCAACCAAATTTTTGTTGCTGTCAAACACAGTCACCATATCCTGTGCTTGCAGATGTTGCGGGCAATGATAAGCGTGTTCATGTATTTTTCCACCATTATACAACATTTTTTCCCATTTTGCACAAACCACCGCCTGCGGATAGGCTTTTAAGGCTTCTGTCATGGAAAGAAGTGCTTGTTCCGCCCGTCCTTGTTCTGCCATTTCTTGCAACGTATCCAATGTGATGGCTTGTTTGAGTGTAAACCCACCGGTTTCTGTACGCAAAAGGCTTTCCATATGGGCACCACAGCCCAATCGTTTTCCAATATCACTGCATAATGTACGAATATATGTCCCCTTGGAACAATCCACCTGTATTTCCAATCGTTCCGGCGGCAAAAATTTTGTAATCTGTATTTGATGTATGGTCACCGTTCTTGCTTTACGCTCAATTTCTTTGCCTTCTCTTGCCAATTCATATAATTTTTTACCATTGACTTTGATGGCTGAATACATCGGTGGAATTTGCTTGATTTCGCCGACAAATTGTTGTACTGCGTTTGCAATTTCTGTTTCATCAAATACAACTTCTTTTTGTTCCAACACTTCACCGCTTGCATCTTCTGTGGTTGTGGTGATACCCAACCGCACAACGGCACGATATTGTTTTTTCCCTTGCATAATGATTTCGGATAACTTGGTGGCTTTCCCCACACAAATCGGCAATACCCCTTCTGCATCAGGGTCTAATGTACCGGTATGCCCTACCTTTTTGGTTTGCAATGTTTTTCTGACAATCGCCACCACATCATGAGAAGTAAATCCTTTTTCTTTGCGGATATTCAAAATACCGTCCAAAAACAACCCCTCCTCACATCATATTTTGCAACGCATCGAAAACCATTTGTTTTGCCTGTTCCATATCGGCTTCTATGGCACAACCTGCTGCTTTGATATGTCCGCCGCCGCCGAATGTTTGTGCCAATGCAGATACATCATATCCATCTTCTCCACGAAAACTTGCTTTGATAACATTTTCCGCCTTTTCGTATAAGAAACAAGCCACGCAAACGCCCTCTACCCCTTTGAGGTAATTCACAATCGCATCTAATTCTTTTACATCACCATCACAAGCCTGCATTTCCGCTTTTGTCATGGTTGCAAAAATGACTTTTTTGTCAAAATATAAGGTCGCATTTTGCAAAGCCTGCCCCATCAATTTCAATGCTGAGAAACTACGGCTGTCAAAATACAAATGATAAATTTTTGTAAACGGAATGTCTTTTTTCATCAGCTCCGCTGCAATTTCCATTGTACGAGGAGACGTAGAAGAATGACGAAACGCCCCTGTGTCATAAATCAAACCGGTATATAACGCCTCTGCCATCTGTTTGTCAATCGGATAATTGCCCTCCAAAAATTCATATACCAATTCACTGGTGGAAGATGCCTCTCCTCTGACAAAGTTATACTGCCCATAATACGTATTGCTGATATGATGGTCAATATTGATGGTCGCATCTGCCTGTAAAAACCAATGATATGCCTCACCCAAACGCTCTGCATCGCCACAATCCAAAGCAATGAACACATCTGCTTTTTTGTCTGTCGGTTTCACCAAATGCTTGTTTGGAATACTGTCATATTTGCCGCCATATGTTTCCAACAACACAAAAACCTCTTTGCCTGCTTTCTCCAATGCTGTCCCCAACGCCAGACAGGAACCGATTGCGTCCCCGTCCGGATTGGTGTGACCGGAAATATGCACCACATTTGCGTTTGCGATAATGTCCAATATTTCTTTTTTTGTATTATTCTGCATCGGTATGCACTTCTCTTTCCTGACGGTCTTTCGCAATCTGTTCCATCAACTGGTTCATGCGTACCGCATATTCTGCGGACTCGTCTAGTTTGAATGTCAATTCGGGTGTAAAACGCAAATTCACTCTTTGTGCAATCTGATGGCGGATAAAGCCGCTTGCATTTTTCAAACCTTTCATAACACTTTCTTTCTGTGGTTCATCACCCAATACAGAAACATAAATTTTGCAATATTTCAAATCCGGTGTCGTTTCCACTCTTACCACACTGGTCATTGCACCCACACGGGGGTCTTTCAATTCTCCACGAATGATTTGGGATACTTCCTTGAAAATTTCATCATTAATACGAGAAATTCTTGTATTATTTTTCATATATTCACCTACTTATCTTGGTACTTCTACCATTGTAAAGGCTTCAATCCAGTCGCCTTCTTTCACATCATTAAACTTTTTGAATACCAGACCGCATTCATACCCTGCTGCAACTTCTTTTACATCATCTTTGAAACGTTTCAAGCTTTCCAAATCGCCTTCGTATACCACAATACCATCACGAATGATACGCACTTGACAATTTCTGACAAATTTACCGTCTTTGACATAGCTGCCCGCAATCGTACCCACACCGGAAGCTTTGAACAACTGACGTACTTCTGCGTGTCCCAACACTTTTTCTTCAAAGATGGGGTCAAGCAAACCTTTCATTGCCGCTGTAATATCTTCAATCGCATTGTAAATGACACGATACAAACGTACATCTACTTTTTCTTCATCAGCAAATGCTTTTGCCGCAGGTTCCGGACGCACATTGAAACCGATGATAATTGCGTTTGATGCAGATGCTAACATGACATCGCTTTCTGTAATTGCACCTACACCGCCATGGATAATTCTGACACGCACTTCTTCGTTGGACAAACGTTCCAAGCTTTGACGCACTGCTTCCACAGAACCTTGTACGTCTGCTTTTACAACGATATTCAGTTCTTTCACATTGCCGCTTTGGATTTGAGAGAACAAATCGTCCAAAGAAACTTTTTGTGGTGTTTCTTTGATGAGGTTTTCTCTGTTTTTGGCAATGATGCTTTCTGCAACCTGTCTTGCTTGTTTATCATTTGCTGCCACATAGAAACTGTCACCGGCAGAAGGTACTTCGGAAAGACCCAAAATTTCTACCGGTGTAGAAGGGCCTGCCTTTTTCACACGTCTGCCCTTATCATCTGTCATCGCTCTGATTTTACCATATGCAGAACCTGCCACAATGGGGTCGCCCACTTGCAATGTGCCGTTTTGTACCAAAACCGTTGCCACAGGGCCTCTGCCTTTATCCAGCTGTGCTTCGATGATAGCACCTCTTGCTTTTTTGTTGGGGTTTGCTTTCAACTCTTTCATTTCCGCAACCAATATAATCATTTCCAGCAAAGAGTCGATACCGTCTTTGGTTGCTGCCGATACGGGTACACAGATGGTCTGCCCGCCCCAATCTTCGGAAACCAATTCATATTCCACCAATTCCTGTTTTACTCTGTCAGGGTTTGCGGAAGGTTTATCCATTTTGTTGATGGCAACAATGATTTCCACACCTGCTGCTTTTGCGTGGTTAATCGCTTCAACGGTCTGCGGCATCACACCGTCATCTGCCGCAACCACCAAGATTGCAATATCTGTAATCTGTGCCCCTCTCATACGCATAGCAGTAAAGGCTTCGTGACCGGGTGTATCCAAGAATGTGATGGGTTTTCCATCAATTTGTACGGTATACGCACCGATATGCTGTGTAATACCGCCCGCTTCGCCTTTTGTCACGTTACTGTGACGAATGGCGTCCAGCAAAGAGGTTTTCCCATGGTCAACGTGTCCCATAACCACAACAACGGGAGGACGTTCTTTCAATTTGCTTTCGTCCTCTTCTTCTTCTGCGAATACGGTCTCCATAATGTCTTTTTCTTCTTCCATTTCCAAAATGACATTATATTCTTCTGCGATTGCCGCCGCTGTTTCAAAATCTAATGTTGCATTGATATTGAGCATTTTGCCTTTTTTCATCAATGCCATCACCAAATCCGCACCTTTTTTGCCCAACACTTCTGCCAAATCTTTGACGGTAATGCTTTCGGGAATGGTTTTGATGACAGGGTCATTGCCTCCTGCTCTTTCTTCTGCTTCCAACGCTTCCAATTCTGCCAGCAAAGCCGCTTCTTCTTCCAATTCTCTTCTTCTGCGTTCCAAGGGATTTTCTTTTGGTTTCTGGTCTTTTTTATTTTTCCCTTTTTTATCTTTTTTGTTCTGGTTATTTTGACCGTTTTTTTCTTCGTTACGGTTTTTTTGGTTTTGTTGTTGATTTTGACTGCCGTTTTTGTGTTGATTGTTTTTTGGCTGTTCTTTTGTTTCTTGTTTCTTTGGTTCTTTTGCTTTTGCAGGTTGATATAATGCTTTTATTTTTTCTGCTTCCGCATCATCAATCATGCTCATATGGCTGTTTGCCTGTATGCCAATGCCTTCCAATTTTCCCATCAATTCTTTATTTGGAACGCCTAATTGTTTTGCCAATTCATAAATACGCATTTTGGACATTTGCCCCACCTCGCCTTTCTGTTTCTTTATGTTAAATCATAGATGATTTGTTTTCCGTCTCCTGCCATTCTTCTGCGATTTGCACCAATTTTTTTGCAAATCCCGCTTCTGTCACAGCAAACACTGCACGGACTTCTTCGCCTATGGCTCTGCCCAACTGTTCTTTTGTGCCAAATGCAACGATTGGGATTTGATAATAGTTTGCAGAATTATAGAATTTCTTTTTTGTATTTTTCGACGCATCTTCTGCCACAATCAATAAACACGCCGTTTTTCCTCTGACTGCTTCTTCTGCTGCGGTTTCGCCACCGGCCAATTTGCCCGCCTTTTTGCAAAGCCCCAACAAAGAATAAAATTTATGCATTGTTTTCACCTGCCAGTTGTTCCTGCAACGCCTCATATACATCTTTGGGTACAGGTGCTTTGAAAGAACGCTCCAAACCTTTTGTTTTTTGTGCCTTTGCCAAACATTCCGCATTGGGACAAATATATGCACCACGTCCCGGTTTTTTGCCTGTACGGTCTAATGAAAATTCGCCTGCGTCATTTCTGACAATACGCACCAATTCCCGTTTATCTTTCATTTCCTGACAGCCAGTACATTTTCGCAAAGGTATTTTTCGTTGTTTCACCATAACCGCTGTCCCCCATTTCTTATACTTCTTGTGTTTGTTCTGTATCTTCAATAATTTCTGTTGTTTCTTCTACGCTTTCTTCTGTCACCTGCGTTTCTTCGTTTTCTGCCAATTCATCTTCTTCCAAGAAATTAGTTTCTCTTGCCTGTGTTTCGCTTTTGATATCAATTCTCCAACCGGTCAATTTGGCAGACAATCTTGCATTTTGTCCTTCTTTACCGATTGCCAAAGAAAGTTGATGGTCAGGCACTACGATTTTTGCACTTTGTTCTTCTTCATTGATGACAACAGCAACCACTTTGGAAGGATTCAATGCTTCTGCAATAAATTTCTTAGGGTCTTCGCTCCAATTGATGACATCAATTTTTTCTCCACCCAATTCATTCACAATCACATTCACACGACAGCCGTTTTGTCCCACACAGGCACCCAATGCGTCCACGTTTTCATTTTTGGAATACACTGCAATTTTTGTTCTGCTGCCTGCTTCTCTGGCAATGCTTTTGATTTCCACAATCCCGTCATGCACTTCCGGCACTTCCTGCTCAAACAAGCGTTTTACCAATTCAGGGTGTGTTCTGGAAACATAAATCTGAGGGCCTTTTGGTGTTTGTTTGACTTCCAACACATACACTTTCAAACGTTGCATAAAGTTGTATGTTTCTCCTGCAATCTGTTCGTTTGGTGCTAAAATTGCGTCCATTTTGCCCATTTGCACAATGATGTTTCTTCTTTCTTTTCTCTGTACAATGGCAGTCACAACTTCTCTTTCCTGTGTGATATATTGATTGTATAAAATTTCTCTTTCTGCTTCTCTGATTTTCTGCAATACCACTTGTTTTGCTGTCTGTGCCGCCACACGGCCAAAATCTTTTGGTGTCACTTCCAAATCCACAGTATCGCCAATTTGATAATTGGGGTTCAAAATTCTTGCTGCCATCAATGTGATTTCGTTTTGTTCGTCCATCACTTCTTCCACAACTTCACGCTGTGCATAACAAGCCACATCGCCTGTTTCTCTGTCAATCACAACTTTAATATTTTGGTTGGAACCAAAATTCTTTTTACAAGCAGACACCAAAGAAACTTCAATCGCTTCCAATATAATTTCCTTGTCAATCCCCTTTTCTTTTTCAATCAAATGTAATGCTTCAATAAATTCTACTCTGTCCATTTTTCCTATTCCTCCCTTTTATCTGCCACACACTATCTTCTGTTAAAAAATCACTGCCAATCTGACATCTGCGGTTTCTTTTTGTGTAAAGGTACGCACCATACCATCTTCTTCCTCCAAAGAAATCACACCATCTTCCAATCCCAATAATTTTCCTTGGTATTGTTTTTTGCCATCTATGGCTTTATATAATTTTACATCTATGATTTCACCTTGAAATTTTACAAAATCCGCATCTTTTTTCAAAGGGCGGTCAATCCCTGGGGAACTTACTTCCAAAATATATGCCTGTTCAATCGGGTCTGTTTCGTCCAATTTTGCTTCCAACGCACGACTCACACCTTCACAATCGTCAATCGAAACACCACCGTCTTTATCAATATAAATACGCAGATACCAGTTTGCACCCTCTTTTACAAATTCTACATCTACCAGCTCTAACCCTTTTTCTTCCACAATCGGCTCCAACAAGGGAAGTACTTTTTTTTCTGTATTACTTTTTGCCATACCCAATCACCTCATGTCAAAATTTTATTCTTTTGGCTAGCAATAACAAAGAGTGGGTTCTCACCCACTCTTACCATTACAACCTTTGTTTACCATTGTGATTAGTATATCACTTTTCCCTATGATATGCAAGTCATTTTGCCATTCTCAGAAAAAAACCACTGCAAAAACATACTTGTTTGCAGTGGTTTTGATTGTTTTGGTATCTTTTTTGGGGGTTGTGTTCTGATTGGAATTACAATACTTTATTTAAGAAATCTTGTGTTCTTTTATTCTGCGGATTACCAAATACTTCTTCCGGTGTACCTTGCTCCACAATAAAGCCGCCGTCCATAAATATCACACGGTCAGCCACTTCTCTTGCAAATCCCATTTCATGCGTCACCACAACCATGGTCATACCTTCTGCTGCCAATTTTTTCATAACATCTAATACTTCCCCAACCATTTCAGGGTCGAGTGCAGAAGTTGGTTCATCAAACAACATGATGTCCGGTTCCATCGCCAATGCCCTTGCAATCGCAACTCTTTGTTGCTGTCCACCGGACAAACTTGCAGGAGATACACTTGCTTTATCCAAAAGGCCAACACGGTCCAGCAATTTTTTTGCTTTTTCGATTGCTTGTTCTTTTGTCATACGTTTTCTGTCCACAGGTGCCAGTGTAATATTTTCCAATACAGACAAATGCGGAAACAGATTAAACTGTTGAAATACCATACCGATATTTTCACGGATTTTATTGATATCCGCTGTTTTTGACATCAAATCGTAGTCATCTACAATGACAGAACCACCTGTGGGTTCTTCCAATTTGTTCAAACAACGTAAAAATGTACTTTTACCGGAACCGGAAGGGCCAATCAGGCAAACCACTTCGCCTTCCTTCACTTCCATATTGATATCTTTCAATACTTCCAATTTACCAAAACTTTTTTTCAAATTTTCGACTTTTACTTTTATCATTTACCCAACTTCCTTTCCAGCACTTTGAATAGCTGTGTCAACAGCATAACAAGCACATAGTACCAAACCGCAACAACAGCATATGTTTCAAACGCACGCATATTGCCGCCCACAATTTGTTTACTTTGAAACATCAATTCTGTGATACCGATTACGGAAAGTATAGAGGTATCTTTCAATGTAATGATAAACTGGTTGGCAACAGAAGGAATTACCATACGAATGGCTTGTGGCAATATAATTTTTTGCATTGCCACACTTTTCGGCAAACCCAAACTTCTGGCAGCTTCCATTTGCCCTTTGTTGACTGCATTGATACCACTTCTGAAAATTTCAGATAAGTAAGCACCGGAGTTCAACATCAAAACGATAACCGCTGCCCAAAATTTTGAAATTGGTATTTGCAATGCACCACTAATCCCAAAATAAATAAATGTTGCTTGCACCATCAAAGGTGTACCACGAATGACACTCAAATACACCCCTGCAATCATATTTAATATTTTTGATTTTGATAAGGAAAACAAGCAAGTCAACAAACCTACCACAATCCCTAATGCCAAGGCACAAACCGTCATTGCGACTGTCATTTGCAGCCCGATGAATAAACGAGGAGAGATACTCGCCGCATATTCAAAAAAGTTCATATTTACTCCCATAAAACACGACTCCCAACTAACAAACAAATTTCTTCATGTTTGGATATCACACATTATTTTGTGTATTTATCCACGATTTCATCATATTTTCCGTTTTCTTTCAAATTTTTCAAACCTTCGTTAAACATTGTCAACAATTCCTGATTTTGGTCTTTTTTCACTGCAAAACCATAAGAGCTGCCTTTTTCTTTTTCTGTCACAATTTTCAAACCAATGTTATTTGCAATATTGTAAGCCAAAACAGGATAATCTTCAAAGCAAGCCACAGAGTTGCCGGATTTTACATCTAAGTACATAGAACTGGAATCTTCAAATACCACTGTTGTAAAACCATATTTGTCTTTGATGGATTCTGCAAATGCCTGCCCTTCTGTGCTGGTTTTCACAGCTACTTTTTTACCTGCCAAATCTTCATATTTTTTAATTTCTTCGTTATCATCTTTGACACCCATTACAACGCCGCTATCAAAATAAGGTTCGGAGAAATCATATCTTTCCTGTCTTTGTGGTGTGATGCTCATGCCGGCAATGACACCATCTGCCTGCCCTGCTTCCAAAGCCTGTACTGCCGCATCAAATCCCAAAGAATTGATTTCTACTTGGAAACCTTGGTCTTCTGCAATCGCATTGATTAAATCAATATCAATCCCAACCATTTTGCCGGTTTCATCTTGGAAATCAAAAGGTGCAAATGTTGTATCTGTTGCAACTTTGTATGTTTTTGTTGCATCATCGCCACCTTCATTGTTTGTTGCAGAATCTGTTGTACCACCGCAAGCTGCCAAACTCATTACCATCACTGTTGCCAATGTTGTTGCTGTAAATTTTTTCAATAAACCCATTTTTGTTTCCTCCTTTTTGATATCTACTTTTTATTTATGTTATGCAAACCATTGTTTTGTAAACAGTTGCACATCAATCCAATGCTTCATACAGCTTCACCAAAGAGCTGGAACCCAATCTGTCTGCCCCCAACAGCAGGAACTTATCTGCTGTGTCCATATCTTTGATACCACCTGCTGCCTTGATTTTCTTTTCATTTTTGATATATTTTGCCAAAAGCATAATATCCTTTTCATTTGCACCATCGCCACCAAATCCTGTACTGGTTTTGATATATTCGGCATTGGAATTTGTTACCACTTCGCAAAGCATTACTTTCTCGCCGTCTGTCAAAAGGCAAGTTTCGATGATAACTTTTAAGATATGTGTTCCACAAGCTTCTTTTACAGCATTGATTTCAGCTTTGATATCGTCCCATCTTTCTTCTTTTGCCCAACCAATATTGATTACCATATCAATTTCATCAGCACCATTTGCAATCGCTTCTTTTGTTTCAAATACTTTTGTTGCTGTTGTTTGATATCCATTCGGAAAACCAATGACGGTACACACAGGTACACGTCCTTGTAAAAAATCTGCCGCCTGTTTCACATAACAAGGAGGAATACACACAGAAGCCATGTGATACTTCTGTGCTTCTTCGCATAATTTTTCAATTTGTTTCCAAGTTGCACTTTGTTTCAATAATGTATGGTCTGTATGTGCCAATATATTTTGTTTTTGCATATATGCAGCCTCTTTTCCTTTATTATACATACTATATGATTATAACATAAAATGAAACATACAACAATACAGAAAAATTTATCAATTTTCCAAACTTTTTTCTATAGATTTTCCATTACAATTCAAATTTCACATATGTTTTTTTATAAAACTTTACACCTGAAATTTTAATGATTTCTTAATTCCCGAAAACTCAATCTTTTTATAAAATGATTGTTTTGCACTATGCAAATTTTGAATAGAACACCCCTGTTTTGCAAGAAACCTCTTTCATTCTGTATATTCGTTGTAGTTTTTGCATAAATATAAATTTTATAAAAAAAAAGAAAAGGAGCATTGTTTGCACAATGCCCCTGTATCATACGGTCAAAAATTATTTCAATGTAACTTTTGCGCCTACTTCTTCCAATTTTGCTTTGATGCCGTCTGCTTCTTCTTTGGAAGCTTGTTCTTTCAACATTTTAGGTGCGCCGTCAACGATTTCTTTCGCTTCTTTCAAGCCCAAACCTGTTACTTCACGAACAACTTTGATAACTTTGATTTTTTCAGCACCAACTTCTGTCAATTCAACGTCAAATTCTGTTTTTTCTTCTGCTGCACCACCTGCTGCAGGGCCTGCTACTACTGCAACGCCAGCTGCTGCGGATACACCAAATTCTTCTTCTGCTGCTTTAACCAAATCGTTCAATTCGATTACTGTCAGTTCTTTTACTGCTGCAATGATTTCTTCAATAGTCAATTTTGCCATTTGAAAGCACCTCCGATTATTTTTCAATAGTATAATTTTCTTTTTTTATATTGTCAGCCGCTTATGCTGCCAACCGATACACAGCGAATAAATTATTCAGCTGCACCTTCGCCTTTTTTCGCAATCTGGTCGATAACACGAGCGAAAGAAGACATAGGGGATTTGAAGCTGCCCAACAATTTGGAGAGCAATACTTCTCTGGAAGGAATGTCAGCAACTACTTTCATACCTGCTGCATCGTAAACAACGCCTTCCACAACACCTGCTTTGAATTCCAATGCTTTTACGTCTTTTGCTGTTGCATTCAAAATGCTGGCACCTGCTGTTGCATCTTCATAAGAGAACGCAAATGTGCTTGGTCCTTCCAAATATTGGTCAAGACCTTCAAACTGTGTGCCTTGGATTGCGAAGTGTACCATTGTATTTTTGTATACTTTGTAATCAACACCAGCTTCTCTCAATTTTTTTCTCAAAACGGTGTCTTGTTCTACTGTCAAACCTCTGGCGTCAACCATTACAACGGAGGTTGCTCTTTCCAGTTTTTCTTTGATTTCGTTTACAACGACTTGTTTCTGTTCAATTTTTGCCATGTTTACACCTCCTCGAAGTTCTCAATATCATGAAAAAGCCTCTTTGCACATAGACAAAGAGGCGAAACATACGCTTTTCATAGCAGTCAAATCCTCGGCAGGAATTACGCCAAAGGCACCTGCTGTCTACGGGCAATATGCATTTTTCTTGTTTCAACTTGATTATCTTACACCATAATCAAGTTTTTGTCAATAACCTCTTAGAGATTATTCAGAAATTTTTGCAGCGTTTACTTTCACGCTGGGGCCCATTGTGCTTGTCAATACAACGCTTTTCAGGTACTGACCTTTTGCAGCACTGGGTTTTGCTTTTATAATTGCACTCATCAGTGTCTGGAAGTTTTCTGTCAACTTCTCGGAACCGAAGGATACCTTACCTACGGGAACATGGATAATGTTTGTTTTATCCAAACGATATTCGATTTTACCAGCTTTGATATCGTTGATTGCTTTTGTTACGTCCATTGTAACTGTACCTGCTTTGGGGTTAGGCATCAAACCTTTGGGACCCAATACACGACCCAAACGACCAACAACGCCCATCATATCAGGTGTTGCAACCGCAACGTCAAAACCAAACCAGTTTTCGTTTTGGATTTTCGGAATCAAATCCTCTGCTCCTACGAAATCTGCACCGGCTGCCAAAGCTTCTTCTGCTTTTTCGCCTTTTGCAAATACCAATACACGAATTGTTTTACCTGTACCGTGGGGAAGAACAACCGCACCACGAACCTGTTGATCAGCGTGTCTGCTGTCAACGCCCAAACGAATGTGAGCTTCTACTGTTGCATCAAAGTTTGTTGTAGATGTTTTTTGCACCAGATCGATAGCTTCTGTTGTATCATAAAGAGCTGCTCTGTCTACCAGCTTTGCAGCTTCCATATATTTTTTTCCTCTTTTCACTTTCGTGACCTCCTTATGTGGTAATATCGGGAGAATTCCCTCCCACTATATCGGCATATCTGCCGCCTGCTCAAAAATTATTCTTCAACAACGATACCCATACTTCTTGCTGTACCGCAAATCATGCTGTAAGCTGTTTCAATGCTGGCTGCATTCAAGTCAGGCATTTTTGTTTCTGCAATTTTCATCACGTCATCTTTGGACAATTTTGCAACTTTTGTTTTGTTTGGTGTGCCGGAACCGGATTCGATACCTGCTGCTTTTTTCAACAATACTGCTGCCGGTGGTGTTTTTGTGATGAATGTATAGCTTCTGTCTTGATATACTGTAATGACAACAGGGATAATCAATCCTGCCTGAGAAGCTGTTTTTTCGTTGAATTCTTTACAAAATCCCATGATGTTCACACCATGCTGACCCAAAGCAGGACCAACAGGAGGAGCGGGAGTCGCTTTCGCTGCGGGAATTTGCAATTTGATATAACCTGTTACTTTTTTTGCCATGATTGGCACCTCCTATAAATGTGGTAATTAGCGGGAATTTCCCTCCCACGGCGACAACAAGCCGCCTTGTTCTGTCAACTGTTAAATCTTTTCAATCTGAGCGAAATCAAGTTCTGTCGGTGTTTCTCTGCCGAATATGGAAATACTGACAACAACCGTTTTTTTGTTCATGTTGATTTCCTGAATTTCACCAACGGAATTCACCAAAGGTCCACTGGCAACACGCACTGCGTCACCCACAGCGACGTCCAGATTTTCAATCTCCCCACCAATTCCCATCGCAAACACTTCTGCGTCAGACAATGGTACAGGTTTGGAACCGGGGCCGACGAAACTTGTCACCCCTCTTGTGTTTCTGACAATATACCATGTTTCATCAGTCATAATCATTTTCAAAAGCACATATCCGGGAAAGACTTTTCGTGACACTTTATTAGGCTTTCCGTCTTTCATTTCCACAACATCTTGCAAAGGCACGCTCACCTCATGAATGAGATGTTGCATTCCTCTGTTTTCCACGGTTTTTTCGATATTCGCCTTTACCTTATTTTCGTAACCAGAATATGTGTGTACAACATACCATCTTGGTTTTTCGGAACCGGTCGGCATTTGCATTTCTTCTGGATTATTGATTTCTTCAGACATACAACCATCCTTTTTAATCGTCGTTTTTTAACCTAAAAGATTGATGAGTGCGTCATACCCTGCGGAAAATACAGTATCCATGCAAGTAATGATAACGCCCACAATCAAGGACGTTACGATGACCGTTGCCGTGTTTTTGACAATTTCTGCACGACTTGGCCAAACGATTTTTTTGAATTCAGCTTTGTAATCTGCAAAGCCGTTTTTTTCTTTGCCATCATCAGCTTTGGATTGCTTTGGTGTTGGCACAGATTTTTTTACATCTTTCGTTTCATTTGGGCTTGTTACGTTCTTTTCTTCCATACGTTTCACTTCCTTTACGGGAGTTTTCCTATTACATTACTTTGTTTCTTTGTGTAATGTATGGGATTTACAGAACTTACAATATTTTTTGATTTCCATTCTGTCAGGCATAACTTTCTTGTCTTTGGTTGTGCTGTAATTTCTCTGTTTGCACTCTGTACAAGCTAAGGTAATCCTTGTTCTCAAGTTGTCCACCTCCATTGATTGATGATGTTTTGTTTTTTGCATATAAAAAAAAGACTTGCGTCCTTTCTCATAAAGGATACCACAAGTCTTTTCCGCTGTCAACACCAAAAATAGCGATATTTCATGCTTTTTCCATTTTTTTATTTTTGGTTTTCCAAAAATTCCTCCAAAGCAACTGCCAGCTGGTCGGGACAGCTTGTTTTTCTGGGCCCGCAAGTAATGCCTTTCATGCGTCTTGCCGCTTCTTCCGGTGTCATACCTTCTGCCAAAGCCGCCAAGCCTTTGTGGTTGCCGTCACAGCCACCCACAAACGCAATGTTTCTGATGACGCCTTCTTCCACATCAAATTCCACTTTACTTGCACAAATCCCTTTTGCCGCATATGTAATATGCATATGTTCTCCCTCCAAAATCTTTACAAATATCTTTCGTAACAGACAGCATACCACATCTTCTTTACAATCGCAACCAAAATCATCTTTGTTTTTGCCCAATCGCATATGTCACTGCGAATACAGCTGCTGCTGTCAGCACCATGGTTGCCCCTGCCGATGTATCCCGATAATAGGAAAGCACCAAACCAAACAAAGCAGAACACAAACCAATCCCCGTCGTCACAAAATGATAACTTCTTGCTGTGTTCGTAATATTACGGGCCGCTGCCGCCGGCAGTATCAACAATGCGTTAATCATCAAAATCCCAATCGCACGCACTGCCACCATCACCGCAATCGCCACCATCACCACAAACACATTTTCCAACAATACCACACGCACCCCACGGCTTGCCGCCAAAGAGCGGTTAATACTCAACAATAATATCTGATTATATAACACCGTCCAAATGCCATACACCACCACAAGCACAACTGCCAACACAGCCAAATCCTGCACCTGTATCGTCAAAATATCCCCCACCAAATAAGAGGCATATTTTGAAAAACCGCCACTGCCGGATAAAATCACAATCCCCAATGCCATCGCCGCCGATGCAAACACACCGATTATGGTATCTGACGATGCCATATTTGCACTCTTGACCTTTGTAATCATCAAACCCAGCACAATTCCAAAACACACCATGGAAATCAATGGATTTTGCAATCCCAAGAGTACGCCCAGTCCAACGCCGGTAAATGCACTGTGTCCCAATGCATCTGAAAAAAAAGCCATTTTATTGTTCACTGCCATTGTCCCCAACAATGCAAACAATGGTGCAATCAATAATGTTGCCAAAAATGCATTTTTCATAAAATCATATTGAAACATGGAAAACGGCAAACTTTCCAAAAAATGATATATCACTTCCATGTAGCCGCCTCCTTATTGCCATACCCAAACATATCTTGGAACGGTTCTGTTTGGTATACATCTTCTGCGTCCCCTTGTGCAATGACGGTTTTGTTTAACAGCACAACTTTGTCCGCATATTTTCGAATTAAATCCAAATCATGTGAAACCAATAAAATTGCCATATGATAACGGTCACGCAATTCCGTGACTCTGCGGTAAAACAAATCCATACCCACCGCATCTACACCAGAAACCGGTTCGTCCAAAATCAATAAATCCGGCACAGGATTTGTTGCCAATGCCAACAATACACGTTGCAACTCGCCACCGCTTAATGTGCCTAATTTTTTATCCCATAAATACCCGCATTGCATTTCTTCTAACATATGTTTGATTTCTGCCTTTTCCTTTTTGGATATTTTCCACCACACAGGCATTTTCCCTCTTGCCGCTGCCAAAAAATCTGCCACATTCACAGGTGTAGAGCGGTCAAAATCCATATATTGCGGCACATAACCGATTTTGGGCTTTGCAATTTCATTTCCGTGGAAATCGCTGTATTGAATACGCCCTTGATAGGTTCTTTCGCCTAATATGGATTTGATTAACGTTGTTTTTCCCGCACCATTTTTTCCAATCAGTGCCGTCAATTCTCCACAATGTAACTGTAAGTGTATATGATTTAATAATGTATCTTTGCCGCTTGTCACATACACATCTTCCAATGTCACACTGCACAAACCACAACAATTATGATTTTGCATCAAATTCCTTCTTTCTACATTTCGGACAATGCTTCTGTTAAAATTTTCAGATTTTTTTCCATACCGATACGATATGCGTCTTTATCCATAGCACCAGAAGTCAGCGGGTCTAATTGCAGTATCTTGCCTTCTCCATTGTCTGCCGTTTCTTTTGCCAGCATTTCGGCATATTTTTTACCGATATCATCTGCCACCAAAAACAATCTGATATTATTTTTTCGAATCACTTCTGCCGCCTCTGCCAATTCTTTTGCAGAAGGCTCTTCATTTTCATCTACATCTATGGAAACGCCCACTTGCATTACCGCAACATCTGCCAAATATGCAAATCCTTCGTGGAATGTTGCCACCTTTGTACCATCTGCCGCTGTCAAATCCACTGCATCTTGCAAAATCTGTTTCATACTTTCGGCAAATTTCTGTGTATTTTCTTGATACTGTGCCGCATGTTCGGGGTCTGCCTGCATCAATGTATCACGAATTGCCTCTGCTTGTTTGACTGCATTTGCAGGATTTAACCAAATGTGTGGATTTATTTCTACATCAAGCCGTTCCTCGAAATCCTCCTCGTCATCATCATGGTCATGGTCTGGTACCACCAAAATATCTGTCCCCATAGAAGTATCTCCTATATATAATTGGGGATATTGTGCAATCGCATCATCTAAAAAGCTTTCCATATCCAAACCATTCACCAACAACACATCTGCTGTTTCCAACATTTTCATATCTGCTGTTGTCAATTCATAGTCATGTAAACACCCTGCCTGTGGTTGTGCCATATTTTTGACTGTCACACCCTCTACACCATCTGTCACATTCAACGCCAATGTATACACAGGATAAAAACTTGTTACCACCGTCAAATCGGCTTCCTTGGTTGTATCTGCATTTTGTTTTTGTGCTCCACAACCGGTCAGCAAAAATACCATACTCAAACAAATTGCCAATGCTTTTTTCATATCTAAAAGAACCCCTTTCGTCATTTTTCTCCCTCACAAATGCAAATCATTTGCAAAATGATTGTATGACCTTTTTTTCCCCTTGTCAAGGCGTTTTTTTATGGTATCATAACAGTAACAATACATTCACTTTGGGAGGTGCTTTTCCATGATACGAAAATTCAAGCAACATACCCCGCATATACCCGACTCTTGCTATATCTTTCCCACTGCCACCATCATTGGTGATGTCACGATGGGAGAAAACGTCATTGCATATCCGGGTGTTGTCATTCGTGCGGAACATCAATCCATTACCATTGGCAGTAATACCAATTTCCAAGAAAACAGTACCGTCCATATCGAAGTCGGCTATGATGTGCATATTGGCAGTGGCGTTACCGTTGGACATAACGCAATCATTCACGCCTGTACCATCAAAGACAATGTATTGATTGGTATGGGGGCTATCATACAAGATGGTGCTGTCATTCATGAAAACTGTTTCATTGGTGCAGGTGCTTTAATTCGCCGTGGTATGGTTGTTCCACCCAATAGTATGGTATATGGCTTTCCTGCAAAGATTGTACGCCCCATCACACAAGCGGAGTTTGACGAAATTCGTCTTTCCACAGAAGAATACCAAGTTTCCAGACGAGAATTTCAGCAACAAGATGCAAATCCCCCATTAAATCCATAGGTTTTGCTCCTGCCTGATTTTCTGCCTTTTCAAGAACTACTCAAAAATTGTACAAAATTTTGTAACAAAAATTATTTGTTTTTTCTGAAAATTACCTTGCATATCTGCAACTTTTGATATAAAATAGGCTTGTACAATGATAAAGGAGGTGTCTACATGGCTCATGTAATCGGACCTGAATGTATCGGTTGTGGTGCTTGTGCTGGCGAATGTCCTACAAGCTGTATCCACGAAGCTGGTGGCGTTTACGAAATCACAGCTGCTGAATGCATCGATTGTGGTACTTGCGCAGGCGTTTGTCCTACAGGTGCAATCAAAGCAGAATAATTTTAATAAAAAAAGTGAGTATTTGATGACTCACTTTTTTTATTGCCTTTTTTTACTATTCATATCTATTTTGTATATTTTGTATGACAACATTATTTTTCTTCTCAATCCTTTCTTTATTGTCTGGATATTCCATTTTCTTCATATCAAAGGATAAAAGATAAAAAACCCCGAAAGGAAATCCTTTCGGGGAATATATTTATGACAATTTTCCAGTTCAGAAATTATACCAAACCTTGTGCCATCATAGCAGCAGCTACTTTTTTGAAACCAGCGATGTTAGCACCAGCTACCAAGTCATAGCCCAAACCATATTCTTCTGCAGCTTCTGCAGATACTTTATGGATATTTTTCATGATGCCTTTCAGTTTTTCGTCAACTTCTTCTTCTGTCCAGCTGTATCTCATGGAGTTTTGAGCCATTTCCAGAGCGGAAACTGCTACACCACCAGCGTTAACAGCTTTGGAAGGGCCAACAACCAAGCCTTTGCTTTGAATGAATGCCAAAGCTTCGTTTGTTGTAGGCATATTTGCAACTTCGATGTAGTATTTTACGCCGTTGTTAACGATTTTTTCAGCTTCTTCCATGTTGATTTCGTTCTGTGTTGCACAAGGCATACAAATATCAACTTTTGTGCCCCAAGGTTTTGTTTTAGGGAAGAATTCGCAACCGAATTTATCAGCGTAATCTTGTGCACGGTCACGGCCGGAAACTCTCATTTCTACCAAGTAGTCAATTTTTTCTTTTGTTGTAACGCCATCTGGATCGTAAACATAACCATCAGGACCAGAGATAGTAACAACTTTACCACCCAACTGAGCAACTTTCTGGCAAACACCCCAAGCAACGTTACCGAAACCGGAAACTGCAACTGTTTTGCCTTCCAAGCTGTCGCCCAAATGTGTCAATACTTCGTTTACATAGTATGTAGCACCGAAACCTGTTGCTTCAGGTCTAATCAAGGAACCACCGAATTCCAAGTTTTTGCCTGTCAACACGCCATTTTCCCAGCAGCCTTTGATTCTTTTGTATTGACCATACATAAAGCCGATTTCTCTGCCGCCAACACCGATATCACCAGCAGGAACGTCAACGTCAGGACCAATATGTCTGTACAATTCTGTCATGAATGCTTGGCAGAATCTCATGATTTCCATATCGCTCTTACCTCTAGGGTCGAAGTCGGAACCACCTTTACCGCCGCCGATAGGCAAACCTGTCAAGCTGTTTTTGAAGATTTGTTCAAAGCCCAAGAATTTAATGATACCAATATATACAGAAGGATGGAAACGCAGACCACCTTTGTAAGGCCCGATAGCACTGTTGAACTGTACTCTGAAACCACGGTTTACGTTTACTTTACCAGCATCGTCAACCCATGTTACTCTGAAAGAGATAGATCTTTCAGGTTCTACCATTCTTTCCAGCAAGCCAGTTGCTTCAAATTCAGGGTGAGCTTCTACAACTTTTTCGATAGAGTGGAAAACTTCTTCCACAGTCTGGATAAATTCAGGTTCTCCAGCATTACGTTGTTTTACCTGTTCGATTACACGTTCCATATAAGCGTTCATAACTCAATGACCTCCTACAATTTGTCTTTTCTTTAACTTATGTTTCTGGTTGCATAACCATTTTTGTTTCCACATATGTAGCATATATAGAAACAAATCATAGGAAACAGCCGATTGTTTCAGCTGTTTTTTACAAATAAGAAGATTGTTCTCTCCTTCTTACTTTCACATTATAACATATTTTATCCAGTTGTATAGCATTTTTTTAGAAGTTTTTGGGTTATTTTTCCACAAAATTTAAATGAAAAAATTATGCAAAAAAACGTTTTATATTTTTTTGAAATAATTTTTGAAAAAACCCGATATTTTAGTCTAGTTTACAAGCCATCTTTTTGTTATTTTATAGACAATATGCAC
>JAHHTU010000022.1 GCA_020024455.1 Anaerotignum sp. | reverse complement strand
AAAATCCTGTCCATTTGGTTCTGTTGGTTTTCTGCCTCTTCTTCTTCTTTTGCCACTTGCTTCTTGTGCTGCTTCACTTTGTCCTGCTTTTTCTGTTTTACCGACTGCCTGTGACACTGCATCTTCCACAGCATTCAAGATTGCTTTACTGCTCACGGTTGCACCGGAAACCATATCCACGTTTTCTGTGCTGCCGTTTTCTACGATTTTGTCAAACATTTTTTCAGTGGCTTTAAAGTAAGCCTCTGTTTCGCTATGGCTCAAAACATCAATTTTGGTGATTTTTCCGTCTTTGATTTCGATTTGCAGACGCATCGGGCCGCCGTAGCCTTGTGCTACACCTTCATATGTACCGTCTTTCAGTTCGCCAAATTGTTTTGCCGCTTTGCTTTCACCGGGTTTTTGTGTTTCTCCGCTGGACTGTGCCATGGCATCTTTGACTGCATTCAAAAATCCTTTCATGTTTACGGTGCTGTCTTTTCCCAAGTCAATACCGTCCAAATCACCTTTTTCCACGATTTGTTTCAAGACTTTTTTCATTTTCTGCAAGTCTTCATCTTTTTCTTTGTGTTCCAAAATTTTAATGTCTGTGATTTTGCCTTCTGCAACGGTCACAGAAACTTTCAAAGGTGCTGTCTGCCCTTGGGCAATGCCTTCAAAAGTACCATCTTTCCACAAGAAATCCTGTGTGATTTTTACATCGGGATTTTCTTTGATGATTTCACCTGCAACTTTTGTTTGCATCAATTTCACATCATTGACATTTTTGCCCAATGTCAATGTGCCTGTAATTTCCATGCCTTTCAATTCCACGCCATCACAAAGCACGGTTACATTTCTTGCAGATTTTGCATCATATGTACCGGGGTAAGCAAAAATTCTGTCTTTGTTTTTGAAACGGTCTAACAAAGTCAACGCCTGTGCTTTGTTTGTGTTTTTGTCCGGATTGATTTTCTGCTCGGTATCCCCAATCACATAACCGCTTGCAACCACTTGTTCAATGTTCTTTTTTGCCCAGCCGGAAATCTGCAACTGGTCTGCAATATTGGACAAATCCACAGAGCCTTGTTCGTTGGCGATACGTGCCAATATTGCATAAACCTGTTCATTTGTAATAGTTCCCAATGGGTCCATGCTGTCATCGGAAGTGCCGGAAATATATCCTGCTTCCAATGCTTTTGCGACATCGTCATAATACCATGCATTTTCTTCCACATCTTTGTACTGTCCAACACGGTCGCTTTTTTCTGTAAAGCCCAAACCACGGTTCACCAAAGCCATGAATTCCGCACGGTTGATGGTATCGTTTAACTGAAATTCTCCTGTTCCCACGCCGTCCAACAAACCGCTTTCCTGCCATTGTTTCATGGTTTTTTCTGCCCAATGTTCAGATGGGTCTATGGCAAATGTGGGTGTGGGTAAGCTGCTGCACAAAACAGTAGTTGCCAATAGGGCGGCACTACTTTTTTTTATCTTCTTCAACTTTTTTCTCCTCCTAAAATAGAAATAGATGTCCAAAATCCATAAAAATTTCACACATTATTAGCAACTCCTAACTTTTGTTAGTAATTGCTAACTTTTGTCTAATTCATCATACAGCGATTATTCTGTCAATGTCAATAGGAAGTATTTTTATACCTATAATTTTAGTAAATATAGATAGATATAGTGTAATTAAATTAAATTTTTTTAATTTAATTCATATAATTTTAACAAATATATAAAAACAAAAAAAAATTTTATTTTATATCCATATCCTGTAAATTATGTATTCTATGACATCACATATAAAATATTTTTATTCTATCACATATACAGTCTTTGCCACGTCTTCATTCGGCGTAAAAGAATTGACCAATCCTTCCGTAATGTATACTGTGCCATCATCTTCCACCAAAACAGCTTCAAATAAATCTCTATGATTTTTCCAGTATGTCTCTGCTTGGTCTTTTCCCATCACAAACAAAGATGTAGAAAGTCCATCAGCCAATGTACCATCTGCACTGACTATCGTCACAGAACTCAATCCGCTTCTTGCCGTTTTTCCGGTTTTGGGGTCCAAAATGTGATGGTATATTTCGCCATCTTGTTCAAAAAATCTCTCATACCCACCTGATGTGATAACCGCCATATCATTGACTTCCAATACACCTATCATTTCTTCTTTATTTTGTGGATTTTCGACACCAATTCTCCAATTCGTACCATCTACTTTTTTCCCTTTTACTTGCACATTTCCGCCCAAATTCACCACTGCACTTGGGATATCATATTCTTCAAAAATCTCCATCATTCTTGCCGAAGTATATCCTTTTGCGATACCGCCAAAACCAATTTTCATACCCTTTTCCAAGAAATTTACATGATTTTGTGCAGCATCAAAATGCATTTTTCTAATATCAGTCAATGACAGAAGTTCTTCTAATGTTTCATCAGATGGTATGGTATAGTTTTTGTCTATAAATCCCCATGCCTCCATAATGGGGTATAACAAAATGTTAAAACAGCCATTGGTTTGTTGATGTAATTCCAAAGAGCGTTGCAACAAATATGCGGTATCTTTTGAACAAGCACCTTCTCCGTTTATGTTTATTTTTCCGACTTCACTTTCTGGATTTGATGCAGAAAACAAGGCATCTAAACGCTGAATTTCCGCCGTTGCCGCCTGTATGGCATCTTCCGATTTTTCTCCATATGCAATCAATTTCATATAGGTATCCATAGCAAATACTTCTGTTTCTGCCTTTGTTTCCTCCAACTGTTGGCTGATATTTGCTTGCATATGATGTTCTTCTTGTTTGTTGTTACAAGCTGTGAGTGTCAATATACTTGTCATACAAAGAACAGTTAACAAGCGTTTTTTTACATTCTTCATTCTTTTTCTCCTTTACACTTCTATGTTAGTATCAACTAACTCATTATTGTATCATGTATTTTATTGATGTCAATATATCTACATCATAGAAAATAATATTATTTTTTTAGTTGTTTTTTATATCTGTTTATAAAATTCTGTATTTGTTTTATCTGATACTTAAAAAATAATCCATTTATTTTTATAAGTATTACAAAATTTCTTATGATACGACTTTTCTCTCATGCTATCCTATCCATTTACTTTTTCTGATAGATGTTTGCAATACCATAAAGAAACTCATTGCCTTTTTTGTTTTGCTCTCATTTTCCATATGTTTTTCATTTTGTTCGTTTATGCTAATCTTTTGATAAAAAATTACGGTCAGCTATAACGAACTACGGCTGTATGATAGTATACTTCCTTTTTCTATTGGGAAAAGACTTTACTCTGCACACGATTTGATTTTTATACTCTCCTCACATCGCAAAACAAGATTGCTTTGTTGACAAATATAACATTATACACTATCATCTACATATGGATATGAAACATATTTATCATGCCTTGCCATTCAAATTCATTGCAAAACAGGAGGTAACATATGCAAAAAGTAAAGCAGATATTAAAAGAAATTTTAATTGAAACCATAGGGAGTATCCTCATCGCCGTTGGGCTTTATAACTTTGCTGTGGCATCTGAATTTCCCATGACAGGATTTTCAGGCATATCTCTGATTCTTTATCGACTGTTTCATTTACCAATCGGACTTACCACAGTGATATTAAATGTACCTGTGGCAATGCTTTGTTATAAATTATTAGGGAAGAAATTCTTTTTTCGTTCTCTCAGATGTATTTTGATTTCTTCTTTTATGATTGACTATGTTGCTCCGTTGTTTCCTGTGTATACCGGTGACCGTATGCTGTCTGCTCTGTGTACGGGCGTGTTTGGTGGATTGGGCTATGCCATGATTTATACACAAAATTCCTCTACCGGTGGTACTGACTTTATCATCATGGCAGTCAAGGCATTAAAACCATATGTTTCACTCGGAAAAATTGCATTTTTGTCTGATATCGGGATTATATTGCTTGGTGGTATTTTGTTCAAAGACGTAGATGGTATCGTATATGGTATGGTAATCAATTTATTATTTGCCGTTGTAGTAGATAAAATGATTTATGGTATCAATGCCGGTAAATTTGCTATGATTATCACAGAATGTCATGGACAAAAAATCGCAGATTCCATTGATGCTTGTTGTGGGCGTGGTAGTACCATTTTACATGGCTCTGGTGGGTATCAGGGTAGCAAAAAAGAAATCGTTTTGGTTGCCTGTGACAATAAACAAATGTATTTTGTACAACAAACTGTCAAAGAGGTAGACCCCAACGCCTTCACCATCATTTTGGAATCCAATGAAGTACATGGTGAAGGATTTCAAATGCTCACCATTGGGGATAAACATTAACATACAAAAATCCTATCCATTTCTTTTATAATATAGAATATTTCATCAAAACATTTTTGATTTTATAAAAAATAGCTGTACACTATCCTGTGCAGCTTTTTTTTATATTTTTCTAATCAAATATTGTACATCTTAAAAAGCCACTTTCAAAAACAATAAAATCACTGCAAACGGAACATATACATAACTCCCACACAATACCATATGGGGTGTATTATGTGTTTTTTTCATACATGAAACATCTTCCACATCTAATTTGCAAGAAAAAGAGAAAAGGAGTTTTTATTTTTACCTCATCGTCATAGGCTTTCTGTATACAAAAAAGGCGTATACCTTTCCGATATACGCCTTTGATATTATTCCATAGAGTTTACAGAACCAATCACATTTTTGATTTTGTCTTCTACCAATTCTTTGATGAATGCTCTTGCATCGCCCATGTAACCACGAGGGTCAAATGCCGCAGGATTTTCCCCAAAAGATTTTCTGATTGCTGCTGTCATTGCCAGACGCAAATCTGTATCCATGTTGATTTTGCAAACTGCCATAGCAGCGGCTTTTCTCAACATCTCCGCAGGAATTCCTTTCGCACCGTCAATCTGACCGCCATATTGGTTGCAAATGGCAACACAATTTTGGTCAACAGAAGAAGCACCATGCAGAACGATTGGGAAGTTATGGAAGCCGGCATCTTCCAATTTTTTTGTAATGGTTTCCAAACGTGCAAAATCCAATTTTGCTTCCCCTTTGAATTTATACGCACCATGGCTTGTGCCAATGGCAATCGCCAAAGAATCTACGCCTGTGCGGGTAACGAAGTCCACTGCTTGGTCTGGGTCTGTGTAAGTTGCATTTTCCGCATCTACACTGACTTCATCTTCCACACCGGCAAGTTTACCCAATTCTGCCTCTACCACAACACCTCTTGCGTGTGCATAATCCACCACTTCTTTTGTTTTTGCCACATTTTCTTCATAATCATAATGAGAACCATCAAACATCACAGAAGTGAAACCATAGTCAATACAATCTTTGCAGATTTCAAAATCTGCACCGTGGTCTAAGTGCAGTGCAATATCAATCCCTGTTTCTTCCACAGCAGCATCTACCATTGCTTTTAAATATTTCGGGTGTGCATATTTTAATGCACTTTTGGATACCTGCAAAATCACAGCAGAATTTTGCTCTTTTGCCGCTTCCACAACCCCTTGTACAATTTCCATGTTGTTGATGTTGAATGCACCAATCGCATAACCGCCTTGGTATGCTTTTTCAAACATCTTTTTTGTTGTTACCAATGCCATTTTAAAAACACCTCTTTCTCTTTGTTTGTAGTATACAAGACTACAAACACATTATAATACGTTTTGCCCATTTATGGCAAGAAAAGATTATCTCTTACTTTGCAAAACTGAAAGCAATTCAGAAAGTACTATGGTTTCTGTTTCACCTGTTTCCATATTTTTCAAAGATACACGGTTTTCTTCCAATTCGGTGTCACCAATCACAATGCTATATTTTGCACCGATTTTGTTTGCATATTTCATTTGTGCTTTGACACTGCGTTCTACGGTATCGCAATCTGCGGCAATGCCCTGTTTGCGTAACAAAAATGCCAAAGCCTGTGCTTTTAAGAAACCTTTTTCACCCAATGCACCGATATAAATATCCCTTTTTGGCTGTGTCTGCAATGCACCGTTTTGTTTTTCCAGTATCATCATCAAACGCTCCATACCCAAACCAAAGCCGACCGCACCGGTTGCTTTGCCGCCACATTCTTCCACCAGTTTGTCGTATCTGCCACCACCGCAAACGGTCAAACCATCGGAAACAAATTCAAATACCGTTCTGGTATAATAATCCAAACCTCTGACAATTTTTGCATCAATGACAAAATCAATGCCCATTTCTGTCAGAATATCTTGCACGGTTTGGAAATGTTTTGTGCAATCTTCGTCCAAGCAATCCAATACAGAGGGGGCATCTGCGATGATTGCCTGACAGCTTGTTTCCTTGCAATCCAATACACGCAAAGGATTTTTTTCAAAACGTTCTTTGCAGGTCGGACATAATTTATCCAAATTTTCACCGATAAATGCTTTCAATGTCTGGTTGTATCTGCTGCGACATTCTGGACAACCCAAGCTGTTCAGACGCAATTCCACGCCTTGTATGCCCAATTCTTTCAACAATGTTGCTGCCACAGAAATGGCTTCGGCATCTTGTGCCGCACTGTAAGAACCCAACATTTCCACACCAAATTGATGGAATTGTCTTTGTCTGCCCGCCTGTGTGTTTTCGCAACGGAATGTCGGGGAAATGTAGTATAATTTTGTGGGTTGTGCTTGGTTATGCATACCATGCTCAATATACGCACGCACTGCCCCTGCTGTCCCTTCGGGACGCAATGTCAAACTTCTGTTGCCATCGTCTGTGAATGTGTACATTTCTTTTTGTACAATATCGGTTGTTTCGCCCACACCTCTGACAAACAACTCTGTAAATTCAAACATCGGTGTTCTGATTTCCCCAATCCCGAACGTTTCGCAAATGTTTCTGATTTTTTGTTCGATTTCCTGCCATGCTTTGACTTCTGCATCATATAAATCTTTTGTGCCTTTTACCAGCTGTATCATATATTGCCTCCTTTTGGCAATCCCTGACGTTTGCGTGCAATCATTTCGTCAATTCTGCCAATATAATCTTCAATACTTTTTACATTGAACACACGTTCAATGCGGTCTGTTTCGGGGTCAACGGTTTTTGTGCTTGCCCCTGCACCGGCTGCCAATATGGTTTGTTTTTCTTCCATGATTTGAATATTGTAAACCCCTTCTTTGCCGGGTTTGCAATACCCCACATTTTCAAAATTACCCACCATATTTTTTTGTCGATACATATAATAAGGCTCTAAGCCCATTTGTTTTGCATAATCTGCCGTAATGTGCAACATTTCCTCCAACATTTCTGCTGTGGATAATGTGTGCATATCAAATTCTTCTTTCAATCGAGAGGCACGTTTGACTGCCAATGTATGCACGGTCACATTATCCGGCTGTAATTTTGCAATCCATTCCATGGTATGTTTGACATCTTGCGGTATTTCTTCCGGTAAGCCCAAAATCAAATCCATATTGATGTTGTCATGCCCCACAGCCCTTGCTTCCTCATACACACGGACAATGTCTGCCACATCATGTTTTCTGCCAATGCGTTTGAGTGTGGCATCATTCATGGTTTGCGGATTGATGGAAATGCGGTTGACACCATACACTTTCATCAAACGCAGTTTTTCTTTTGTAATGGTGTCTGGACGACCTGCCTCCACCGTATATTCCATATCCGCATCTGGTGCAAACAATTCCTTGATTTTTTGCAGCAAACGCTCTAATTGTGTTTCATTTAATGATGTGGGTGTTCCCCCACCGATATAAATATTTTGCAAATGAAATCCCTTTGCATATTCTGCCAAATATGCCAACTCCAAAAACATGGCATCTAAATACGCATCGACCTGTTTTTGATACTGTGCCAACGGATAGGCTGTAAAAGAACAGTATAAACATCTTGTCGGGCAAAACGGTATACCGATATACAAACTGATGTCATTGGGTTTGTTTTTTGCAAGCAAGTGTCTTTCTGCCTTTGCCACTTTGATGGTCAATGATGCCTTGTCCTGTGCCACCAAATATTGTTTTGTCAGATATGCCATGCAATCTGCTTCTGTTTTGCCTTCTTCCAAAAGCAGATTGACAATTTTTGCAGGGCGTACTCCTGTCAAAAGCCCCCAACGAGGCACAATTTTGGTTTCAGCAGAAAGCAAAACAAAAATACCCAATTTCACCAATCGTTTTTGTTCTTTTTCTGTCAATGGCTCTGTATAAGGCATCTCCCACTTTGCCGCTTGCTCTGCGTTTTTGTATAGTATGGCGACTGCCTTTTGATTTTGCATTGCACTCAAAACGGTGATGCCATCTTGTGCGGGCAGTTCTGCTTTTTGATAATGCATATTGGGATAAAACACCTGCACCATCGTCTGCACATCGTTTTGTAGTGTATGTCCTTGTAATATATATGTTATCATATCAAAAATCCTTAAAATAATTTTTCACTGTCCAACAAAAGTGTCACAGGGCCGTCGTTGACCAAAGATACTTTCATATCGGCTTGAAACTGTCCGGTTGCCACTTTTTTGATGTCCATATTTTTTGCTTTTTCGCAAAGTTGTGCAAACAATCCTGCCGCAACATCGGGGGCTGCCCCTGCGGAATAACCGGGGCGTCTGCCTTTTCTTGCATCACCATATAATGTGAAGTTTGGTACAATCAGCAATTCTCCGCCAACATCTTGCAATGACAAATTCATTTTATCATTTTCGTCCTCAAAAATACGCAAATTGACCACTTTATCCAACATATATTCCATGGTTTTTTCATTGTCGCTGTCCAGCATACCAAACAGCACCAGAATACCTTTGCCGATTTCTCCAATGACTTGCCCGTCTACGCTCACGCTTGCCTGTGTTACTCTTTGCAATACTGCCCTCATGTTGTTCCCCTTTCTTTATCCTGTCACACGCTCAATGGCAATGATGCCCTTGATGCCTTTTAATCGCTTGCCCACACGTTCCAACTGGTCTTTTGTTCTGATTTCCATGGTGATATTAAAAATTGCCGTCATATCTTTTGTGGTACGAATATTAAATCCTTTGATGGCAATATCCTCGTCTGTCAAATGTCTGCTGATTTCCAGCAAAAGCCCGTTTCTGTCATTTGCAATGACACGAATTTCAGCCAAATATGATACTTGTACTTCGCCATGGGTATATTGTGTATCCCATTCCGCATCAATCAATCTGGCACGTTCTTCGTTGCTCAAATTCATAATATTGATACAATCGGTACGGTGAATGGTCACCCCACGCCCACGTGTGACAAAACCCACAATTTCATCACCGGGTACAGGACTGCAACATTTTGAAAAACGGACTGCCACATCGCCAATGCCCTCTACCACAATGCCGCTTTTGCTTTTTTGTTTGAGTGGTTTTTGGCTGACTGTTTTTTCAAAATCGTGCAGCAAATCTTCTGCAGTTTGTGTTTTTCGTTGTTCTTTCAAATACTCATCACGCAAACGATTGACCACTTGCCCCTCTTTTAAGCCACCATAACCAACCGCCGCCAGCACTGCATTCCAATCTTTGAAATCGTATTTGTTCAGCACCAGTTTTTCCCATTCCGGACGCAACAAATCCGCAGGCTGATACCCCTTCTTTTTGATATCATTGATAAGCATTTCTTTCCCACGAATGATATTTTCTTCTTTTTCTTCTTTTTTGAACCATTGTTTGATTTTGGTGCGAGCCTGTGAGCTTTTTACCAAATTCAACCAGTCACGGCTTGGGCCTTTGGAATTTTGGGAAGTCATAATTTCCACAATATCACCGTTTTGCACTTTGTAATCAATGGTTACCATACGGTTGTTGACTCTTGCCCCCACCATTTTGTTTCCGACAGCAGAGTGTATCATATAGGCAAAATCAATGGGTGTAGAACCCTTTGGCAACTGAATGACTTCCCCCTGCGGGGTAAAGGCATATACTTGGTCTGTGAAAATATTCAAATCCAATTTGATGGTGTCCAGATACTCTTTGTTATCGGACATATCTTTTTGCCATTCCAAAATTTGACGCAACCAAGCCAATTTGGCTTCTTCTTTGCGACCGCTTTTTTCGCCGGATTTCCCTTCTTTGTATTTCCAATGTGCCGCAATCCCGTATTCGCTGGTGCGGTGCATTTCCCAAGTACGGATTTGTATTTCAAACGGTTCTCCGGACGGCCCAATCAATGTGTTATGCAAAGATTGGTACATATTGGGTTTTGGCATGGCAATATAATCTTTGAAACGCCCCGGCATCGGTTTATACATCGTATGCACAATCCCCAATACCGCATAACAGTCTTTGATGTTATCGACAATGGCTCTGACTGCAAACAAATCATAAATCTGGTCAATGGTTTTGTTTTGGTTACGCATTTTTTTATAAATACTGAAAAAATGCTTGCTTCTGCCTTCAATTTTGCCCTTGATGTTTGCTTCTTCCATTTTTTGCTGCACTTCTTTGACAATATCCGCAACAAAACTTTCCCGTTCCACACGTTTTTTCTCAATTTTTGCCGCCAAGTCAAAATATGCCTCCGGATTGAGGTATTTGAAACACAAATCTTCCATTTCAGTTCTGATTTTGGAAATCCCCAAGCGATGGGCAAGCGGTGCATAAATATCCAATGTTTCCTGTGCTTTTTCCCTTTGTTTTTCCGGCGTCATGTAATTCAATGTACGCATATTGTGCAAACGGTCTGCCAGTTTAATCAATATCACACGGATATCTTTTGCCATTGCCAAAAACATTTTTCTGTAATTTTCCGCTTGTATTTCTTCTTTTGTGGAATAAGACAGTTTTCCCAGTTTGGTAACACCGTCTACCAATGTTGCAATTTCTTCACTAAACAAGCGACATACATCTTCATAAGTATACTCTGTATCTTCTATGGTATCATGCAGTATGCCTGCAACAATTGATTCCATATCCAATTCCAGTTCTGCCAATATATAGGCAACTTTCAGAGGATGAATGATATATGGCTCTCCGGACTTTCTCTTTTGTTCTTTGTGTGCATCTCTTGCCAGACGATACGCCTTTTCCAGCATTGCATAATCGTGTGTTGGGTGATACGTTTCAATTTTCTCCACAAGTTCTTGATATAATTGGTCTTCGATAGCCATACTTGTCACCTCTCTTTCATTCTTCTGCATATAAAATAAACTCCCCGTTTCTTTACATTTTGAAAATATTAAAAAATATTATACCAATTTTTTCGCTTTTTTTCAATATTTTTTCGGTCTGCTGTCCAAAACCTGTATTCTGCCGTTTGTGGCATAGGCACAGGTGATTTCCAAGCGTTGTTCTTGTAAATATGCAAATTTTTTGACCAAATCCAAAGAGATGATTTCTCCCGGAACAACAAAAGGAATACCAGGCGGATACACCCAAACATAATCCGCACAAACACAGCCCACACTTTCCAACAATGGTATTTCTGTATGCTTTGCCTGCAATGCTTCTTCCACAGAACAGTATACTTCTGGTAATTGCATAGAAATTTCTTCCTGTTTCATTTGTTTTGTGGGAATTGCTTGTCTGTCCAATGCAAATAAGGCATTTTTCAGCATTGCAAATCCCTTATCCGTATCACAAACGCTTGTCATTGCCAATGCATAAAAAGGCTGTGCCATTTCCAATTCCAAACCATACAGCTCTCTGAGCTTTTGCGAGAGCTGTACACCTGTCCAAGTGCTTTTTTTTGTGTGTATGATGCACTTGCTTTTGTCAAATGCAAACACTTCTTTTTGTGGCTGACACACTTGTAATATTTCCAAATTGCCGACTTCTTGATAAAACCGCTGTAACCGTTTTTCATATGCAGAAAATAGGATTTCCTTTTTTTGCTGTAATATGCCAATGCAATGCTCGATTGCCGACAAAAACACATAAGACGGGCTACTGGTTTGAAATACCGAAAGCTGTCTTTTGACCGCTTGTACAGGAACACGTTCGGAACAAATATGCAATATGGCTGTTTGTGTGGGGCAAGGCAATGTTTTATGCAAACTTTGCACCACAATATCCGCCCCCAAATGGATTGCTGTATCGGGAAACGCCTTTGAAAATCCCAAATGTGCCCCATGTGCCTCATCTACCAAAAGCAACGCCCCTTTTTTGTGTACCACATCGGCAATGCCAGCAATATCGCTGACTACCCCCTCATATGTCGGACTTGTCAATATCACCAGCTTACAATTTTGCATATCTTCCAATGCATCTGCCACCTGTTTTGGTGTGATACTGCCTTGTATCTGCCAATCGGGCAAAATCGGTGCAACCAAATACTGTGGCAACAGTCCGCACAATTCCACACCGTGATATACCGCACGATGACACCCTCTTGCCAGCAATACACCATCTCCCCGTTTTGTCATACTGCGAATGGCTGCCAGCAAACCGCCACTGCTCCCATTCACCAGAAAAAAAGAGGCTTTACTGCCAAACACTTCACTTGCCTGTTGCATACAATCTTGTAAAATCCCTTCGGCATGATGCAAATTATCAAACCCCTCTATTTCCGTAATATCCATATCATAAGGAAACAGATTGCCCAATACATCTGTATTGCGTTTATGCCCCGGCATATGAAAGGGGTATCTTCCGTTTTTTGCATATTCCATCAATTTCTGTTCCAACACAGTCATATTCTCCTTTTCTTTTGCAAAAAATATCCCCAAGGCATTGCCTCAGAGATATCCATTTTATGTTTTATGCATATCAAGTATTGTTTTCTTCTTCCAAAAATTCCAAATAGTCATCTTCCAAATCGTCCAACAATTCCAAAACCGTTTCAAATATCGGTTCGCTGACTTCTGTTTCAAAATCATGGTCCCATGTTGTGAAAGAAAATCCCTCGGCATCTGGTTCTTTGGCACATACCCAAAACACACCGTAAGGGTCTTGTCCAAACACCAACCAATTTGGGGAAAACGGCTCTGTTTTGGAATGTTCCTGTATTTGTGCGATGGTGTAAAGATATCCGAATGGCAATGATATTCCGTTCCCCAACGCATACAAGGCTTGCAATGCCTTGGGCAGACTTTGCAATTCCTCCGCTTTTGCAGGCACCAAGTCATCTTCTGCCAATTCTTCCAAAAATGCTTTCAAATCCACCAAAAACTCTTGTTCTTCCATATCCTGCACGCCTTTCTGTTTCAATAACATTGTAATACCAGCCAATGATTTTCAAATCGTTTTTGTTTCAAATCTTCTGTTTTGATATAGTAATAAATCCTGCCACAATCCCCAAACATCAAACAAAATGTATCATCTTCCACCGTATCCAGTTGGAATAACAACTGCCATTGTGCCAACGATGTTTGCTCCGCTTGTTCTATCACTGTTTTTGGGATATCTTGCACCCCGTATCCCGTTTCATAGCCTTGTGTCACCAGTTCACATTCTACCGTCATATTGTTTTGTATGACATCTGCCCAACCAAGCAGTTTGGACACTTCATTTTGCGTTTGGCTGACATTGCCAATCTGCTCACAATAAGACGTATATGTCTGCCAATCCAAATTTTTTGTATCTGTTTTATCATAAATATCTTCCAATGCAGGCACATTGATTTCATTTGAAAATTGTATTGCCAATGCAGGAAAACAGCAATCTCGTTCCAAGTCTGACGGAAACGGTGCCTGTTGCAAATCTTCTGCGGGAAACCAATACACACGGGAGCAACCTTTGTTTTCGGGAGAGTAGCCCCACTCCATAGACAATGTTTCATAGAAAAAAGACAGTATTCCTGTGTTTGGCAACAATCCTTCTGTGTCATAATGTGCCAAATCCGCACATCGAAATTGTGCGATAAAAGACAATGGTCGCTCTTTGACGGTGTCATCGCAAAATGTTGCTGTTTCAAATGTCGGCCAAACAAAATCTTTCGGCACATCAGGGTGTCCGCCAAATCGTGTGCCACCCGACACTTCCTCTGTTTTTCCTGCAATGTGCAGATTGATTGCTTGCTTTGCATACGATTTGACAACTTCTTTCCACACTTCCATAAAACAGCCTCCTTTTTTCTATGTTCAGGAACAAATCTGTGGCAATATTGCTTTTTTGGGATATGTAAATCGAAAATGCACAGAATAATCTCTTTCAAACAACACTTCTTTCAAAACCAATGCTTTCCCTTCTATCCCTTCTTGTCTGCCAAGACGTTTTTTTTCTTTTTTTATCTGCTCTGGCAATGTTTCCAGTTGTTTTTGCAACCAATTTAAATCTATTTTGGAAACTGCCGCCGCATTCATACAAAAAATGCCTGCATAGCTTTGATTTCCCTGCCAAAACGTAAACAAACAATATGGAACATCTTGCCGCCAATCTTCCACTTGCAACAAATCTTTGATTTTTTGCAACTGGTCTTCATCACAAACAATCCCTGCGATTGCCTCCAATTTACTGCGGCTTTCTTCTTCGTCAATCGTGCCTGCCTGTAACGCTTCGTCGCTTTCCTGTCCGATATAGTGATGCTCCAACTGCTCCAATGTGTAGCCTTTTTGGAGTTCTTCCCGTTGTCTGGTAAATTCATAATCGTCGGGTAACAGAGCCAATCCTCTGGCATTTGCCTGCAAAGCCCCGATTTGTTCTCCGAAATGGCTGCGCAAATTTGCCAAGTGCAGCCACCCCCAAGGATACTGCGGTTCTTCCAAAACACCTTTTTCTGCATATTGTTTTGCCTGTTCCAGCTTGCCGCAATATGTCAATGCCACAGAATAACGATAATAAAACGTCCCGCACCCTTGTGCCAAATCTTCCACTCTCTGCAACCAAGTCATGCTTTTATAATAATGCTCATAGTCATTGATATTTCCACAAGCATATGCAACCCATAAGGCGATTTCCAAATCATGTTCGGCTCTTTGTCTGGTAAACGCTTTTCGTTTGACACCGTCTTCCACAAATTCTTCCAGATATTGCAACATCGCATAAAAATAGCCGCTGTTTTCTTCACAATAGGATTGCAAATGTGCAATATCGTCTTTCGATAATAAACTATCCTGCATGGAAACGCCTCCTTTTTTTCTTTTTATTATACCTGTGTTTTTTGTTTTTGCAAACCAAAAAAGAGAAATATTGGAAAACCCAATATTTCTCTTTTTTTATTCCGGTTGTGGTTCTACTTCTTTCATATAGCTGCATTTTTCATTGGAACAAACAATTTTCGGATTTTTCTTTCCTTTTTCTTCCAAGAAACTGCCACATTCGGGGCAAATTTCTCCTGTTGGTTTGTTCCATGACATGAAGTCACATTCAGGATTGTTTTCGCAACCAAAATACATTCTGCCTTTTTTTGTCTTTTTGATGAGTACCTTTCCGCCGCATTTTGGACAGGAAACGCCTGCTTCTTCAAAAAACGGTTTTGCATTTTGACATTCCGGAAAACCGGGACAAGCCAAAAATTTCCCATAACGACCATATTTGATGACCATATTTCTGCCACATTTTTCACAAATGACATCTGTCACCTCGTCTTTGATTTCCACTTTTGCCAAGCGTTCCACTGCGTCATCTACGGCGTGTTTGAAATCGGGGTAAAAATCACGAATGATTTGTTTCCATTCTTCTTTTCCCAATTCCACTTCGTCCAAGCGTTTTTCCATATTTGCCGTAAAATCAATATCCACAATGTCGGGGAAATAGCTTTTCATAATATCGTTGACCACTTCGCCCAATTCTGTCGGGTACAAATTTTTTGCTTCTTTTGTGACATAATTTCTTGCCTGAATGGTAGTCAATGTTGGTGCATATGTGCTGGGACGTCCTACGCCGATTTCTTCCAATGTCTTAATCAAAGACGCATCGGTAAATCTTGCAGGTGGCTGTGTAAAATGCTGTTCCGGCAAAAATGCGGATACTTGCAGCACATCGCCCTCTTGCAAAGCGGGAATTTGCACATCGGTTTCTTCCTCGCCCTTGTTATAGACTTCCAAAAATCCACGGAACGTCAAACGGGAGCCGGAGGCACGAAACGCATATGCACCCGCCTGCATTTTCACTTGCAATGTATCATATACTGCCGGACACATTTGGCTTGCTACAAAACGCTCCCAAATCAGTTTATACAATTTATATTGTTCTTTTGACAAAGATTCTTTGATACTGTCCGGTGTTCTATGCACATTGGTCGGACGGATTGCCTCATGGGCATCTTGCGTTTTGCCTTTTGATTTATACACCACACGCTCCGGATTGACAAATGGTTCTCCATAGGTTTCTGTGATGTACTGCACAGCCGCCTCATATGCTTCATCGGAAATGCGGAAGGAGTCTGTACGGATATAAGACACCAAACCCACATGACCTTCCCCCTTGATTTGCACCCCTTCGTATAATTGTTGTGCAACCATCATGGTTTTTTGTGTTGCCATATTCAAATGTTTGCTTGCTTCTTGTTGCATGGTGCTTGTGGTAAAGGGTGCAACCGGTTTTTTCTGTCTTGTGCCTTTTTTCACTTCTTTGACAAGCACTTCTTTACCTTCCAAATCCTGTAAAATCGCCTGTACGGTTTCTTCGTTTGGCAATTCTGTTTTTTCGTCACCTTTTCCATAAAATCTTGCATCAAACACTTTTTTCTGTTTGTCTTGTAATCTTGCACCAATCGACCAATATTCCACAGGAATAAATGCACGGATTTCATCTTCTCTGTCACAAATGATACGCAATGCCACAGACTGCACACGTCCGCCGCTCAATCCTTTTTTGACTTTTTTCCAAAGCAAATTGCTGATGGTATACCCCACCATTCTGTCCAGCACACGGCGTGCCTGTTGTGCATTGACCAAATCCATGTCCAACTCTCTTGCCTCTGATATGGAGCGTTTGACTGCACCTTTTGTAATTTCATTGAATGTAATACGGCTAATATCTTTGTCATCGCCCAAATGCAATGCGTGCAGCAAATGCCAACTGATTGCCTCCCCCTCACGGTCTGGGTCAGTTGCCAGATATACTTTATCTGCCGCTTTTGCCTCTTTTTTCAATTTGCTCAATAAATCACCTTTGCCACGAATGGTGATGTATTTCGGCTCAAAATCGTGCTCAAAATCAATACCCATTTGACTTTTTGGCAAATCTCGGATATGCCCCATAGATGCCTCAATTTTGTAATTGCTCCCCAAAAATTTTCCAATCGTATTTGCTTTTGCCGGAGACTCTACAATCACCAAATATTTTTTGGCAGTTTTTTTTGCCTTTGTTTTTTCTTTTCCCATGCGTTCCAATTCCCCTCCGCTTACTGATTATTTGGTATCTCGTATATATCCTGCTTGTTTTCGTTTTTGAATATAACCTGCAATTTCCAGCAAAGAAAGAATATATTGTATTTCCGCAATATTGCGATGCAGTTTTCTTGCAATTTCCTCTGCCGTTATCGGATTTTGTGTATCCATCAACAAAAAAACTTCTTTTTCAAACGGCTCCATATTGTTCAAAATCGTTTGATAATATTTTTCTGTTTCTTCTTTTTGATAAGATATGCCCAACGCAAACAAAATATCGCTGTATTCTGTGATAATGGGGCAACCTTGTTTAATCAAATTGTTTGTGCCTTCACTAAAACGGCTTGTCACATTCCCAGGTACCACAAACACATCTCTGCCGTTTTCCAAAGCCAAATCCGCCGTAATCAATGTGCCGCTTTTCTTACCGGCTTCTACCACAACGACCATTTTACACAAGCCGCTGATGATACGGTTTCTCTGTGGAAAATGATAGGAAATCGGTTTTGTTTGTGGCGGATATTCCGAAATCACACAACCATGTTCTATAATCTGTTGCATCAATGTTTCATTTTCTGCCGGATAACAAACATCTACACCGCAACCCAATACGGCAATTGTTTTGCCGCCGCCGTCCATGATGCCTTTATGTGCCATAGCGTCAATGCCTCTTGCCATACCACTGACCACAATCACATTGGTTTTTCCCAAATCTTTTGTGATACGGTGTGCCGTTTCCAAACCATATGCAGAGCATCTTCTTGCACCCACCACACCGATTTTGTCAATTTCATCATCTGGCAAAACGCCTTTGACATAAATGCCCAAAGGCGGGTCATAAATTTCTTTGAGCAATCTTGGATATCTTGGGTGAAAGTAAGAATAAAAGAAAATCTCTTTTTCTTCCAATTCCAAAATCCAATCTTCCAGTTGTTCTGGGTTTCTTTGTGTAATCAGATGGTCAATCCATTTTGCACTGCCTCTCAACACTGCACGAATTTCTTTTTCAGACGCAAAAAATACGGCCTCAGCCGTTTGAAAATGTTTTAACAATAAGAATGCTTTTTGCACATTGTGCATGGTCATGCGTGCCAACCACATCAGATAATATTCTTCCATTTGAAATACCTCCAAAACAGTTGCGGCAGTTATGCCATTTACTATATATGCTTTTGCACAAAAATTCAATCATTTTTTTCTGTTTTGGCAATTTTTTTATATTTTGATGCGGAATATATCGGATACCACCGATTTATATATTGTACTTTTTGTAAAAAATTGTTATGATACTGTCAAAACATTGTATAATTGAGGTGAAACCATGCTTTCCATATTGAATAGTGCTGCATTGTTCGGCATTGACGCATACCATGTGCACGTAGAAGTAGATATCAGCAACGGACTGCCTGCATTTGATATTGTTGGCTTGCCCGACTCTGCCGTCAAAGAGTCCCGAGAACGTGTACGAACTGCCATCAAAAATGCAGGATTTTCATTCCCCGCAAAACGCATTACCGTCAATCTTGCACCTGCGGATACCAAAAAAGAAGGGGCTTCTTTTGATTTGCCCATTGCCGCCGGTATTTTATGTTGTATGGACATATTGCCTGCCATCACTTTGGAAAAATATTTTGTTGCGGGCGAACTTTCGTTAGATGCATCTGTGCGTCCTGTCAACGGCATACTGCCTATGGTGCATCAAGCCATGCAAAACGGCATACAAAAATGTATTGTTCCATTTGAAAATGCAGAAGAAGCCGCACTTGTGCCAAATATGGCAGTATACCCCATTCAAAACTTAAAACAAATGGTTTCTCTTTTACAAAATCCCGAAAAACAACAACCGTTTTCTGTAACAGAAGATTTCTTTTCCGACAAAATACCTGCACAGGAATATCTGGACTTTGCACACGTCAAAGGGCAGGAAAATGCAAAACGTGCTTTGGAAATTGCGGCAGCAGGCGGGCATAACATTTTGATGATTGGGCCTCCCGGCTCCGGAAAAACCATGCTTGCCAAGCGTTTTCCCTCCATATTGCCCGATTTGACATTTGCGGAAAGCATCGAATTGACAAAAATATATAGTGTTGCAGGACTTTTGCAAAGCAAAAACACATTGATACAAAAACGACCGTTTCGCTCTCCCCATCACACCATATCTGCGGCAGCACTCACAGGCGGCGGCAAAATTCCAAAACCGGGAGAAATTTCATTGGCACATCATGGTGTATTGTTTTTGGACGAACTGCCGGAATTTCAACGGACAGTTTTGGAAGTCATGCGGCAACCACTCGAAGATGGCAAAGTCACCATTGCCCGTGTCAGCGGCACATTGACATTTCCTTCCGATTTTATGCTGGTGGCTGCCATGAACCCTTGTCCTTGCGGTTATCTTGGCACAGGTGACAAATGCCATTGCACCAATCAGGAAATTGCCAAATATCAAAACAAAATCAGTGGGCCACTGCTTGACCGCATTGATTTGATGGTGGAAATGCCACCGGTACAATACAGCGACTTGCAAAACACACAAACCGGCGAACATTCCGCCCAAATCAAAGAGCGTGTCATGCAGGCACATCGTATCCAAACACAACGCTATCAATCCGAGGGGATTTATTTCAATGCACAACTTGGTGCATCGCAAATCGAAACATATTGTGTATTGGGCGAAACAGAAAAAGATTTATTGCAAAAAGCATTTACAAAAATGGATTTGAGTGCAAGAGCATACCATAAAATATTAAAACTTGCACGCACCGTTGCAGATTTGGACGGCTCCGAAACCATTCAAGTACCTCATATTGCGGAAGTATTGCAATACCGCTCTTTGGATCGCAATTATATGATTTGACAAAATAGGGAGATGTTTCAAAATGACACTACATACAAAACAGATGTCGGATTCGTTCCGCATTGGTGTTTTACTTGCCATGGTTGGCGGTTTTTTGGATATATACACATATTTGATGCGTGGGCAAGTATTTGCCAATGCCCAAACAGGCAACATTGTTTTGATGGGTGTACATTTTTTTGAAGGAGATTTCAGAAAAGCCTTTTCTTATGTCATTCCCATATTTGCGTTTATGTTTGGCATCATTTTGGACGAAAATATCAAGCATTATTTTGATAAAAAAGGATTGCATTGGCGGCAAGTGGTACTGCTGATTGAATTATGTGCTTTGCTGATTGTCATGCACTTACCCTTGGGCAGTGGCGATGCCTTTGCAAATGCATTGGTTTCTTTTATCTGCTCTTTGCAGGTACAGAGCTTTCGCAAAGTGCATGGATTGCCTTATGCCAGTACCATGTGTACCGGCAATCTGAGAAGCGGCACAGACCATCTGGTGCATTTTTTCCAGACAAAAGACAAAACATTTCTCAAAAAAAGTATCCATTATTATGGGATTATCGGCTGTTTCATTTGCGGTGCAGGTTTGGGTGTCATCACCACAAAACAATTCGGCAATACTGCCTTATGGATTTGTTTTGGATTGCTGTTGCTTGCTTTTTGTATGTTATTTGTCAAAGAAGAAGAACACACATAAAAAACCGTCGTGACAACACGACGGTTTTTTGTTTAATCCAATTCTGCCTGTAAAAACAAGGTTTTGATTTTTTCTTTGTTTTCACACGCCGCATGAAATGCAGTGATAAATGTTCGCAACGCCTGTGCATCTTTTGTGTATGCACAAAATGTATCTGCTTCTGGGTCAAATGCAATACTATCTTTCAATTTTGGACAACATTCTTCCAAAAATACCGTTGCCAAACTTGTCCAATCATATCCATTGCCCTCAAATCCTTCTTCTGCACGGATTGCAAACACATCTTGCAAATAGGTGCCTGCATTTAAACAAACGGAATAACTGCTTGCACCTTCCACCCAATAAAATGGCTTGATTTCTTCTTTCAGTTGTGCAATATCTGCAAATGTCGGCATATTTTGTGTATATTGTTCTTCCATTTGTATCTCCTCCAAAACTTTTTCCTGACAAGCTGCCAGTAATGTTTGTATATCCTCATTTTCACTGTCAAATTTTGCGGCATCTTTGACTGCATCCAATGCAATTTGATAGTGCTGCAAATGGTAAAATGCATATGCCGCACGATAGCACCACATGGCATCATGTTCCCCAATGACGACCAATGGTCGTAAAATATCCAATGCTTCTTCATATTTACCCAAATTGTTTTTTGCTCTTGCCAAATAGCAACTGATATCATAATTGCGTTCTGTTTCTGGCATATCTTCTATCAAACGTTCAATTTCCGCATGGTCATTTTGACGATGCAAACGATTGATTTTTTTCTCCAATATTTTTTCGGTTGGTTGCAACAACTGCATGAAATAGGCAATATTCTGTTCGCACATTTCACAAAATTCCAATGTGTCTTGGTCATCGGGTGCCAATCGCAAAGCCTCTTGGAATATGGCATATGCCTGTTTTTTATATTCCAAACGCTCTGTAATATTTCCTTCTTTATAAAAGTATGCATACCCCAAGCGATAATACCATAATTTGTCATTTCTGCCCATTTGTCTGACAGACTCCAAGTAATCAATCGCTTTGTCATACTGTTCCAAGTTGTTCAATGCCCTTGCCAGTTGACAAGTCAAGTCATAATTCAGTTCTTTTTTGGGCAGTGACATCAATTTATCTACAATATTTTCATATTTGCCGGAAACGTGCCAATAATGCAAATTTTCTTCCAATGTTGGTGCAGATACATCTTCGCACGCACTTTTTCTATGAATATCCACAATATGCGAAATATTTGCCTGTTCCATTTTGTCCAACAGTTCTTCTGCGTCATGGTTGATTTTGTATGCCAGTTCATTTTCATACAGCGGTATCACTTGATAAAAATTGACATCATCGCCGTTTGGCAACACACATACCTGTGCATCAGCACCAACCGCTTGCGGAGAGAGCAAAATACTGCTTGTAAATGTTGTGTTTTCCGCATATGGCTCTATATTGGAAATCGTATGCCCCCAACCGAACCATGTCTGTTCCAACTGTGGCAATCTTGCCAATGTTTTCAAACACCGCATAGGCCAATACCAAATTTCATCGCCGGATTGTATGTCCCAATCCGGTGGCAGGCAAATGAGCAACTCTGCCCGTTCCAATTTGCTTTCCGAAAGTTCTTTGGGGACGTCCATTTTGTATGCGCCCATACCCATGGTCACCAATGTATAATAATTTTTGGTCTTGGACGGTGGTACAATGCAAATATCAATATGTAAATCCGGAGAAATCAATTCATGAAACACCGTTTCAAATTCTCCGAAGTGTTTTGTGATATGCTTTTCCACACATTCCATCTCTTCCTCTGTGTAATAAAAACCCATTGTGTTCTATCCTTTCTGTATTTGCATCAATCCCACCAAAAATACCAAACATTTGACATGGTCAAGCAGTCTGCCAACCAACCAATCGTACCATCTCCACCGGATTGTATCACAATATCCTCACAAAATAAAAATTGTTCTGTTGCCAATGCTTTTGCATCTTTTGCGTCCACAGGCGTTTTTACATAACATTCCAACGTGTCACCTGTCACCACAGATGGGATTGCCCCATATGTTTCATACCAATATTTCGACACTGCCATCAATTCCTCTGTGTTTGGGCAACTGTTCCAACCGCCAAACGGCACATAGGCAAACACTTCCCATGGATTTTTTACCGGAATTTTTGCCAAAATCAAAGGATATGTTGTCCATGTATCATAATCCCGATAGGAAATAAAGTGGTTTAACGGCTCTCCGTTTTCCATTTCCCCTATCATTTCTTCCGCATACCCCGCTTCCCCATATTCCTGCATTTCAGATACTCTGGTATCAAAAAACGTTTTGACATCGGGTAATGTTGCAGACAACATCTGTTTGCGATATGTTGCAACCTTTTCTTTGTCAAATACTTCTTCCACATCTGCATGATACTGCATGGTTTCCAATAAATTGTCACCCATCACAAGCAACAAGGGAGTATATCCTTCTGTTTTGCCTTCTTCCAATGCTTGCAGGTATATTTCCATCATTTTTTTATCAGCTTCCATGGGCATATACAATGTACAGGGACAACCTAAATATTCTTGATAGATTTCTAACATTTTTTGTTCTTCTGACATCACAATCTCTCCTTTTGCTGTTTGTGATTATGTTTGTTGATGGTGCATGGCTGTGGTATGACAATCTTTGCAAATATGGATATACAATGTCCCCTCTGCCATACCGTCTTCCAATGTATCCCATTGTATTTGTGCCAAATATGTCATCGGTTTTCCGCAATCAGGACATTCCGGATATAAAAAATCATCAATCCAGTTTGCAAATCCGCCCACAGTATTGTGACATTCTGAAAATGTCCCGTAAAACAGAGGTTTTCTCTCTGCCACAAGACCAAACGTATTGTTTGTAAATGTTTCGTATTCTTCCTCTGAAAATGCGTATGTGTCCCCCTCCTCGTTTGGCAGTGGCACACTTTGCCCGTCCAATGTAAAGCGACTATATGCAGGCTGTTGGTAAGCCACACAATTTGGGCAACAAGTGGCTGTGATGATACCATCTACCCCTAAAAACCGCAAGCCTTCCGCTCTGCCGTCCAACATCAATATATCTACATATTTCCCACCGCAATGCGGGCAAATATCCTCTCTTTTCTTTGCCAATTTGCCTGCTTTTTGGTCGCCGCCCTGTTCCATGCAAATACAATTTTCAAAATACAACACCTGTCGATTGCCTTTCTCATCAAATGTCCAACCGCCATATTCTGCATAAACAGAAGGCTGGACATAGAGCTGTTCCTGCCATGGTTTTGGGTTTTGTTCCAAGCGGTGCAATGCCTGCAATGATTTTTCGCCGCCGCACATTGCCAAACAACAAAGCAAATCTGCCCCTTGGCTGGCATCTTCCGCAGCCTCCAAGGCTTCTATCAACATAGCCTCCACTTCTGTTGATGCATGATAAAACAATTCGGGTACATCGTATACCTTTTGTTGTGCTGCTGCCTTTGCCATTTTGTCAAAATCCAAAAGCCCCAACTGCAACGCCGTTCTGCATTGGTCATATGCAGGCTTTTTGTAATCTCCAATCTCCTGCAAATGTGCCAACAACTGTTCTGCATCAAACACAAAGTTTTTTTCTTCCCTTTTTTGGTTACACGTCCAGCAAATCCCCTCGTAATACATTTTTTTGCCACATTCCGCACAATGATACACACACATACCCCCTTATCTGCTTTCTTGTATATACACGTTTTGCCAACCATGCTCCCATGTGCCGGACACCCAAACACCTTGTCCCGATTTTACGATGTCGTCATCTGCCAATTTTGCCAAAAAAAACAAAATTGTGCCATCTGGTTGGATACAAATATCAGAAAATACCGTCGTATCTGCAAAATCCCCATAGGATTGTAAATTTGCGGTAGCAAAATCATAGGCGTTTGCTTCCCACTCTGCCGCTTCCATCGTCAGATTTTGTATGATGGTTGCCGCCTGTTCCATTTCTTCTCTGTTGTTTGCAACAATACAACCATTTACCCAAACTTCCTGCCAAGAAAGCAAAAACACAAATTTTTGCTGTTCGGGAATATATTCCAATGCATGGAATATGATATGTTTTTGTTGCAATATCTGTTTCATTTGTTCTACCATAAAACACCTCAATTCTCATGCCATGTGACTGTTTTTACACGGCGTACAAATTCAAAATCCCCGTTGCAATGTGTTTCGTCCAATAAATCCTCGAACATCATTTCGTCTGTGTAATATGGGGAAGATGCCACATAAGGCATCAGCAACATACCGCCACAGCAGGAACAACCGCCATCACCACCTTTTGCCCCCAAACCGTCTGCAATCAATTCCATACGATAAGAGTCATCTCCGATGATGATACCAAAGAAATTGGGCAATTCCAAATCCTCTTTTGTGTCAATGTGATACCATACGATTTCATCGTCGTCCTCATCATGTTCTTCCATCATATACTGTGACATATCATCACCCCAGGGAAATAACGTCCGTATGCCACCGCCTGCCAAATACTCCCATTCGTCCATGGTTGGCAGTCGAAATCTGCCTGCTTTTTCTATCTGTTCACAAACCTGTGCTTTGCTCATCGCATGATACAGGGCAAGTTCCACCCCTTGCTCTGTTTTTCTGGCACGAAACCGCATATCCCCCATATTCCATTGTCGCTGGTTACAATCTGCTTTTTTTGCCGTTTCCAATTCTGCGGCAAAATCCTTTTGCACACGCACATCATCTTCTGATACAATTTCCCAACCAATCTCCATCACGGTTCTTGCCACCAACATGGGTGCAATCGTTGCCTGTCTGACATCGGAAGTTATGCTTTGCAAAAATGTTTGTGCATCTTCTTCGATATCAAAATCGCTCAATTCTTCTTTCCATAATGTTTTGTTTTGTTCTGTGATACCATTGGCAAAGCCATTCCACCCCAATGTCACTGTATCCCCCGGTACAAATACAAATTCGTCGTTTTGGTATGTATAAATGGCTGTTGTGGTTTCCAATCCCCAACGAGAAAATGTTTCCATACCTTGCCAAGTCAATCCGTTTTGTTCCCCAATTTCACGCAGTATCCGTTCCTGTTCTGGTTTGGGTAATGTTTGCCAAATCGGTCGCATCAATTTTTCACAATATCTCATATGTTTCACCTTTCTCATACCATTCTTTTTTCGTCTGTGTATAAAATACGGATATAATCACCATCTCTGCTATCCATATCCCCCAAATAACAACGCTCTATTTCGGGTACTGCTTCATACGCCGTTTTGAGTTCTTGTTTTGTTTCCGCACAAGGATATTCCAAGTATGCATGATATGCCTCTATGCATATGTCGTGTGCCGTTGGCTCTTGCATAACTTTTTTTCGCATTTCGACAATACTTGCTTTTTTTGCTTTGACAGATACAGAAGATATGGCTTTCGAAAACAATACCTGTCCCAAATCCGGAATATGTACCCATTCGTTTTCGTTTGGTTTGACACAAAGTATTTTTTCATCAAACATTTTTTCGATTTCTTCCCAAGTGTAAAATTGTTCTTCCACTCCGATTCGGAACATTCCGTCTGCATACACCGACAACATGGTCAAATACAGTTTCCCATCTTTGCGACAAAAAATATGACAATGGTCGCCGTCAATCGTATCATACCCAAATGATTGTTTGACATAAAACGGTGTGAAATCTGCCATAAAAAATACACGGTACTTTTCCCATTTTTCGATTTCCCGTTGTGTGGTACGATATAAATTTTCCATTTCGGGATTGATGGATTTGACAACATTTTTGATGTGTTGATAATAGCTTTTTGTATCGTACTGCCAAACGGCATCTTGTACCACAAAATCACCCAGCTGAAAAATACTCAAACTTTCTCCCACAGGTACAGATGTCACCACCCAGCCTCTTTCCAATTCTTTTTCAAATTGCCATAAATCTTTTTTGTGCCAGCAGTTAATCACGCCATCGGCATACACACCAAATACACTAAAAAAATACGAACCGTTTTTAATGATACCATTTGCAACCGTACCTTCTATTCTTTCTCTTCGATATACACCATGCATCAAAACTCCGCCTTTCTTTTTTCAAAACGAATTTTACAGTAAGGGAACATACATTTGCTATCTACTATTTAGTATACCATTTTTTAACATAATTGCAAGACATTCTCCTCATTGCTCTTTATGTATACATCTGGTATTTTATCAAAAATTTATATAAATTTTACAGAAATATCGTTCCAAAAAAACAAAAATGGTTTATAATAAAAAAAAGAATATAAGAGGAGTGATTTTATTGGATATTTTAAGAAATAAAAAAGGCTTTATCTGTGATATGGACGGCGTGATTTATCATGGCAATCAAATTCTGCCCGGTGTCAAAGAATTTATTGCTTGGTTATATAAAGAAAATAAGAAATTTTTATTTTTGACAAACAACAGCGGAAAAACTCCGCAAGAATTGCAAGAAAAACTTTCTCATATGGGCTTAAAGGTGGACAAAAGCCATTTTTATACCAGTGCATTGGCAACTGCAAATTTCATTGCCACCCAAACACCCAATGCACGTGTATTCGTCATTGGAGAACCAGGGTTATACAATGCATTGTATGAAAAAGGTTTGATGTTAGATGATACCGACCCTGATTATGTGGTCATCGGAGAATCTCCCAGCTATAATTACGACAATATTCGTCGTGCCGTACATCATGTGCAAAATGGTGCAAGATTGATTGGCACAAACTACGATTTGACAGGGCCAAGCGAAACAGGTATCATTCCTGCCTGCCGTGCATTTGTCAAACCCATTGAAATGGTAACCGGAAAATCCGCTTATTTTATCGGCAAACCAAATCCTTTGATGATGCGTACCGGATTGGATATGTTGGGTGTACATTCCAAAGAGGCTGTCATGATTGGTGACCGCATGGATACCGATATTGTTTCCGGTATCGAAAGTGGTTTGGATACGGTTTTGGTACTCTCCGGTGTTTCTGATATGGCAACGGTGCAAACATTCCCTTATCGTCCCCGTTTAATCTTAAACGGCGTGGGTGATATCCCCCCCAAAACAACCGAAAAAAAATAATCCATCGCATTACATAAAAAAGGCAGTGAGATTTTTTCTCTCACTGCCGTTTTGATTATCCTCTCAATTCTATCAATGTTTTCACAAAAAAGGCTATCGCCACAAAACCACTTAACAATCCATTTCTGCGTATTTTCTTTTTGTATTCGTCCCAATCCTCACTTGGATAGAAGCGAATATCCACATCTGCCACATACATATACAGATACAACACACTACAAATCACATCAAATATAAAAATCAGCAAAAACCATATATTGAGGTGGGAATCCGTCATCAGACCATATGTCAATACAGTATCTATCACAAGCGTGATATATTGCATAAATATCTTAAAAAAAGTACTCTGTTCCATAAAGTGCTTGATTTTATTCTCATGCATCGCATATCCCTCATTTCTGTCAGAACGCTTTTGTGCTTACCTGTATATGTCGATATTTGTTTATAGTCTATCATGACACTATTTCTTTTGCAATCTTTTTCATACATATATTTCCAAATACATACCATCATACAACAGCCACAAAAACATATCAAAAAAACCAAGAGCATTTCTGCCCTTGGTTTTCTTTTTTACAGCAATTCCTGATAATCATGAATATAAAAATCTGCAATTTCTTTGATTTTATCCGTTTCCCGCATGGCACTTGCATCTGCAATGGCATAGACCTGCAACCCCAATGCTTTTGCACTTTTCATGGCATAATATGCGTCCTCAAACACAACGGTATTTTCGATACTGCCGCCCAATTTTTCCATTGTCATGCGGAACACTTCTGGCTTATCTTTGCCACAACCCATTTCGGTACAAGTTGCCACAAAATCAAAATACTGCAAAATATTCAATCGTTCCAAAGCCAAATGGATATATCCTGCCTCTGATGCAGTCAATATGCACATTTTGGTGCCGTTTTGTTTTTCTTTTTCCAGATATGCTTTCACGTGTTCTTTCAAAGGAATATGGTGTGCATATTGTTCGGAAACATAAGAAATCACTTCGTCGCAAATTTCTTTGACACTTTGTGTTGCACCCAGTTCTGTTCTGAAAAATTCTGCCGTTTGTGGCAATGTCTGTTTTTTTAATATAGACATCAAATTTTCAGGCACAGGCAACTGGTGGTTTTCTAAGTATGTTTTGCCTGTACTTCTCCACACAGGCATGGAATCAATCAATGTCCCATCTAAATCAAATATAATATGTTTTTGCATATACTTCTTTTCCTTATTTCTGAAATTTGTCTATTTTTTCATTGATGGTCAACACACCTGTTGGATTGTGGAATACTTTGATATATGTTTTGGTGGAAGGTGCTCCTTCTTCGATGGGAATTTCCTGACAGCGTTTTGCAATTTCCATCAAACCTTCCAAATCCCCTTCGATGGTTGTTTCAAAAGGCCCAACCACATAATGATACCCTGTGCTTGCGATATAAGCAATCACTTTATCCACAATAGAAATCACTTTTTGTGTATCTGTGACATCTGGCAATACCTGCACTGCAATACTTGTTGTATACATAAAAATTTCCTCCTTCATATGTAAAATATCGTATAAATATGTTATAGCACGTTTTCAAACGTGACGCAATACAACAATACACTATTCTTTTGAAAAATAATTTGTTATAATATGGCATATATTCAAACAGAAAAGAGGGATTTTATGAAATATCGTGTAGAACATGATTCCATGGGCGAAATCAACGTCCCCATTGATGTATACTGGGGGGCACAGACACAACGCAGTTTTGAAAACTTCAAAATTGGTACAGAAAAAATGCCCATTGCCATCATTTATGCATTTGCCATATTGAAAAAAGCTGCAGCCATTGCCAATTTTCGTTTAGGCAAGTTAGACGAAAAACGCTGTGCTTTGATTGGACAAGTCTGCGATGAAATTTTAGCAGGCAAATGGGACGACCAGTTTCCATTGGTGGTATGGCAAACCGGCAGCGGTACGCAATCCAACATGAATATGAATGAAGTCATTGCAAACAGAGGCAACGAACTTGCAGGCGAAAAGCTGTTGCACCCCAATGACCATGTCAATATGTCCCAAAGCTCAAACGACACATTCCCCACTGCCATGCATATTGCCGCAGTATTGGAAACCAAACACGCACTCTTACCCGCTATCGTTCGTATGGAGCAGGAATTGCAACGTTTGGAGGAAGAAAACAAAGACGTATTGAAAACAGGACGCACACACTTACAAGATGCCACCCCCATCACATTTGGGCAGGAAATCAGCGGTTGGAAATCTATGTTGCAAAAAAGCAAACGTATGATAGAGCTGGCTTTGCAGGAAGTTTCCGAATTGGCATTAGGCGGCACAGCGGTTGGCACCGGATTAAATGCCCCCAAAGCATTTGGCGAAGCAACCGCAACCGCCGTTTCCGAATTGACAAACGAAACATTTGTCACTGCCGAAAACAAATTCCATTCTTTGACTGCCAAAGATGAATTGGTATTTTTACATGGTGCTTTGAAAGCACTTGCCGCAAACCTCATGAAAATCGCAAATGATATTCGTTGGTTGGCAAGTGGCCCCCGTTGTGGTTTGGGAGAAATCTTGATTCCGGAAAACGAACCTGGCAGCTCCATCATGCCCGGCAAAGTCAACCCCACACAATGCGAGGCAATCACCATGGTTGCGGTACAGGTCATGGCAAATGACACTGCCATCGGCATTTGTGCCTCACAAGGCAATTTTGAATTGAATGTCTATATGCCTGTTTGCATTTATAACTACTTGCAGTCTGTACGCCTGTTGGCTGATGGTTTGGAATCATTCCGTGTCCATTGTGTATCCGGTATTGTCGCCAACAAACAAAAAATGGACGAAAATTTACATCGTTCTTTGATGTTGGTGACTGCATTAAATCCCTATATCGGTTATGAAAATGCCGCAAAAACCGCAAAAAAAGCACATCAGGAAAATATTTCACTCAAAGAAGCCTGCGTTGCACTTGGATTTTTGACCGCAGAGCGATTTGATGCCGTATTCCACCCCGAAGAAATGGTTTGAAAAGGAGAAATCTTATGTCATTAGAAGAAAAAGCCTTACAACTGCATGAACAAATGCAGGGAAAAATTGAAGTTGTTTCCAGAAAAAAAGTCACCACCAGAGAAGATTTGTCTTTGCTGTACACACCGGGTGTTGCAGAACCTTGCCGTGTGATTGCCAAAGACGAAGAAGCCTCTTTTCGTCTGACACGCCGCTCCAATTTGGTTGCGGTTGTGACAGATGGTACAGCGGTATTGGGGCTTGGTGATATCGGCCCTGCGGCAGGTATGCCTGTGATGGAGGGAAAATGTGTATTATTCAAAGAATTTGGTGATGTTGATGCATTTCCGCTTTGTATCGACTCCAAAGACGTGGATACCATCGTCCAAACCATCGCTTTGATTTCCAAAAGCTTTGGCGGTATCAATTTGGAAGATATTTCTGCACCCCGCTGTTTTGAAATTGAAAAGAAATTAAAAGAAATTTGCGATATTCCCGTATTCCATGATGACCAACATGGCACTGCCATTGTGGTTGCGGCGGCAATGCTCAACGCCATGAAAGTCACAGGCAAAGAAATGGGCAAAATGAAAATTGTCATCAATGGTGCAGGTGCAGCCGGCATTGCCATCGGAAAATTGCTCATTGGTATGGGATTTGGCAATGTGATATTATGCGACATTCATGGTATCATTTGTGAAGGTGACGCCAATTTGAATGCCGGACAGGAAGAAATTTCACATATCAGCAATTTGGAAAAACAAAAAGGGACATTGGCAGATGCTTTGCAAGGGGCAGATGCTTTTGTCGGAGTATCCCGTCCCAATATGGTCACAAAAGAGATGGTATCCACCATGCACAACGGCATTGTGTTTGCCATGGCAAATCCTTTGCCCGAAATATTACCAGAAGAAGCAAAAGCAGGCGGTGCAGCAGTTGTTGGAACCGGTCGTTCCGATTACCCCAACCAAATCAACAATGTACTGGTATTCCCTGGTGTATTCAAAGGTGCATTGTCTGTACGTGCCAAAGAAATCACAGAAAGCATGAAACAACGTGCGGCATATGCCATTGCGTCCATCATTCCCGAACAGGAATTGCACGCAGAAAACATCATTCCCTCTGCATTGGACAAAACCGTTGCCGATGCAGTAGCAAAAGCGGTTGCCGACGTTGCCAGAGAAGAAGGCATTGCCAGAGTATAAAAACAAAAAAGTATCCTGAATCATACAGGATACTTTTTATTTGCTTTTCTTATTTTTTTGTCTGCATGATTTCAATGACTTTCATATCCACATCTGCCAGACCTTCAAAAGAAAGTTTTGTCAAATTCTTTGTGGTTTCTTCCACAGATTTGCTGATGATACCGTCTGTTTCTTCAATGATGCTGTTATCCATGGCATACAACGCCGCATATACTGCTTCACCTGCACAAATAGACAACTTCAATGCACAGCCGCCTTTTGCACCATCGCAGAAAATACCTGCAACACCACCCATCATATTTTGTACAGCACCGCAGATTTGTTCCAAATTGCCGCCCATCATATACACCATACCTGCCGCAGAACCGGAACCTGCCAATGTTGCACCACAAATCGGAGAAAGTCTGCCCACGTGTTTTTTCATATACATGATAATCAACATTCCCAAAAATTCTGCACGCAACATTTTTTCTTCGGATACTTGCAAATGTTTTGCCGCCACTGCGGTGGGTATCATGGTTTCAATACCTTGGTTTCCACTGCCCAAATATGTCATCACAGAGCCATTGCCGCCACTCATACGGAAATCGCAAGCGGCTGCTGTTGTCAATTTCACATCTGTGACCATATCGTTTGACAATGTGCCGTCTTGTACCATTTTTTGCATTGCAGGGCCAATACCGATTGCATATTTTTTCTGCAAGCCCAATTTTGCAATTTCCAAGTTCATTTCCACGCCTTCTTTGATGAACATCAAATCTTTTGTGTCTACGGTTTCTGCCGCTTGCAAGAAATCTGCAAATGTATATTGTGTGATGTCGAAATCCGGTTTTTCTTCTGTCTGTGTTTCGCCTTTTGTGCGTTTATCCAGCACAACTTCACCATTTTTTTCTGCGTATACCATGTTGTCATGTGCATCTTCTGTGATGGTGTGTGTACGTTCTGTGTCATTGGTTGCCACACATTCGATATAAAATTGACTGCTTTGCAATACTTTTACAGTCACAAAACCATCTGCGACCATCTGTTTTGCTTTTTCCAAATCAGTGGGTTGTATTTCTGCAAAAATTTCCATGGTGTTGTTTGGTTTGCTCAATACACAACCCAATGCACAGGAAAGTTCAATCCCGTTTGTACCTGCATTTGGAATTTGCACACTATATGCATTTTTGAAAATATTGGAGCTGATGACCATATCCAAATGTGTTGCAGGATTTTGCAACAATGCACAAGCTCTGGAAACTGCCAAACCGATTGCCACCGGTTCTGTACAGCCCATGCTTGGTTGCATTTCGCTTTTTACTGCTTCTATTGCTTTTTTTATATCCATCATCATAAAAAATTCCTCCTCCATGTCATATGATTTTCTCTTTTGCCATTATATATAGCAAAAACCATGCCAAATAAAAAACAGTCAATTTTCGACTGTTTTTTCTGTTTAGTATTCTCAATTTTGAGAAAAATATATGATGGATTTGTTTCCATTTTTTTGAGAAAAAAATTTTTTGTATTTTTTTTTGTTTTTGGTTGTCATATTCCCATAAAATTGTTTGATTTTGTATACACCATTCCATAATTCTCTGTAAACACAACCGTTTTTTATATTTCTCAATTTTGATATATCATTCTCAATATTGAGAATTATAATAGGTCATACTTTTTCAGTTTACGATATAATGTCGCTTGGCTGATTTGCAATGCAGTTGCCAATTTTGTTTTTTCCTCCAATGACGCATTTTTCGGCAACATATGCGAAAGCAATTTTTTTTCATAATCTTCCAACATATCCTCTAAGGAACGATTGGAAATCCCCTCTGTGGAATGCAGCACAATATGCTCCGGCAAATCCGAAACTTCTACCTGTTCATGCTCCACAATATTTGCCAAATACTCCACAATATTTTTCAATTCCCGCACATTCCCCCGCCAATCATACCCCATCATGGTTTGTAATGCCTGCGGTGACATACCTGTGATATGCTTGTTCAGTTTTTGGTTGTAATATGCGATATAATACGAAATCAATGCAGGCAAATCTTCTTTGCGTTTCCGAAGTGGTGGCAATTCAATGGGAATGATATTCAAACGATAATACAAATCTTCCCGAAATGTACCTTCTTCCACCATTTTCTCGATATTTTTATGCGTTGCACAAATCACACGAATATCTATCGGAATGGGTTTTGTACTGCCAATACGCTCCACTTGATTTTCCTGCAACACACGCAACAATTTTGTTTGCACCTGCAAGGGCATATCTCCGATTTCATCTAAAAATATGGTGCTTTTGTCTGCCAATTCAAATTTACCAATCGAGCCTGATTTTTTTGCACCTGTAAATGCCCCTTCTTCATACCCAAACAACTCACTTTCCACCAAGTTCTCGGGAATGGCTGCACAGTTAATGGAAATCATCAGTTTATCCCGTCTGTCACTGAGATGATGTATCATTTTTGCCATAATCTCTTTGCCTGTACCGCTTTCGCCTCTCAAAAACACAGTGGAATTTGTTTTTGCCACCTTCTGCCCGATGTGCAATGCCTCTTGCATTTTGGGGCTTTTTCCCACAAAAGACCATGTGTTTTCTGCCGTATGCACCACTTTCAACTGTTCTTCCAGTTTATCTTTTGCCTCATCGGTATATAATTTGCTTTCCAACAACATACTCATATACTTCAAAAATTCTTCCAATTTCTGTGTATTTGCCAGCAAATTCTCTCTTTGTTCTTCCGCAAACGCAATGATAGAAATAATCCCCACCACGGTTTTATCTTTGAATATGGGATATGCCAAATTTGCCAACTCTTTGCAATATGTTCTCTTTTCACAGTCGACACAGTGCAAATCCTGTGTGACGTTGCGAATGATACCGCTTGCACCTGTTTGTATCACCTTTTCAAAAAACTTTGCATGAGAAACGGTATTGCCGATTTCATTCAAATAATCGCCTGTACCTGCCACACGAATAAATTCATTGTCCACAATCGTGACATCTGCCTCCAAAATGGAGGCAATCGCCTGCACATATGCCTGTATAAAAGACTGTATCTTCATCAAAGGTGTCATAAAAAGCCCCCTTCTGTTTTGTTACAGCAAACTTTTTGCATACACTTCATAAATATCTTTTTGTTGCACGGCAAACAGCGGAAATGTTTTCATTTTTTTGGGATTTTCCAGTACACGCTCTGTATAATACAAAATATCTTCTTTTGTAAATGTTTCTGCAATATCCAATATCTCTTGCATCAATGCACCAAATGCCTCTGTGCTTTCCAATCCCAAACAATCCAGCAGTCGACAGACTTTTTGATGTTCTTTTCCGAACAATTCCAAATATCCTTGCATCACCATACCATTTGCACGACCATGCGGGACACCTTTTTCATATGTCAATAAGTACCCCATGGCGTGTGGCAAAGACGTACTGGTTTGTGCAATCACAACACCACCCAAAAAAGAGGCAAGCATCAATTTTTCACGCACTTCTTCCGTATAACAACGGCTTTTGAGTGCAGGGATACAATCCTTCCAATAGGAGAAACCAATTTCTGCCATCTGTTCGCTCATCGTATTGCTGTTGGTGTTCAAATAACTTTCCACCAAATGGCTCAATGCGTCCACAGCCGTATTGTTTGTCACAACAGGGGAAAGTGTTTGCATATATTTTGCGTCCAAATAAGACACTGCGGCAAACACCGGTTGCACAATACCGTTTTTGGTACGTTTTTCATGTAATGTCAATATGGCATATTGTGTTGCCTCAGAGCCTGTACCTGCGGTTGTTGGCACTTCCACCACCGGCAAATATGCTGCTTTTGGTTCTGTAAACAAAATTTGTGGTGTAGCATCTGGGTTTGCAGTCAAAACCGCAATCGCTTTTGCAGCGTCCATGGGAGAACCTCCGCCAATACCCACCAAAAAATCAACATTTTGCTCTACTGCAATTCGAGATGCACGCACGATGGTTTCCAAATCGGGATTTTCTCCCACTTCATCAAACACAATCCACGCAATCCCCAAATCTGCCAAAGCGTCTGTCACATCTTTTTGTGCCCCGTTTTTCTTTGCAGATGTTCTGCCCGTTACAATCATTGCTTTTTTGCCCAAATGTTGCATTGCCTCTTTATGCAGTTTCACACAATCTCTGCCAAAATATGCATTTGCCGGCATAAAATATCGAAATGTTTGCATATACCTGCCTCCTTTTCATTTATTCACACAAAAAATCATACCAATCCCATTCTTGTTCCATAATGGTTTCCGGTGTTTGTTCTTCCGGTTCTTCCAACAAAGCAAATTCCACACGAAAATCATGGTATCGTTCTCCGTCAATGGTTGCCACACCTGTCACCACATATTCCTTGCCTTCGCCCTCCAAGGTAACGCCTTCCATCAGCAAGTCGTCCTCTTCCAAATAAAATTTATGAATTTCTTTTGCAATATCTTCTTTCGAAAATGTCCATTTCATACGATACGCCTCCTTTTTTTCATTGTACCATTCCAAAAACAGATATACAAGAAAATTTCTCTTTGTGCAATACGTTGTTTCATGCTATAATAATACATACAAATCAACACCTTGGAGGTTATTTTCATGCAGTATATTGTATTGGATTTGGAATTTAATCAGTCTTTTCCATTCAAAACAGGGATTAAAACAACACCTGTTGCAGAATGTCCATTTGAAATTATACAAATTGGTGCTGTCAAATTAGATGAAAATTTTGAAATCGTATCACAGTTCGATACCCTCATTACGCCCCAAATCTATACACGTTTACACCCTTTTGTGGAAAAAATTACGCATATTACAGAAACCGATTTACAAAATCAGCCAAAATTCACACAAGTATATCCCAAATTTTTAGAATTTATCGGCACCGAACCTGCCATATTGTGTACATGGGGGCCAGATGATGTCAAATCCTTGTTTCGTAACATTCTATACCATAAATTATCCACAGAAGATTTGAGCCATCAATATATCAATATACAACCCTTTGCCTCTCAGTATCTCAACCAAGAAACAGGCAAAGCCATTGGCTTAAAAAATGCAGTCACAGAATTGGGAATTCCCATTACCGATGATTTTCACAATGCATTATACGATGCCATATATACTGCAAAAATATTGCAAATTGTTCACCCACCTGTTATGACACCGAATATTCTGCATGAACATACATTGGTTTCCCATAAAACAAAGCAAACCAAAACAGACAAAAAGGCATTATATCAACATTTTATGACATTGTTCAATCGGGAGCTTTCCGAAAGTGAAAAAAAATTGATAAAATCTGCTTATAAATTAGGCAAAAATTTATCTTTTGAAGTCACTCCACAACATAAAAAACCAACACAAACAAAAAAATAAAAAACGGATTGTATTTTATTACAATCCGTTTTTATATTACATGGATTTTTCTTTTTTCATTTGTCCGAACTGCAACAACACAATCACCAATGCACCTATGACAAATGCACCGATGTGAAACGTGTCCAAAGTCATTGCCTGTTGTGGTACTTCCAATGTGGTTGGGCCTACCATAATCGCATACAAAGAGCCAATCATCAACCCAATGATGGTGTATACAGATTGCGTGCGATATCGTTCCAAACAAACTTTAATCCCTTTCACCACCGTCAATGCCCCTGTTACCACACCAAGACCAAACACAATCACCGCAGGCAGATATACAAAATTCAAATGCAACAATTCTTTCACAGCAGTAATCACAGGCACATACAGCCCAAAAATCAACAGCAGTGTAGAACCGGAAATTCCCGGCAAAAACATGGCAGAAATGGCAATCATACCTACCACAAACAGATAAATTGCTTTTGCTATACTCATGTCATGCAAATCTGCACCACCCATGCTCCCTCCGGCATTGAAGTAGGAAATGGCAACCACAACCACAACACCCAATACCAAAAATACAATATTACCGTATCGACCAATCAAACACTGCTTTTCCTCTTTGACAATCACAGGGATTGCACACACAATAAATCCAATAAAAATCGAGCTGATGATATAAATGTGGGACTCAAACACCGCTGTCAATACCATTATGGCAGACACCATACCAATCGCCCAACCAATCCCCAATTTGATTAAATACAATAAGGCTTTTTTCTTTTTTTCCATATTCCCAAAAGCCAAATCATGAATAGAACCAATAAATTGGTCATAAAACCCCATAATAAACGCAATCGTTCCCCCTGATACCCCCGGCACACTATCTGCCAAAGCCATACAAAATCCATGAATTAGTGAATGTATCATATTTTCTGATTTCCTCCTCTATGCCTTTCTCATGCTTTCTTTTTATGTGCAATCTCTATTTTATCTGTTTTTTCCATTCTATACAAATCTTTTCTGTAAAATTCACATAAAATTTACATCATTGTGTGAACTACCCATTGTCTAAAGCCAATGGGCTTCCTGCTTCATAGACCTCGTAACCTACTATCTCCACAGGCGTTAATTCGGGCAGTCCCTGCCCTATCTATAACTTTCTTACGCTATTTGTCGTAATCCTTCTGCTAATATGTTCTTTGCAGCATTGACATCTCTATCATGTTTTACTTTGCATATAGGACATATCCATTCTCTTACAGATAAATCTTTTGTATCTGCATTTTTGTATCCACAAACAGAACATAACTGACTACTGGCATAGAACGCATCTATTTTGATGTATTCCCTACCGTTCCATTTTGCTTTATACGCTAACTGCCTTGTCAACTCACTCCATGACACATCCGATATACATTTCGCCAAATGATGATTTTTCACCATGTTTTTTATCTGCAAGTTTTCTGAAACTATCACTTGGTTTTCGCTGATAATTTCATGAGAAATCTTATGCAGATAATCTTTTCTGGTGTTTGTAATTTTCTCATGGCATAATGCAATCTGTTTTTTCTTTTTGTAATAATTACTACTCCCTTTTACTTTATGTGCTAGTTGCCTTTGTAATTTTACAAGCTGTTTTTCGTATTGTTTTAGTATCTTTGGATTTTCATATTTGTTACCGTCAGAAGCAATACACAAATCTTTAATTCCTAAATCCAAACCAATATTCTGTCTTGTGTGTGGTAATTCTATATGTACTGTTTCTACCAGTATTGATACAAAATATTTGCCACTTGGTACTTGTGATATAGTAGCAGATTTTATTTGACCACTAAATTTTCTATGCAATTTTGCACTTACATATTTTAATTTAGGCAGCTTTATACGATTACTCTCAAAATGCACTGCTATATTTCTATTTGTAAAATTTGTAGTATAAGCTCTATGACTATCTTGCTTGCTCTTAAACTTTGGATAACCTGCGTGTTCTTTGAAGAATTTCTGATATGCAGAATCCATGTTGTATATGGCATTTGTAAGAGCGAATTTATCTACTTCCTTTAACCATTCATAGGTTTTCTTTAATTCTCTATTACAATAATTATTGCAATCTGTTTTACTGATGGATTTCCTCTCTTTTTCATAGATTTCTTTCCGATATGCCAATGTTTGGTTATAAACAAAACGGCAACAGCCAAATGTTTTTGCAATTTGCACTTTCTGCTCATTATTTGGATATATCCTATATTTATATGTTTTTAGCATTTCCTGTCACCACTTTTTTATCCTTGATTTTCTATATACTTCCCCAGCATTTCTTCTGAAACATTGCCTACATTACAGGCAAAATATCCATCTGTCCAAAAGGTATGTTCTTTCCAAAATTGTTTCCGTAAATAATTCGGATACCTTTTCCAAATATGATATGTTGTGTAACTCTTCATCAGATTTACAATTTTACTAATAGATATCGTTGGCTCTGTTTCTATCATATAATGGATATGGTCTTTATCCGTTTCCATATATCTGATAATGACTTCGTTCATAAGAAAACTGTTTTATGCCATCTGACAATTGTTTCGATATTAGCAGTTTCTTTCTATACTTGCATACAAAAATAATATGGTACTGCAATAAATACTTGTGTCTATTTTTTGATTTCCATGTTCCCATAATATAAGTATAGAACAATCCGCTACTTTTGGCTACTTTAACCCACCGTCTGAAGCCAGTGGGATTGTGGTAGCCCATTTTTCAAAAAAAGAGCATTTTTTGAATAAACCATTCAAAAATGCCCTTTTCCAAAATCCTAATTTGATGGTTATTTGCATTGACATTCTTCTGCCTCTGCCTGCAACCGTTTGATGGTAGCAATATGTTCTCTGCAATGTTGCTCATGTTCTTTTTCCTCTGCTTCTTCAGTACTGATTGCCCAATGGATTAAAAACGTCAACCCTGCACGCAATAAAATCATACAACCAACCAAAAGCACTTCCGAAAATTCCCGTACAATCACCGTCCGCAGAATTTCGCCGCCCAACTTAAATTCCAGAGCCATTGCCATAGCACGACACAATTTTAATCTGGTGTGTGGGTCTTTTTTTATATAGCGATATATTGCCAATAAGGAAGAAAACAACACTACCATAACCCCAATAAATTCCAATAACAATATAGAAAATTTTACCACTTCCATCATATAATGATGTAATACTCCTAACATACTTGCACATCAAAACTATGTTGTGTTAAAAATATTTTATCAAACGGACCATATACAATAAATTATCTGGCAGATGATGACAGTTATATAACAATGATAAGAGTTGTGGAAAGTAAAAATTCCATAGACCGTATAAGAATTTCTCTCAAAGGGGAAGAAAGCTATGACAAGCTTTATAATGATGATAAAATAAGTGGCTTTTTTTCTGAAAATGAAAAAGAGCAAGATATAAGTGGTACAGTGCATAGTTATGAAAATTCACACTTAAATCTCACATTTAATCTTGAAAATCCGATACTGCAAAATCAAAATATACGCAGTGCCCTTTCATACTTTGCATACGCAATGCAAAATTCCGGTGCAAACCCAGAAGCAGTATCTCCAACATACTCAATTTTTACAAATGCAGTAACTTTTGGAGATAAAAATATAACCCAAGCAGTATCTCCAACAACTCCGCTGTATATGAACGCAAATCCAAAACAACTTATAACACAGGGAATGGCACAAGCTGGAATTTCTAAACTTGAAGGACTAAAAGTGTTAATTCCCTCTGATAACAAATATTCGGTTATTATGGAAAATATAAATCAGTTTTGGCAAAAAGAACTTGGAATTTTTCTTGCGTTAGAGTTTGTTCCAACACAAACTATTGAAGAAAGAGTGAGAAAAGGCGATTATGATATTGCTTTTGTAAACTATGTTCCACAAGCAAATAACCCACTTTTATTTATTGAACCATACGCAAAATATGATGTGGAAATTGCAGATAT
>JAHHTU010000021.1 GCA_020024455.1 Anaerotignum sp. | reverse complement strand
GCCCAGAACCGGAATCGAACCAGTGACACGAGGATTTTCAGTCCTCTGCTCTACCGACTGAGCTATCTGGGCCTATAATAAATTTTGGAATATGCCCGAGACCGGGGTCGAACCGGTACGGGTGTTACCCCGCAGGATTTTAAGTCCTGTGCGTCTGCCTATTCCGCCACTCGGGCAAATCTGCTGTTATCAGCGACTTGTTAATCATATCAAAAGCATTTCTATTTGTCAACACTTTTTTTCAATTTTTTTGATTTTTATGTTCCCTTGTAAAAACAAAAGAAGTATGTGCAACATTTGTCACACATACTTCTGCAAAAAATATAAATCAGTCGTCTTTTTCTACGCTGTAATCTTTGATATTTCCGTTTGCATAGATTTCATATTCATATTCCATAACGCCTACACGGAATTCAATTTCAAAATCCATTTTCCCATCATCATAATCTTGTTGTGCTTTTGTAAAGATAACATCTTTTTCCGCAACGCCTGCGTGTTTCAATGCAATCTGTTTTGCTTTTTCCAAATTGATGGTTTCATTGGGTTTTACGTCCGGTTTGTTGGGTTTGCTCATTTCCCAATCTTCCACATCATAATCGTAGCTCAAAATTTTACCGGTTGTAGCATCAATTTCATAATCAAATTCCTTGGTATCTGTGTAGAATTCCACATCAAATATCATTTTTCCGTTTTCCATTTCTGTTTTGACTTTGATAAAGTTTACTTTTGCTGCGGTCAAACCTGCATGTTGCAGCGCAATTTGTTTTGCATCTTCTGCTGTAATTTGTGTGTTGATGGAAGGTGGTGTCACAGGTTTGGTTGTTGTATCGGTATCAGTAACATCATTGCCGCCTTTCAATGTTACCATTTTGTTTTTGCTGTCCCAAAGTACTTCTTTGCCCATCAATTCACCAACGGCACGCAAAGGCAAATAGGTGCTGCCATTATACAGTACAGGGTACACTCTTTTACCTGTTACGGAATAAAATGTTTTTTCTGTACCATCTACTTTGATGATAAAGTCTTTACGTTCTTTCACATCAATGTTTTTGATGCCGATATTGGGATTGTCTTTATCGGAAGATACAGAAGTTCTGCTTCCGCTGATATCAATTGTCTTTGTGGATTGGTCCCAATTTACGTTTTTGCCCATCAATTCGCCGATGGCACGCAAAGGCAAATAGGTGCTGCCATTATACAAAATGGGATAAGCCGCCTGTCCGCTAGATGTTTTGAAATCTGTATCTTTGCCATCTACCACAATGGAAAAATCGGAACGCAACTGTGCAGGTGCTGCTATTGCAGGCACTGCCATTGTCGCCAGCATCGCTGCCATTGCCATAGCCACTGCATATTTTTTCATTTTCATACTACATCTTCCTTTCTGTTTTCTGTTATATTGCTTATAAAGTAATTTCATTTTCATATTTTTTTATGTATTATACCATGCCATTTTTTCAAATTCCACATAATTGCGCAAACGTCACATAATCGTAATATTGTTCATAAAAAATTTTCCAACCGTTCGATTATGTAAGATAAAGAAGTATAAAAATAGTAAAATTTTGCATTTTCTATATAACATACATGATTTCATTCTGTGTACAAAAAAAGCAGGAAACCCTGAGAAAGGTTTCCTGCTTGGTACAGTTTCACTTTGATTGAAATGATACAGTCTTTGTCTGCTTTATGAGCAAGACCATTGTGCCAAAACAGCCGAAAAATCCCGATTTTTCAAATCTTCCGACCGAATGAGGAAATTCAGTGTACCACCGTTTAGGTCAAAATCCGTCGCATCTCCTGCCGGAAATGTAAAGGTATGGTCGTCCAACTGAAAGAGTAGCGTATCCCATACCTCTAAATCTCTTTGACACGCTTGGCTGTACAAACGAGGGTCATCTTGCTCATAACGGGGATACCCACCGATTTTACAGCCACCTATATTGATTTGATTTTGTATCTGTTGCCATAGTTCCTGTTCCGCAGGCATATCCCCATACAAACTGTAAGGCAGATACGCTTCTGTATCAGCGTCAGGCAGGCAATGGGAAAGTTCGTCTGCAAAGTACTTTTCAAACCGATAATCTGTGTCACCGACACCCTCTGCATCAACAGGCAAAAAATCCATTTTCATCGGTACGCTGGGGGTACGCCACAAATTTTCGTCCCCTTCTTGTAATATAGGCATCTTTTCTTTACATTCTGCTTCTGTTACGCTCTCATCAATGTACGGATAATACAGGACACGCCATTGCCCTTGCTCTATGGCAACAGGCGATTCACTATACAGCCCAAATCCACCATCATAATCCCAATCGGATAAGAAAAATTGCAAAATGCCCTCTTGGGGAAATCCCTCCATGACAGGCATTTGTGCAAAATTGATTTGTGCGCACAGCCAAAGTCTTTGCCCATCTGCTCCAACGGGGTATTCCTGCCCGTGCGGCAGATACGGGACACCACCCAAATGGCTGTCCGTAATGGAAAAAACTTCCTGACTGAATGTTAGCCGACATACAGGTCGCTTGCTCTCCATCTGTATTTTATCCACAATGCGTTGACAGCAAAGGATTTTTTCCATATTGCTTTTTGTGCTTTCAACAGCTTCCATACGTTTCTTCTCCTTGGTTTTGTTCCATGAAACAGCTTGTGGTAGATAACTCTACCCCTCTCTCTGCCATACATCGGCATATGACTGGGGAAATACCTCATCATTTCAATTTGAAAGAGCTTTTCAATGGTACAATACGGTTAAATACCAAATGCTCTGCTGTGGTATCTTTGGTATCCACAATATAATATCCGTTTCTCATAAATTGGAAACGTTCGCCCAATTTTGCCTGTGCAATGCTTTCTTCAATGACCACATTTTCTTTCACTTCCAAAGAATGGGGGTTCATCATCATATCACCGTTGGCATCATCAGGATTGTCCAACATCATATAGTCATACAATCTTGCAGTGGCTCTGACATTTTTTGCCGCACTCACCCAATGCAAAGTACCTTTGACTTTTCTGCCTTCAAAACCGCTGCCGCTTTTTGTTTCGGGGTCATATGTGCAATGTACTTCTGTGATATTGCCGTTTTCGTCTTTGATGACATCTGTGCAAGTCACAAAATATGCCCCTTTCAAACGCACTTCTTTGCCCGGTGCCAAACGGAAGAATTTTTTCACAGGTTCTTCCATAAAGTCCTCTTGTTCAATATACAATTCTCTGGTAAATGGTACAGAACGGCTGCCCATTTCCGGATTTTCCGGATTGTTTTCCAATTCCATCATTTCCACTTGCCCTTCCGGATAATTGGTAATCACCAATTTCAAGGGGTCTAAAATTGCCATCACCACAGGTGCTTTTGCTTTCAAATCGTCACGGATACAATAATCCAACAAACCACTGTCTACCACACTGTTTGCTTTGGATACGCCAATTCTTTCACAAAAATCACGGATTGATGCAGGTGTGTATCCTCTGCGACGCAAACCGCTGATGGTTGGCATACGAGGGTCGTCCCAGCCATCTACCAAACCATCTTCCACCAACGCACGCAATTTTCTTTTGCTCATCACGGTGTTGGTCATACCCAAACGGGCAAATTCAATCTGTCTGGGCGGGTGGTTGACATATCCTGCCTCTCTGACTACCCATTCATACAAAGGACGGTGGTCTTCAAATTCCATGGTACAAATAGAGTGTGTAATGCCTTCGATGGCATCTTCCAAGGGGTGTGCAAAGTCATACATCGGATAAATGCACCATGCATCACCGGTGTTGTGGTGTTCTGCGTGAGAAATACGATACAATACAGGGTCTCTCATGTTGATATTGGGAGAAGCCATATCAATTTTTGCACGCAATGTGCGAGAACCGTCGGGGAATTCGCCTGCTTTCATGCGTGCAAACAAATCCAAATTTTCTTCTACACTACGATTGCGGTAAGGGCTTTCTTTTCCGGGAGAGCTGAGTGTGCCTCTGTATTGTCTCATCTGTTCCGCATTCAAATCACACACAAATGCTTTGCCTTCCCGAATAAGTTTCAATGCCACTTCATAAAATTTTTCAAAATAAGAAGACGCATAGTACAATCTGTCTTCCCAGTCAAATCCCAACCATTTGACATCTTCCTGTATGGAATTGACATATTCCACATCTTCTTTTGTGGGGTTGGTGTCATCAAAACGCAAATTGCACTTGCCACCATATAAATTTGCCAAACCAAAATTCAAGCATATGGATTTTGCGTGTCCGATATGCAAATAGCCATTTGGTTCCGGTGGAAAACGGGTATGAATTTTTTGCAGTTCGCCCTCTAAATCCGCTTGGACATAACTATGTATAAAATTCCCTGTTGTTCCCAATCCACTGTTTTCGATTGTTTTATCTTCTGCCATGGGATAGTTCCCCTCCTATTTTACACATTGATTTTGTATTTCATTATAATATAGCCTACCCACAAACGCAATAAAAATACATCATTTTCCTTTTTGTAAACCATTTTTTATTTTCGTACGTCCGATTTCTGTCGGCACTGCACATTGTCAAACCCCGTAAAGCATTGTATAATACTTTTTATCATCAAAAGGAGGAACCATCATGTTTGCTTTTACGATACCGGACACCAAAACATTTATGTCATTGTTGCTCAAAGGCAACATTTTCGATGATTTTTGTTTGCGACAATGTGAAATTTCCGCTTTTACGCATATTTCCATAGATGGCAAACGGGATATGGAGTATTATGACGAAACGCAAACCGAACCGTATTGCAGTTGGTCAGAAATCAAACCGCTTGTGTTCCAAGCTGTCAAAGGCAAAAAAACACCAAAACAAATGAAACTGGTGTTATCCCGTCCGCAAACCGATACCCAAACATATCCCAATGCCGCAGCATTGTTTTGGAATATCTTATTTCGAGAAAACACACTGCTTTGCACACTTTCCATTGCACAACAATCTTTTTCATTGGATAAGACCGACGAAAGCCAATGGGAAGCGTGGGTATCATCATTTTGTCGGACACATCAAATTGCCATACAAAAAGAAGATTGACTTTTGTTAGCACTCATTTCTTATGAGTGCTAATTTTTTCTTGACTTTTCATTTTGGCGTGCTACAATATTGCTTGTAAACCAACAACGATATGGTTGTTTGATATCGAATAGGAGGCAGATATACATGAAGGAAACAGGTAATCTTTCTATCAATAGCGAAAACTTTTTACCCATTATCAAAAAATGGCTCTACACAGACAAAGACATATTCATTCGTGAATTGGTGTCAAACGCTTGTGATGCTGTCACAAAATTAAAAAAATTGATGCTGATGGGAGAGGCAGACCATATCCCTGCGGATACACCATTTTCTGTTCATGTTGTTTTAGACAAGAAACAAAAACAACTGCAAATCATAGATAATGGTATTGGTATGACTGATGCGGAAATCAAAAAATACATCAACCAAATTGCATTTTCCGGTGCAACAGACTTTTTGGCAAAATACCAAGAAAAAGCAGAAAACGACAACGAAATCATCGGACATTTCGGACTTGGTTTTTATTCTGCATTTATGGTAGCCAATCAAGTGGAAATTGACACACTTTCTTACCGTAGCGAAACACAACCTGCAAAATGGAGCTGTGCAGATGGTATTGATTATGAAATGGAGACAGGCACACGCACAGAACATGGTACGACCATCACGTTGTTTTTGAGCGAAGATGGCGAAGAATTTTTGGACGAAACCAAATTATATGATGCTCTGCACAAATATTGTGCATTCATGCCTGTACCCATATTTGTCGATGTGATAGAAGAAAAAGAGGAAACAGAAACGGAACAAAAACAAGACAACACCATTCATGTTTCCGCAGAAGAAGCAAAAACACTTTCCAAAGAAGAATTATTGGAAAAAGCAAATCAACAACCCGAAGAACCGGAAGAACCCAAACCATTGAATGACCCCTCTCCTTTGTGGCTCAAACAACCCAAAGACTGCACAGAGGAAGCATACAAAGCATTCTATCACAAAGTATTCTTTGATATGAATGACCCCTTGTTCTGGATACATTTGAATATGGACTATCCATTCCGTCTGAAAGGGATTTTGTATTTCCCCAAATTGGTAGAACAAATGGACGTTGTGGAAGGGCAAATCAAGCTGTATTCCAATCAGGTATATATTGCAGACAACATCAAAGAAGTGGTACCCGAATTTTTGCTTTTGTTAAAAGGCGTGTTGGACTGTCCGGATATGCCTTTGAATGTTTCCAGAAGTGCGTTGCAAAATGATGGTTATGTGGAAAAAATGAACAGCTACATCACCAAAAAAGTAGCCGACAAATTAAACCAATTATTCAAAGCAGACAGAACCACCTACGAAGGATTTTGGGACGACATTGGTATGTTCTTCAAATACGGTTGTATGCGAGAAGAAAAACTATATGACAAAATCAAAGACGCATTGCTTTTGAAAACCACTGACGGCGTTTATGAAACCGTACAGGAATATTTGGACAAAAACAAAGAAAAACACGAAAACAAAATTTTCTTTGTCACAGACGAAGCACAACAGGCACAATATATTCGTATGTTCCAAGAACAGGGCTTGGAGGCTGCCATATTAACCACGCCTGTGGACAAACCTTTTGTTTCTTTCTTGGAATACAAAAACCCCGGTGTCAAAGTACAGCGTATTGATGCAGATATCACTGACACACTGCAACAAAAAGCAGACACCGAACAAAGCGAGGCACAAAAACAGGCAGACACATACACCAACACCCAAATGGAAACATTGTTCCGTCAAATATTGGGCAATGAAAACTTAAAAGTAAAAGCAGAACCGTTGAAATCCGCACAAGTGACTGCGATGATTTTGTTGAGTGAAGAAAGCCGTCGTATGATGGAAATGATGGAGGCTTATGGCAACAACGAAATGTATAAAGCCATGTTTGCACAAGTCAAACCGGACGAAACACTGGTATTGAACAAAAACAACACATTGATACAATACCTCATCAAACACGCAGAAGAATCTGACAAAAAAGAAGATTTGGATATGATTTGTCATCAAGTGTATGATTTGGCGTTGATGAGCCATAGAAGTTTAACCAGTGAAGAAATGACTGCCTTCTTGGACAGAAGCAACCGTATCTTGGAAAAACTGGCAGATAAATAAAAAATGGAGGGTTACCCCTCCATTTTTTATTTGCTTAAAATTTATCTTTTTTATCCGGCACCAATAACAGCCATAAAAAGTACAATGCTGTAAACAACACTACAAACCCGACAAATTTTACAATACTGATGCCTTCATATATAAACAACAGATTATACATCATACTAAAACATAACCCTGAAACAAACGCTTTTCTCAATTTTTCTTTCCAATCCACGTTCTATCCCCTCTTTATATCCCAGTTCCCTGTACGTGTGTATAAATACGCTGTATCATCATATCCAATGCCACAACGTTGTTTCCGCCTTCCAACACAATGATATCAGACGCTCTTTTGCTTGGCTCTACAAACTGCTCATGCATGGGTTTTACGGTTGTCAAATACTGATTGACCACAGATTCCAAGCTTCTGCCCCTTTCTTCCACATCACGCAGTATTCTTCTGAGTATTCTCACATCAGCGTCGGTATCCACAAATACTTTAATATCCATCAAATCCCGCAAATACGGATTTTCAAATATCAAAATCCCTTCGATAATCATGACTTTTGTTGGTGTAATTGTAATGGTTTTATCAGAACGATTGTGCTGTGTAAAATCATACACAGGACACTCTACGCTTTTTCCCTCACGCAAATCTTTGATATGTGCAATCATCAAATCTGTGTCAAACGCATCTGGGTGGTCATAATTCAACAGACAACGTTGTTCATATGTCATATCATCATGTCTTTTGTAATAATTGTCATGATAAATCACCGTCACATCGTTTCCAAAGCGTTCTTTTAAGCGATTGGTCAACGTGGTTTTTCCACTCCCCGTACCACCTGCAATCCCAATCACCATGATATCGTTTATCATATTGTTCTCCTCCTTAGCGTTCTTCTGTCCCCAGTATAATCCGAATATCCACACCACTTGGCAAATCATCGGGGGCAACTTCCACTTTTGCATTTGCAAAATAAGATATCAAATCGTTGCCTACACCCGCAGATTTGACTTGTATTCTGGTTTGTGGTGTTTGTTGTCCTGTATAGTTGGTCGGCTGTGTGAGTGTATACCCTTGTGCTTTGAGCTTTTCTGCATATTGCCCAGCCAAACCGTTGACACTGCCCCCGTTTGACACTTCAATGTTGAACTGTTTGCTGTCACTGTTGTGACTCCCCTCTGTTGTGGTGTGATTCGTTCGTTCCTGATAAAAAATCTCATCTACCAATGCAGCTGTTTCCTCTGCATCATGCACAAAATAGGAAACACCGCCAATATATTGCCCTGTGCCGGGTAATGTCTGCATGGTAATTTTACTGCTGTCTATTTTTTCGATATAATTTACATATTTCAAAATATCTTTCAAAGAAATATCCGTTTGAATATCTTTATATAAAATAGAAACATAATCCGGCATATTTTTCAAAACGCTTTCTGTATTCAGCACTTTATTTGCCAAAGCATTCAAGAATAATTGCTGTACCTGAATTCTGCCTTCATCACCGGTCGGATATTTTCGAAACCGCACCAACTGCTCTGCTTGGTCGCCATTGAGTGTCTGCACGCCCGCCTTCAAGTCAATATACAAATTCTGTGCAGGGTCGCTGTAATGCATATCTTGTGGGACATCGACCTCCACACCACCTACGGTATCCACAATTTTTCGGAATGCGTCCAAATCCACTTTGATATAATGCTGTATATCCACACCCAACAAATCCTCAATCTGCAATACTGTATTTTCGCTCGCATTGTCTTTGCCACTGTATGAATGTACGGCATTCAATTTTGTTACTTTGTTGTATGTGTGATTATGTTTTTTATAATCTTCAATGACTTCATTGCAAATAGAAACACGGGTATCTCTGGGCAATGACAACAAATCCAAACTTTCGTTTGCACTGTCATAATGCACCACAAACATCACGTCTGTTCTTGCCCCTTCTTTGTCTGTACCAAACACCGCAATATTGAGTTTCATATCCTTTCTCAGCATGGCGTCCAGCAAATTCAAATCTGCCGCATTGGTAAGACCGACATATCCGCCAAACGGGGACTCTCCCGTTATTTTATAATATGCAAATGCCGCACCACCGGAAAGTATCAAAAAGGACATCACAATGGAAAGTACCACTTTGCAAAATAATCTGATGGGGTGAAACCCTTTCTTTTTTTTGTGGTGTTCCGGTTTTTTTTGTTGATTGTATCTTTTCTGTGTCATATCTTTTCAATCACCCATTCATTGTAGTATCGTTTTGTGTTGTTACATCAGGTTGTTGCATATATTCCGGCATTTCTTTGCCATAAATGCGATAATCCACCAATGCTTTTGTATTGTCCTCATCTAAATCAAAATAAGAACCACCATCACCGGGTACGGTGTCTGTTGTAATCTGTGCAGGATTGATTTTTGCAATATATGGTACATATTGCAATGCCACAGCCACCGGCATATCTGTTTCTGTTTTTTCCAATGCAATCGGAATCAAACGATTCAAATTGCTGATAACATCGCCACTTGCAAAAATCTGTTCTGCCAATGCCTTGATAAATGCCTGCTGTACTTGTACACGTTTCAAATCTTTTTGTGCATACCCTTCACGAAAACGCACCAGCATTTCTGCTTTTTTCCCGTCCAACACCTGTTCTCCCGGATACAAATCAATATACAGCCCTTGTTCTGGGTCTGTATAATATAAGCGTTGTTCCACATCAAATTTCACACCGCCCACAGCATCTACAATCTCCTGAAAAGCGTCCAAATTGACTTTTACATAGTAATCAATATCGACACCCAGCAGTTGCTCCACCATTGCCACAGAAAACGTACTGCGGTTGCCATCACCTGCATAAGCGTGTAATTCTGTCAATTTGCATTGTCCATACACACCGTTTCTTTCCGGAATATGCCGATTATTTTCTTTCAAATGTGCAATCATATCTTGTGTCATGGTCACTCTGGCATCTCTGGGCACAGAAATGATATGCACTTCTTCTTTTGTGACATTGAAACTGAGCAGCATATTCACATCTGCCCGAAAACCTTCTTTGTCAGTACCTAAAATCAGTACATTCAACAGGTCATCTGTAATTTCCTGCGGCGGCTGTGCTGCTGCCACAAAATCGGACTTTTCAGCTTTTGCTTCAAATCCTTTCCAAACGGTATATAACTTTGCCAGACCAAATGTCACTGCCAATATCAACACAAACAATACGCAGAGCAAAATATCTCTTCTTCTGCGTCTTTTTTGCATATCCATCTGTCGCTTGGACGGTGTTTGTTTTTGTGACTGCTGTTTTTTCTGTTCCGACTGTCTGCGTATTTGTTGTCTTGGTTGTTGTGGTTGATTGTTTTGTCCTGTCACAGAACGCTGTTGCATTGGTTGTTGTGCTTGCATACGGTTTGCACGCTGTATGGGTTGCTCAGATTGTACTTGATTTTTGCGTTGCATTTGTCTTTGCTGTTGTGCAAGCATTTGATTTTTGTATGCTTTTTGTTGTTGCCGCTGTTGCTCCATTTGCATCTGCCGTTGTCGTTCTGCCTGTTGGTATTCCTCATAATGCCTTGCTTGTCTTGGGCCTTTTGGCATTTGGTTGTATTGTGGCGAAACAGGCTGATGCTGTTTGTATCCATATTCTGTTTTATTATCTGACATTGTAATGACTTCTCTCCTAAAAAAGATTTCCGCTCTTTTCCAAATCTATAACTGATTTATTATAACAAATCTAACACTTTGTGACAATGTTTCCCTATCGTTTGACAAACTCTTTTTATTATACACGATTTTCCTTATAAAAAAAGCAGTATTTTTCTTAAAATTCATATATGTTTGTATCCTCTTTCTTTACTTTTCAGACAAAATCTCGTATAATACCCAATTACAACAGTATTTATGCAAAAATAGCATCACACAAAAAGGAGGTTTTTTTTTGTTTTTTGAACGATGTAAACAAAAAATGGCACAATGCCCTTGTTTTCAAAAACAGCATTGGATTTATGTATTTTTGTTTTGCAGTGCATTGCTTGCCACATTTTTATCATTGTATATCCCAACCACCCAGCGGTCAGAGGTTGCACATCTATTGCTTGCACAGCCGTCTTTGATATTGTGGAATTTTTTACCCACATTGTTGGCTGTGTATGTGCTATATCTTGTATCTGCGAGAGCGGCTTTTTCCGCCTTTGCCGTCAATGGGATATGGATTTTATTTTCTTTTGCAGATAAAATCAAGGTATCCATGCGACAAGAGCCATTATTGCCTACGGATTTGACACTGGCAAAAGAAGCATTGTCCGTTGTCAAAACATTTCCACCTATTCGTATTTTTTTGATTGGATTGGGACTGTTTTTGTTGGTTGCACTTCTGGTTCTCACATTTTTATGCAGCAAAAATGAAGTGCCTTCCTGGAAGCATAGAGGGATTGGCTTGTTGGTTGCTGTGGTGTTTGGTATCATTTGCAATCAGGCAGTATATGCAAACACAGAGCGATATGACGCATATCCCACTGTGGACAATCCCTATTTCCAAGTGAATCAGTATAATAGTCGTGGGTTGGTATATTCTTTTTTCCATCAAGTAAATATCAGCCGTATCAAACAGCCTGCACATTACCAAAAAGCAACATTTGACGATATTTATGCACAGCAAAGCACGCCGTCGGATATACCAAAACCGCATATTGTGATGATTATGGGAGAGGCTTATTCCGATTTGAGCGAAAACCCCAATATTTCTTTTGATGGATACACAGACCCTATGGCAAACTTCAAAATGCTTTCCCAAGACAAAAACGCAGTCAGCGGACATATTGTAGTACCCAATTATGGTGGTGGCACTTCCAATACGGAATATGATACTTTAACCGGATTACCAAAAAGATTTTTGAACACGCCCTTACCGGCATATCATTTCATACACCAAGACATTGATGCTTTGCCTCGTCGTCTGCAAGCAGTTGGGTATGAAACCGTTTCCATACACCCTGGTTATGCATGGTTTTACAACAGACAAAACGTATTCCCGCATATGGGATTCAAAACTGGATACTTCTTGGAGGATTCTTTTGACCTGAGCAAACAAGGTGTCAGTGGATACATCAATGAAGAAGCAACATTCGACAAAATACTTTCTGTATTGGACGAACATATCGCAAATGCACAACAGCCATTGTTTTCTTTTACAACCACCATACAAAATCATGGACCATATGAGAAAAAATTCGGTGCATTGGAACAAAATTTCCAGACAGATATTCCATTGACTGCAACAGAAAGCGAATTGTTGACACAATATTTCCATGGCATTGGAGATAGCGATATCCAGTTAAAACGCTTGACAGATTATGCAAAACAAAGCGAAGAACCCATTATCGTCATTTATTTTGGTGACCACTTACCCGGTTTTACAAACGGCATGGACTTCTTCGATATTCTGGATTATCCCATCAATGCCAATGGTACACCGCAAGAACAGCTTGCCATGTATGAAACACCGTTTTTGATTTGGGCAAATGATGCTGCTGGAACACTTTGCCATTTCCAACAACGCAAAGAAAGTGCAAACTTGCCGGAAAACGGTATCATCAGCTCTTTTTATTTGGGTGCTTTGGCAACAGAGCTTGCAGGTATGGACGAGCTTTCTCCGTTATACACCTATATCAACGCTTTGCGAAAAGAATATCCGGTATTGTCCAACCAGTACCATATCGACAAAGACGGCAATTACACAACCGAATTGTCGGAAGAAATGCAGCAAAAACTGGATTTGCTCAAAAGTTGGCAATACTACATTTTATTTGACAAAAAATAAAAAACAAAGAGAAATGCAAATTGCATTTCTCTTTGTTTTTATCCAATTTATGATAGGTAATATAAAATGAAGGTCTTATTTTAAGTTGTCCATCACTTCGGAAGATACATACAATACGCCATCTTTCAGTTCTGCTGCCATACTTGCTGTCAGAACCATATCGTCTTCTATCACATAATCTTTGCTGCCCAATGTGATTTTAGAAACTTTACCGTCTTTTTCCAATACAACAGGTTCTGTTTTGCCTTTCCATGTTACCGTATAGCCTTTTGCAACAGCACTTTCACGCAATGCAACACTTTTCACTTCTTTTACTTCTTTTGCTTGTGGTTCTTCTGCCACGTTTACATCTTCCATTTCCATCTGTTGCACGTCTTGTTGTTCCAACAACAGTACCAAATCGGGTGTTGTCTGTGCAGGAATGCTCTTTGTGGTTGCATCATAGAATACCACTGCATTTTTGCCTTTGATATCTTCTGCACCCAAAATGCTTTTTGTACCCAATGTGGTCAATACTTTTGTTTCTTTTGCCACATTCAGTTGCAATTTTTCTTTTTCGTTTACCAATTCATCATTAAATGTACCTACGGAAACATTGCCTTTGTCAGCGTTTGCAATCACTGCTCCCACATTGCCCAAGTAAGGAGGCATACTCATACCCACAGGGCTGCTTGCATCGTATACAACGCTTACTTGCATATCTTTTGTCAATTTGTCTACAGTAATCACGCCTTTGGATACTCTGTCCACAATTACGGTTGTGGGTGCAACCACGAAACGCAAACCGCCGTCTTTGTTTTCGATGGTTACCACTTTGTTACCATCTTCCGTGTCTTCCACTTCTACAACTTTACCTACTTCTGTGATGTAAGATACAGCCATGGTTGCTTCTGTTTCTTTTTCAGCAGTTTCTGTTGTTTTTTCTTCCTGTTTTTCTTCTGTCACTTCTTGTGCCTTTTCCAATTTTTCAGCTTTTGTTGTGGTTGCTGCATAAGCTGCTGTGCTGCCTACGATTGTCAAAGCCATTGCCATTGCCATTGTTTTATTCAAATTCTTTTTCATATTTCATTCCTCCTAAAAAATCTGCATTTCTGATTTTTATTTTTTTGTTGTTTGTTGCTTATGTTGTATCAGACGCAGCCTGTTTCAAAAAGTTCCATATTTTTTGAAAAAAATTTTTGTTTTTTAAAGAAACTGAAAAAAACCTTGTTTTTCAAGCATTTGTATGGGATACTTTCGGATATGCAACAGAGAAAAAATCGCTTTTTTCAAAAATTTATGATACAGTAAACAAAAAAGGAGTGATATTTTTGAAACCTACTTTTGTAACACATACATTTGCCCCTATATATGATGCACACAGCAAAGTTTTGATATTGGGAACATTTCCCTCTGTCAAATCCAGAGAAACCGATTTCTATTACGGACACCCACAAAACCGTTTTTGGAAAGTACTTTCCGCAGTATGCAAAGCCCCTTTACCCGAAACCAAACAACAAAAAATAAATTTCTTGTTGCAACATCACATTGCCATTTATGATGTGGTGGAACGTTGCACTATCACAGGCAGTAGTGACAGTTCCATCAAAGATGTCATTCCCGTCAATTTACAGCCCATATTGCAGACCACAGGAGAAATCCCTATTTTTGCTAATGGAGCAACTGCACAAAAGCTGTATCAAAAATATATATCCCCCACATTATCCTATCCCATCGCCAAATTGCCCTCCACCAGCCCTGCAAATGCTACATGGCGTTTGGACGATTTGATTGTGTCATGGGGAAAAGCACTGCAATTCTTACAACAGCAGTAGGATTTTTTTCAAAAATCTGTTGACAGCAAAAAAAGAAACTGTTACAATAAAAAAAATTGCATAACTTCTTATCCAGAGTGGTTGAGGGACAGGGCCCTATGAAACCCAGCAACCGGCGGCAACGCATCGGTGCTAATTCCCCCGCAATATCTTTTTGCGGAAGATGAGTTTGAAAAAACAAAAGCCCTGCGGCTTTTTTTTTATGCATATGACACCAAACAAAAACGATTTTATCATATTTCATATTTTAAGGAGGCTATTTATGAGTAGAAGATTATTCACATCTGAATCTGTAACAGAAGGACATCCCGATAAAATTTGTGACCAAATTTCCGATGCCATTTTAGACACCATATTGGCAAAAGACCCCAAAGCAAGAGTGGCTTGCGAAACCGCAACCACAACCGGTGTCATTTTTGTTATGGGTGAAATCACAACAAACACTTATGTTGATGTAGAAAGCATTGTCAGAAGCACTTTGAACGACATCGGCTACAACAGAGCAAAATATGGCTTTGACTGCGAAACTTGCTCCGTTATCACATCTATTCATGGACAATCCCCCGATATTGCCATGGGTGTAGACAAAGCACTCGAAAACAAAACAGGTGAAGATGACAGCGAATTTGATACCGGTGCTGGTGACCAAGGTATGATGTTTGGGTTTGCCTGCGATGAAACAGAAGAATTGATGCCATTGCCCATTTCTTTGGCACATAAATTGACAAAACGCTTGGCAGAAGTACGCAAAAACGGCACATTGCCTTATCTGCGTCCCGATGGGAAAGCACAGGTGACTGTGGAATATGTAGACGACAAACCTGTACGTATTGATACTGTTGTTGTTTCCACACAGCACGACCCCGAAACCACACAGGAACAAATCCGCAAAGATATCATCGAACAAGTGGTAGAAAAAGTGATTGCACCCGAATTGTTAGATGAAAGCACAAAATATTACATCAACCCCACAGGACGTTTTGTTATCGGTGGTCCACAGGGTGACAGCGGCTTGACCGGCAGAAAAATCATCGTTGACACATACGGCGGTTATGCAGCACATGGCGGCGGTGCATTCAGCGGCAAAGACCCCACAAAAGTAGACCGTTCCGCTTGCTATGCAGCAAGATATGTTGCCAAAAATATCGTAGCCAGTGGTATTGCCAAAAAATGTGAAGTACAACTTGCTTATGCCATCGGTGTAGCAAAACCTGTTTCCATTTTGGTAAACACATATGGTACAGGCAAAATCTCCGATGAAGCAATCACAGAATTGGTACACAAAAACTTTGATTTACGCCCTGCTGCAATCATCAAAAACTTTGATTTGACCAGACCTATCTACAAACAAGTGGCAGCATACGGTCACTTTGGCAGAACGGATTTGGATTTGCCTTGGGAAAAAACAGATAAAGTAGATGTTTTCAAATAAAACATATATCATCTCATCAGAAAAAGGAGAATGTTTTGATTTTTCAAAACATTCTCCTTTTTTATTTTATTTTCTTATTTCACCATACTTTTTTCTATTCTTTTTCATATACATTGATATTAGAAATCGGGACTTCTTTGTCTGCACGGTCATACAATACAACATCGGTTGCATTTTCCGGCAATATCACAGCAAACGGGTTCCATGCGTCCACAGGTATAATGGTTGTGTGTCCTTGTTGGCTCGTGACACGCATTTCTCTGATTTGTACCGTATTCATGGAAAATAAAACCATACCTTTTTGTTGGAACGCATATCCTTCTATGCCGTCTTGTATGTATGCAGAAGTATCACTTTGCACCAATTTATAACCACCCTGCAAGCCCATATTTTTTATATATAGCAAAAAACGATGTGCATTTGTGCTTTCATCATAAAACAGCAATGCCCCCATACGGTTATCAATTTGTTTTGCACAGTCCCAATTTTCACCAATATGATATTGTTGTCTTGCTGCCTGTTCCAAATCACCATTTGCAATTTTATCTTTTCCATTGAAAAAGGAAATGGCACAAACCAACAAACCAATATATAATATTTGTCTTGCAAACGGATTCATTTTATTTTTACGCATACTTTGACACCCCTTTCTTACATTTTGTTTTATAATATTTCAAGAAAGCTTAATAAAATTGAAAAACTCTTTTCAATAAACTATGGTATGATACTTGTATCTATGAAAATACACAGGAGGTTTGCCCATGATTTTCTATTTTTCCGGCAGCGGAAATTCTTATGCCACTGCAAAAAAAATTGCTGATGCAACCCATGATACATTGGTCAACATTGCTGATGCCATGTATCATAAACAATTTACTTATACCTTACAACCAAATGAAAAACTTGGTTTTGTATTTCCTGTGTATGCATGGGCAGCCCCAAAAATTGTACGACAATTTATACAGTCTTTGCAGCTGCATCATCATAAACAGGTATATACTTACGCAGTCTGTACCTGTGGGCAATCTGCGGGAGAAACCATGCGGATTTTTGCAAGCGATTTACAAGCAAGCGGACTGACATTGGACAGTGGTTTTTCTGTTGTGATGCCTGACAATTACGCCATATTGTTCAAAGCACCCACTTTGCAGGAGCAAAAACGTATGCTGGATTATGCAGAACATATCACCGATTTGATTGTTCGTTCCGTTTTGTTAGAACGCCGCAGATTCTATCGTGTCAAAAAAGGAAAATACAGCCATTTGCTCAGTTATATGGTAAACCCATTGTTTGTACGTCTGGCAACAAAAACAAAATCTTTTTATGCAACAAAGGATTGTATCGGTTGCGGCATCTGCAAAAAGGTATGTACAGCACATTGTATCACACTGCGTCATGGCAAGCCTGTTTGGACGAAACCGCATTGTCATATGTGCATGGCTTGTTTGCAACACTGTCCGAAATCTGCCATACAATATGGCAAAACAACCATCAAAAATGGTCGTTATTTGCACCCCATTTATCAAACACACAAGGAGTGATTATCATGAAAAAATACATCGCCTGTATCATTGCAATACTTGCTGTATTTGGCACCAGCAGTGTTGCTTATGCCACATTCCAACAAAATAAAGCAGATACATTTCAAAAAAGCAGTACTGCATACTTTGAAACATTTGCACCCAACCAAACATATGGCACACCAAGCACAAATATTGTATATCATACACCTTTTTCGTATGCATTACAATATCCGCAAGTGCCACAAAACATTGCAAACGAACGCATTACACAAACAATGACACAAATCAAATCAGATTTTGAAAAAAAATATTCATCATTGGCAAAAGAAGTTTCCCAGAAAAAAACAGCACACAAAGAAACAGCGGCTTTGTTTGTTGGATATGAGTCCCATGTCAATTTGGACGGGATTGCAACCATAGCATTCCAAAAGACAGAACAGGCACGCAATCAACACGCAATCCCTGCTACATGGCAGACCATCTCTTTTGACAGCGAAAACGGAACTGCCATCACCAGTGCCGACATTTTCCGTGATACATACAGAGAAAAAGCCTCTGCATATGCCATCAAATATTTTGAACAAAATGAATCATATGCACCTGCATTATTTGGGGATTATCGTAGTGTTTTGGCACCTGAAAGTGAAATTTACCAACGCTTTGCACTCACAAAAGACAGTGTTATCTTTTATATCAATAAATATGAAATATTGCCCGAAAACTTTGGTGCCATTCGTTTGGAAATTCCAAAATCCGAGTTATACGGCACATTTTTGACAGACCCCATCATCATACCCGCACAAAAATTAACACCTGCAAAAATTGAGAAACCCGCAGAAACAACACAGGATACCACAAACCATTCCGCTCGTGTCATTGACCCCCAAAAACCCATGGTTGCACTCACATTTGATGATGGTCCTGCACCAAAAGCAACCAATGCCATTTTGGATACTTTGGAAAAACACAATGTCGTTGCCACATTCTTTGATGTTGGCTATCGTGTGGAACGCTATCCCGATGTTGTCAAGCGTGAGGCATCTTTGGGAAATCAAATTGCAAGTCATTCTTATGACCACAAAGACTTTGCAAAATTAACTCCGCAACAAATACAGGAAGATGTCAAAAAAGTAAATGCCGCATTCCAAAAAGCAGAGGTTGTGCCAACGTTGTTCCGACCACCCTATGGCAGTACCAACAACACCGTTTCCCAAAATGTGCCACTTCCCATTGTCACATGGTCTGTGGATACTTTGGACTGGAAAACCAGAAACACACAAAGCATATTGCAAACCATTGAAAAAGAAGGTAATCTGAATGGGAAAGTTATTTTAATGCATGGTATTTATGATACCACTGCTGCGGCAGTTGAAAAACTTGTACCATCTCTCATCGAACAAGGGTATCAAATTGTAACCGTTTCCGAATTGTTACAATATCGCCATCAAGTCACACCCGTTTCTGGAAAATTGTATGGCTATTCCTATTTCCAATGATAACAAAAAGAGAAATTCCTACATATCAAGAATTTCTCTTTTTTATTTTTGCAATTTTAATTTTCATCATTTTGCAATGCTTTTTGATGTTCCTGTTTCATACAGGCAAATGTTTCTTCGCTGATGATATGCTCCATACGACAAGCATCTTCCAATGCCGTTTCTTTGGAAACACCAATACGCATCAAAGATGCAGCAATCACACAATGTCTTTCATAGGTAGACTCTGCAACCTGTCTGCCCGCATCTGTTAACAGAATACGGCTTTTGTCCTCTACGCTGATATACCCTTCCGCTTTCAGCTTTTTCATCGCATTACTGACACTTGGTTTACTAAACCCCAGTTCTGTTGCAATATCTACTGCACGGACATATCCCGTTTTGTTCTGCAATAGCAATATCGTTTCTAAATAGTTTTCCATAGATTCTCTTATTTTCATCACACCAGTCCCCTTTGGCTTTTGTAAATACTTCTTATTGTATATAGTATCATACCATTCTTTGCTTTTCAAGTACACCCTATATGACAATATTGTTGTTATATATTTACAGTTTTGAAAATGTTTTGCTTTTGGTTTCTGTTTTGATTGACTTTTTTGTTCCGATTTTTTATCATCAAAAAAAGGAGGTTTTTAGTGATGTATTGGAACGAAAAAACATATCAACTATTTTTGACATCTTTGCTGCAATCTGCCGATGTTGCATATAAACAATTTAACGATACATTGTTGGCATCTGCATTGCCCTCTATTGGTTTGCGTATTCCTTTTTTACGAGCAACTGCCAAAAAGATTGCAAAACAATATCCAAGTGATTTTTTAAGCATATGCGGCACAACCTATCATGAAGAACGGTTGTTGTATGCTTTGGTTGCCTGCACGTTGCCCTATCCCGATTTCTTGCCACATAGCGACCATGTGGCAGAGCATTTGGTGGAAAATTGGGCAATTTGCGACACCTTTTGCAATTCCGTTTCCAAAACCACTGCACCACAGAAAGCAGATTACTTTTTACACATCGCAACATACCTAAACTCCCCAAATCCTTGGGCAATACGCACAGGAATTGTCCTTATGCTTTCCAACTACTTGGAAGAGGGGTATATCACATCAGTGCTTGCACGCACCTGTGCCATACGTTCCGATTTTTATTATGTGCAAATGGCACAAGCATGGCTTTTGGCAACTGCATGGGCAAAGTTTCCACAGCAAACCAAAATATCCATCGAACAATCCACAATTTCCATAGAAGTTTTACACAAATTTGTGCAAAAGGCAAGAGAATCCCATCGGATTTCCAAAGAAGATAAAGCATTACTCAAAGCATTTCTGTTACAAAAGAAAACATAATCCTTTATCATGTGTGTGGTTGCACATCGTCCCAATCGGTGATACCGTCTGCCTGCACCAACCAGTTCAATGCATAATGCCATTCATATATGATTTCCCCATTGAGCTGTGGCAATTCCTTTTGGTGTATGCGTGCATCTACACACGCCCAATCATAGCGGAATACCAAATCTTGCATTTGCAGTATTTCTTCTGCACTGCGACAATTTGCCAAGCCTTGCAAACGTTCCAAATCGTTGTTCCATAAAATGCCGCCGATTTCAGAGGCATCACAAATTTCTGTGGGTTCTTTCAAGTCCAACAACGACAATGCCCAGCAAAATACGGCACAACATTCATACCGCCAGCCAAATTTTGCGTGTTGTTCCTGCAAAGGTTGTTTGATGTATGCTTTTTCTTCCTCAGAAAGAAATTCTGTGATTTGGTATCTTTCTTCCAATTCTGTCAGCATTTCTCTGCTCTTTTTCTCCGCTTCTGCCATATCATAGCTATGCACTTCTGCCACCACACAACAGGCAAATGTCGCTGCCAAACGTTGTATGATTGCCTTTTTGTCCCATACATGACATTCCTGTGCATACACAGATGCTTGCAAACGCTCCATATATGGAATATGTTTTGCTTTCAATATTTCTATATTTTTTTGTATCCGTATGGTATCTGCCTCAGTTGGCTGTATCTCTTTTTCCAAGAGGGTAGCGCTTGCTTGTGGCCGAAATGATGTAAAATCTGTTTTTCCGTCTATGGAAATCAATAATTTCCCGTCTGCGTCATATAAATACATATTCGGATACAACACAAATGCCGTCAATTTCTCTGCCAACGCATATATGGTCTGCATCAAAAATGCAGTACGGTCTTGGTCATCATTCAAAGAAAAAGAAATCCCAACAATACAGGAAAACAAAGAAATCTGTTGCAATGCTGCCATTTTTACCTCTTCGTTTTCCAAAGGTGCCTGCGAAAAATACCGCACCATACCCCTTGCCTGTTCTGTCACTTCGGGCTGTGTATCCATCACGTGCATTTGCACCTGTGTGTCATCTTGCAGTATCAAACAAAAATCTTTTTCTGCCAATGGTTTTATCTCTTTGCAGACATTGGTAAACAATTCTTCTGCAAACGCTCTGACAACACTGCCATCTTTGCGACAAGCATATAATGTCAATATCACATCGTTTTCATGATTTTCCTGTTCTTTTTTCTTTTTACGAAACAATCCCATATATCATCTTCCTTTCTGTTTTCATCATACCATAAAATGTATGTTTTATACAATTTCTGCGACAGATATTTTGAAAAAAACTTGCCTATTTTCCCAACCTTTGATATGATACAACAAATTCATGTATCAATTTTTGATACCATCAGAATGGGAGGAACAACAATGCAGATTGGTCATGTAACATTAGACAATCCCATTTTTCTAGCACCTATGGCAGGCGTAACGGATTTACCGTTTCGTCTGCTTTGCAAAGAAATGGGCTGTGGTTTGGTATATTCTGAAATGGTCAGTGCCAAAGGTATTTTATATGATAACAAAAACACAACCGAGCTGTTGCAGGTGGAACAGGCAGAACGCCCCACTGCCATACAGTTATTTGGTTCAGACCCAAAAATATTGGGAGAAATGGGCAAAAAAATAGAAGCATATCCCTTTGACATCATTGATGTCAATATGGGCTGTCCTGCCCCCAAAATTGTCAAAAACGGGGAAGGCAGTGCCATCACAAAAACACCGGCTTTGGTTGGTGAAATTGTAAAATCGCTTGTCGAAAGCCAAAGCAAACCCGTTACGGTGAAATTTCGCAAAGGCTTTGACGATGCACATATCAATGCTGTGGAAATTGCAAAAATTGCCGAGGCAAACGGAGCTGCTGCGGTTGCCATTCATGGACGCACCAGAGAACAGTATTATAGCGGAAAAGCAGATTGGGACATCATACGCCAAATCAAAGAAAGCGTTTCCATACCCGTCATTGGCAATGGTGATGTGTTCACACCCCAAGATGCCAAAGCATTGTTTGATGCCACAGGCTGTGATGCGATTATGGTTGGCAGGGGGGCACAAGGCAATCCTTGGATATTCCAACGTATTTTACAGTATTTGAAAACAGGGGAAATATTGCCTGAACCAAGTGCCACAGAAAAGGTGGAAAAAGCATTGCGTCATGCACGTATGCTCATTGATTACAAAGGGGAATACATCGGTGTCAGAGAAATGCGAAAACATATGGCTTGGTATATGAAAGGGCTTTCCGGTGCATCTGCATTACGTGGCAAAATGAACACCTTGAACAGTTACGAAGAAATGGAAACCCTTTTGACAGACTACTTGCAACAACATACCTAATTACAGAACAAACGCCTCTAAACCACGGTTTAGAGGCATTTTGTATGTCTTATTTTGTTTCAATATCCACAACTTCATATCCTGCATCGGTAACTGCCTGCACCAATGCTTCATCGCTCAATTCTTTGGACAATGTCACAGTTGCGGATTTGTCATCTAAACTTACCACAGCTTGCACGCCGTCCATATCGTTCAATGCTTTTTCCACTCTGCCTGTGCAATGTCCGCACATCATACCTTCAATTTTCAATACTTTTTTCATGTTTGTTTCCTCCTCATGTGTCTGTTGATTTGTTGTTTTGGTTGTGATGGTTGTTGTATCAGTTGTTTTTGCTTTTGCCAATTTGGGTTGGAATAATTTTAATCGCAATGCATTCCCCACCACAAAAGCAGAACTGAAACTCATAGCCGCCGCAGCAAACATAGGGTTCAATTTCCAGCCCAATACAGGGAAGAATACCCCTGCTGCCAACGGAATACCGCATACATTATAGAAAAATGCCCAAAACAGATTTTGTTTGATATTGCGAATGGTTGCATGGCTCAACTCAATGGCTGTAACTGCATCTTGCAAATCGCTTTTCATCAATACAATGTCTGCGGACTCCATAGCAACATCTGTGCCTGCACCGATTGCCACACCAACATCTGCACGCATCAGTGCAGGGGCATCGTTGATGCCGTCACCAATCATTGCCACTTTTTTACCGCTTTCCTGTAAACGACGGACTTCTTGTTCTTTATCCTGCGGCAACACTTCTGCAATGACTTGTATTTGCAATTCATCTGCAATGGCTTGTGCAGTACGGCGGTTATCCCCCGTTAACATGACCACATCAATCCCCATCTGATGGAATGCATCTACCGCTTGTTTGCTTGTGGGTTTCAATGTATCTGCCAATGCCATCACACCCAACAGTTGATTATCTTCTGCAAAAAACAATGGTGTTTTGCCTTCGTTTGCCAACTGTATGGCTGTTTGTTCCAAATCATGGACAGGAATGTTGTTTTCCTGCATCATTTTCAAATTACCTGCTAAAATACGTTTGCCATTGACATCGGCTGCAACTCCTTGTCCTGCGGTTGCCTGTAAATTTTCGGCTTTTTCATATGCAATTTCTTTTTCCTTTGCATATTGTACCACAGCATCTGCCAGTGGGTGTTCGGATAATGCTTCCACAGCCGCCGCTTGTTTGAGCAATCTGTTTCGCAAAATGCCTTTTGCCAGCACGACATCTGTCACAACGGGTTTTCCTTGTGTCAAAGTACCTGTTTTGTCTAAAACCACAGCATCAATTTGATGTGCAATTTCCAAACTTTCGGCAGATTTCACCAAGATACCGTATTCTGCCCCTTTGCCTGTTCCCACCATGATAGCAGTGGGTGTTGCCAAGCCCAAAGCACAAGGGCAGGAGATGACAAGCACGGCAATGCCGATGGATAATGCAAAGGAAAACGGTTCTTTCCCAATGAATAACCATGCCAGCATTGCAATCAGAGCAATCCCCATCACCACAGGCACAAACACACCACTGACTTTATCTGCCAGTTTGGCAATCGGTGCTTTGGACGCACCCGCTTCTTCCACCAATGCAATGATTTGTGACAATGTGGTATCATTTCCGACTTTTGTCGCTTCCATTTGGAAATATCCGCTTTTGTTCACCGTAGCTCCAATGACGGTATCGCCTACCTGTTTTTCCACAGGGATACTTTCCCCTGTGATGGCACTTTCATCAATGGCAGAAAATCCTTCCACGATGACACCGTCCACAGGGATACTCTGTCCGGGACGTACCACGACAATATCGCCTTTTTGCACTTGTTCCACCGGAATTTCTGTTTCCACACCGTTTCGGATAACGCTTGCCTTTTTCGGTGCCAAATCCATCAATTTGGAAATGGCTTCCGATGTTTTGCCTTTGGAACGTGTTTCCATGTACTTTCCAACGGTAATCAATGTCAAAATCATGGCTGCGGATTCAAAATACAGCTCCATACCATAATGATGTGCTGCCATAATGTCACCATGCCCCATATGATATGCCATCGCATAAATAGCAAACACACTATACACCACAGATGCACCGGAGCCTACGGCAATCAGTGTGTCCATGTTTGGGGAACGGTTCCATAAAGACTGAAACCCAACCACAAAATATTTTTTGTTAATCACCAAAACGGGAATGGTCAACAACAACTGTGTCAATGCAAATATTAACACATTTTCATTGCCCAGCAAAAATGATGGCAACGGTGCACCCATCATATGCCCCATAGAAATGTAAAACAACGGAATTAAAAAACAAAAAGAGGCAATCAATCTTTTTTTCATGTGTTTCATTTCTTCTGCGGCAACATTGCGAGATGGTTCTGCGGTTGTGGTCTGTCCATGCACAGACGCACCATAGCCACCTTTTTGCACTGCCTGTATGATTTCGTCTGTTTGCAATGCATTCTCGTCGTATTCTACCACCATACTGTTTTGTAATAAGTTGACATTGACGTTTTCGATACCCTGTAACTGTTTCACGCTTTTTTCTACGTGTGCAGAGCAAGCCGAACAAGTCATGCCTGTCACGTCAAATTTCTGTTTCACGATATGACACCTCCTAAAAAGTTAGTTGCAGAAAACTATTTTGTTCAGTTGCATTGTATTATGTTTTGATAAGATTGTCAATGACATAAGTCACATAAAAAAGAATGTATATTTTCGCAAAAAATATACCATACTAATCAAAACAAATGGAGGTTGATGATATGACAACACAACGCAACATCAAATATCAGACATTAAATACAACCGAAACACAAATTGCCAAAGACATCATCGCCAAATGTGATTACGGCATTTTGTCCACTGCAGACAATGCCGGTTTTCCCTATGGTGTGCCTTTACACCATGTTCTGGAAGATACTTCCATATATTTTCACTTTATATCCACAGAGCGTGAGATTGCAAACATCATACAAAACGATAAAGTATCCATGACATTTGTTTCGGACTATGCCATAAACAAAAACACATTCACCACATACTACGAAAGCACCATCATCGAAGGCATTGCACAACCAATCACAGACCGCAATGAAAAACGCCATGCATTGTGTTTGCTTTGTCAACGTTTCGCACCAAATTGTATCCAAGAGGCAGAGCAAATGCCGTTTGCCCAACTGCTCCAAATCGGTATTATCCGCATTGACATCAGCCACATCAACTTAAAAATCCATAAACAGCAATAAAAAAAGAGAATGTATGGATATTTCCAAACATTCTCCGATTGTATTGCTTATTCTACGGGTTTTGCATCGCCCCAAACGTGTTCCAAACCATAGAATTCACGTTCTTCTTTATTGAACAAATGGATTAACAAATTGCCAAAATCCAATAAAATCCAAGTTCCTGTGCTGTACCCTTCGGAATGGTGCATTTTCATACCGGCCTGAAATAATTTTTGTTCCACTTCATCTGCCATTGCACGCAGATGGTTGACATTATTTCCGCTTGCAATCACAAAACAATCTGCAACATTGGATAAGCCTTTCAAATCCAACACTTGAATGTCTTGTCCCAATTTATCATCTAATGCGGTTTCTGCAATTTTTGCTGCTTCTAATGCGGTCATAAAATCCCTCCTAATATATTATTGTTTCATATTTTTCGTCTGATAGTAGTCAAATGCCTCCAAAGACAGGGGGTGTAACAATCTGCCTCTTTGTTTGACAAAGGCAATGGTTTGTTCCAAAATAAACTTCATTGCCAAATTTAAGTCCAAATACGCCAATCTTCTTGCTTCTTCCAAGCCTTCAAATTTTTCTCTGTGCGGCTCAATATAATCTGCAATAAACACAATTTTTTCCAATAACGTCATGTTGGCACGCCCTGTTGTATGGTAACGGATTGCGTTTAAGATTTCTTCATCTTGTATTTGATACTCTCTTTTTGCCACTTCTGCCCCCAAAAACGGGTGCATTAAATCCGGCTGTTGTTCCATAATATCATCTGTTTTGACTTTGTATTCTTTGCAAAAGCGTATACGCAATTCTTTTGGATAATCTTTTGCACAATCATGCAATAACCCTGCAACTCTTGCCTTTTCACAATCCACAGGTGTTCCATAAATTTCTGCCAATTTCACAGCTTCCTCAGAAACACCCATTGTGTGAATGTAGCGTTTGACAGACAAAGCCGATTGTAATTTTTCTTGCATGGTTTCTATGGAAAGCATGAACTTCACCTCATTCACTTCTTTTTTCTGATACAATCCAAATTTATGGATATAATCTTCCACTTCTTGTGGCAACAAATATTTGATTGGCATACCGTTTTTTGCACGGGTGCGAATATCTGATGATGAAATTGCCAACGCCGGCACTTCCATGTAATGGATACGGCTGACATATTTTTCCTGCAAGGCATCAATTTCTGCAAATAACTCATTTTTCCGGTATCCCGGTCTTGTCACTGCCACAAAATCACATAATGCCAATAAACGCTCCGAATCTTTCCATGTCATAATCTGGTGAATGGCATCTGCCCCCGTAATAAAATACAACCGCACATCAGGGCGGCAATGTTTTTTCAACGTTTCTATGGTATCAATGGTATATGTCACACCTGGACGGTCAATTTCAATGCGGGAAACATCAAAATTTTCATTTCGCATCGTTGCCAACACCGTCATCAAATACCGATGTTCATTATGTGTCACTTCTTTGTTTATTTTGTGTGCAGGTCGTCCTGTGGGAATAAAAATAACCTTATCCACATGAAAACGGTGTCTTACTGCCTCTGCCGTTACCAAATGCCCATAATGTATGGGGTCAAATGTGCCACCCATAATCGCAATACTTTCACAATTTTTGAAATCAGCAATTTCATTTCTCATTTTCTTTTTCCCGCCTTTTATTGTTTGGCACGTGGCAATTCAATGACAGGTTTTTTGGACGCACGGTACAATATAAATTTATTTCCAATCACTTGTACAATCTCTGCTCCTGTTCTGCTTGCCAACAGTTCTGCCGCTTCTGCTGCCCCCAGCATATTGTTGTCCAACACACTGACTTTCACCAGTTCTCTTGCTTCCAAAGCATGATGCACCGTATCTCTCAATTCCGGTGTCACACCGTTTTTTCCCACTTGAAAAATGGCAGGAATTTTATTTGCCTGTGCACGCAAAAAAGCTCTTTGTTTGCTTGTCAACATATGGCTTCCTCCTTTTTTTATTGTTTTTTGTGTGTCTACATTATAATCTTAACCATCATAGCACACCAATGTTGATTTTGCAACGAAACAACGTTTTTTTCTTTGCTTTCATTTTTTGGCACAGAAATTTATATTGTTCTTGTTCCTTTCCAACAAAAATGTTACAATAGACAAATCAATGAAAAACATTGATTTTTTTCATAAGCATTGTCGTTTTTTCAAAAACGAACGATTGTAAAAGGAGAGAATAAAGATATGTCAATTTTCAATGGTGGAAAATTGCGTGAATTACGCAACAAAAAGCATCTCAGTATTGCTGAACTTTCCAAAATGTCAGAAGTCAGCACAGGACTGATTAGCCAAATCGAGCGAGATATGGTCATTCCTTCTGTTGTCAGTTTGTGGCGTTTGGCACAAGCGTTGGAAACAAACATCAACTATTTCTTCGAAGACCCCACACAAGAGGAACAAATCATCATTCGCAAAGGCAATCACAAAACTCTCATCGCACACGCAAATACCAGCTATTATAAGCTGTTAAGTCCCACATCAAAAGAACATTCGTTAGATTTAACAGAAGTTACACTCAAAAGCGGTTGCAGTTATGAACACCCACCGATTGTGCATGATGGAGAGGAATGCGGTTATGTCATCAAAGGAGAATTGACAGTATATTTGAATGGGCATGAATATGTTTTGCAAGAAGGCGACAGCATTTATTTCAATGCCGCTTTGCCGCATAAATATATCAATCGTTCCAATGCAGATTGCGTTTCAATCTGGGCAATGACACCCTCCTTTTTTTAATGACAGTACGATGTAGCATATGAAAAAGCACTGTTTGATTGCAAACAGTGCTTTTTTCAGAAAGAAATTTTTCTGCGACCGACTAACCCAAAATACGCCGTATAAAATCATGCCAATTTTGATAACAAATTCGTTCCAACTCTTGTTTTGTAAAACCCACTTTTTCCAGCTGTTGCAATAATATTGGCACTTTGGTGCAATCCTCCAATCCGGTTGTATAGGGAACATCTAAGTCACTATAACTTTTCATGCAGTCCGTAGATAAAAATTCAAAAAAATCAAAACCAAACCCCACATGATTCACACCGATTTTTTCTGCCATATAGACAATGTGTTTGACAAACATATCTATATTCTGCTTTCTGATATCTTGGCTGACAAACAGATTGAACGAATTTAAGCCAACCAATCCATCGGTATCTCGAATGGCAAGCAGTTGGTCATCTGTCAAATTTCTTGCTGTATTTGCCAAAGCCTTTGCATTGGAATGTGACGCCAAAACAGGGCAGCTTACGATATCCAATGCGTCCCAAAAAGAACGTTCGTTCAGATGGGATACGTCCACAAGCATATGTTTTTTCTCCAACAGTTGCAACGCTTTTTTCCCCATCGGCGTAACCCCACGTGCAGGATTGCCCTGCACGCCGGTTGCCAGTGCATTTTCTTCATTCCATGTCAGCATCGCATGACGCACACCAAAATCATACAATCTTTCAATCCGGTCAACATCTTCTCCAATCGCTGCCAACCCCTCTGTGCCCAATAAGATATAAAACTTTCCGTCTGCCTTTGCTTTTGCAATTTCTGCCATGGTATGCACAAGCACAGCCTCGTCACATTCTGCCATCTCGGCAGAAATAGCATCTAACACTTGTTTGGTGCGTTTTCCATAATCTGTATCATATGGAGGGTCTACCCAAATCACAAAACAGCCGCCTTCGATGTTTCCTTTTCGCAATTTGGGTAAATGATGATTTTTCAATACTTGGGTTTCTCCTTGCAATCGTTTGATTGTGACATCTGTAAAAATATCACAATGCCCATCAAAAACCATAATCCCAACACCTGCTTTCCTGTTGTTTTTTCACATACTTTTCCACTTTTGTATTTCTATACTAAGCCCCCAACAAATTACCGACAATCGTACCAAAATACGTCCCAATCACATAGCCCAATGTGCCAATCAACATGATAGGGCCAACCAATTTTACCCAACCTTTTGAGATTGCCATTGCTGCGGCTGTGGTCGGGCCACCAATGTTTGCATTGGACGCCAATATGATGTCCTCCAAGGAGCATTTGAGCAATTTTCCAAACACAAAGCAAACCAGCATATTGATACACACCATAATCGCACAGAACAATAACAATAATGGTGCTTTCTGCAAAATTTCCATAATAGATGCAGGTACCCCAATGACAAACAAGAACAAATAAATCAAAAATGTTCCGATTTCCTGTGTTCCTGCCATACGTTCCACCTTTTCGCCACCGAATGTTGCCACAAGCATGGCAACCGTTGTCATAATCAGATATTTATTCCCGAATAAACTATTGATGATTTTTAAGAATTCGTTACTGGTTGGAATGACATTTCCCAAAAATGCCGCTATGGCATTGGATATACAAACAATGATGGTGCTGACTGCAATATTCAATGCAATATCCATCAAAGAAACGGGTTTTCTTTCCCAATATGCGGCTGCCTGTGTTTTTGCTTCTTCATTCACACCTTTGCTTTCCACTTCGTCCAGATGTGGGTGCTTAAAATGTTTACGGAAAAAGCTCAAACTTGGTATGGTAATCAATACAAAGAAATAGACTGCCATCAATAAGTTATCTGCCACTGTGGTTGCTGCCACCACTTTGCTGGGGACATCAAAAGAGGCTGATAGTGCGGCAAAGTTTACACCGCCACCGATATAAGAACCGGTCATCATTGCCGCAACGCCTTCCAAATACGGAATTTTTCCTTTCAACAATGTGTATGCAAGCATTGCTGCACAAGCCGTTCCCACAGAACCAATCAGGAATAAAAACAACAGTTTTCCTGATTGCCGCCATATTTTTTTGATATTACATTGCAACAATAATAACGGAATGGCAAGCGGTACTACATATCCCCAAATGATATCATCAAACCAAGGGGCGTGTGTTGGAATGATATTCAAATTGGTCAATACCAGTGCCCCAACCAGTGCAATAATCGCACCGGAAAGTTTTGATGCCCAAGCATAGGTCTGTTCCAACCAAATGGATACTGCTACCCAACCACAAGTAATTGCCATCAACGCCCATGTATTGTCCGGACTGATGAATGTTGTTTGCATATGACTCTCTCCTTTCTGCAAATGACACAACCTATCATACCATGGATATAAATGCTTATTTTCAGTATATAGAATATTTCTTCCATATATTAACATCTTATGTATATGGTATATAGATTTTCGTTTTTTGTCAATGTACATATCGACAATTTATATAAATACTCTATATTTTTCTACATTTTTTTATGTATATTATATAAAATCATATCTGATAAGAAAAAGGAGAATATTTTGAATGTTCAAGATACTCTCCTTTTCTCATATACATACTAGCAAATAGATTTTCTATTATTTTTCGTTTGGAATACCTGCATATACAAAGCCTTTTTCTGCATCTACCGTAATCAGTGTATCATTTGGAATAAAGTCAATCACTTTTGTATCGCAAATAATCACAGGAATGTTCAATGCTCTGCCTACAATCTCGGCATGGCTGTTTTGTGTATGGTCGATAGGGCCAACAATGATAGCAGATGCTTTTTGCAGGTAAGGCATAAAATCATTATTGGTACAAGTTGCAACCAAAATATCACCTTTTTTGAAATTGCGGTCTATTTCCTCACGTACTTTAATCACACGAGCCATACCGCTTACCTTCTTTTTTCCAATGCCAATCCCCTTACATAACACATCACCCACAATATCCACACGCAAGGTATTGGTAGAACCGCTCACACCAACAGGCATACCCAAAGCCAATACCACAGTATCCCCATTTTTTACCAAACCGCTTTTTTCAGCCATTTTCATGGCTGTATCAAATACTTCACCTTTGGATAACGGTGCTGTATGCAAAATGGGTTTACAACCCCATACCAAATTCAACTGACGCCAAATCTGTTCATGCAAGGTTGCCGCAACAATCGGGCAAACCGGTCTGTATTTGGAAATCATTCTTGCAGTAAAGCCGGATTTTGTAATGGTGCTAATCACTTCTGTATGCAATTCTGCTGCCAATGTGCAAGCTGCAAAACTGATTGCATTTGTAATATTGGCTTGTCTTGTTTCCAAGTTTCTTGTCAAATTTTTTGCATAATTGATACTGCTTTCTGCACGTTCTGCAATTCTTGCCATGGTTGCCACCGCTTCACAAGGGTATTCTCCCATTGCAGTTTCGCCGGAAAGCATAATGGCATCACTGCCATCAAAAATGGCATTGGCAACATCATTTGCTTCTGCTCTGGTTGGTCTTGGGCTTTTGACCATACTTTCCAACATTTGTGTTGCAGTAATGACAGGTTTGCTGTATTTATTTGCTTTTGCAATCAACATTTTTTGCACCAAAGGCACTTCTTCGGGTGGAATTTCCACACCCAAGTCTCCTCTGGCAACCATAATCCCGTCAGATACTTCTAAAATCTCATCAATATTGTCCACACCTTCTTGGTTTTCAATTTTAGAAATGATATGAATGCGTTCGCCGCCGTTTTCTTCCAACACCTGTCTGATTTTCAGAACGTCTGCCGCACAGCGAATGAAAGAAGCCGCCACATAGTCAAATCCATTTTCAATACCAAATTTCAAATCAGAAATATCTTTATCTGTCAAAGAAGGCAATTTGACTTGTACCCCCGGCAAATTGACACCTTTTCTGGAACCAACCACACCACCGGTCACGACCGTACAATGCACGTCCACATTTGTCACACTGTCCACTTTCAATTCCACTAAACCATCATCAATCAGCACACGAGAACCTCTTTGCAAATCTGTTGGCAAATTTTCATATGTGACAGAAACTTTTTCTTTTGTTCCCTTGACATCTTCTGTGGTCAGTATAAATTTGTCCCCTGCTTCCAATGTAATTTTATCATTTTCAAATGTTTTGATACGGATTTCAGGGCCTTTGGTGTCCAACAACAAGGGAATGGGGGCATTCAATTCTTTTCTTGCCTGTTTCATTTTTTTAATAATTTCCCCATGAGATTCATATGTGCCATGGGAAAAATTGACTCTTGCTGCATCTAATCCGTTACGAATGAGTGTTTTCATAATTTCCACATCATCTGTTGCCGGTCCTAATGTACATACAATTTTTGTTCTACGCATTTGTCATTGTTCCTCCTCTTTGTTTGTGTTGCAATTTGTTTCTTGTGGCAATTCCCATTTTTTTACATTGCCAATATTTTGATAACATCGTAAATGCTTTTATCCATTTCTTTTTTCATATGCAATGCCTGTTCCAAATCCAACATTTCATATGCACCATGATTGAAAGCCACAACTTTATTTTGTTCTCCTTCCAAAATTGCTTTCACCGCATGGTAACCCATCATAGATGCGTGCATACGGTCAATGGCTGTGGGGCTGCCACCTCTTTGCAAATGGCCCAAAATGGTTGCTCTGGTTTGAATACCGGTGATTTCCTGAATATCTTTTGCCAATTTCTGTGTACCGCCAACACCTTCGGCAACCACAATCAAATTCAAGCGTTTGCCAATGCTTCTGTTTTCCAAAATCTGCTGTATCACTTTTGCATTGTCAATTTCGCCTTTGGCTTCGGGAAACATCACATCTTCCGCACCACCAACCATAGCACACCATGTTGCAATATATCCGGCATTTCTGCCCATCACTTCCACCACAGAACAACGTTCATGAGAGCTGGACGTATCACGCAGTTTATTCAATGCGTCCATTCCGGTGTTGACTGCGGTATCAAAGCCGATGGTGTATTCGGTGCTGTCCATATCCAAGTCAATGGTTGCGGGAATCCCAATGCAGTTGACACCTCTTTTGGAAAGTTCTTCCATACCACGATAAGAACCGTCACCACCGATGACAACCAAAGCATCTAAGCTCAAAATTTTATAAATGGCTGCTGCTTTGTGTGCGCCTTCTTCTGTCATCATTTCCGGGCAACGTGCCGTATGCAAAATCGTGCCACCCAAGTTCATGATATTGGACACATCTTTGCTTCTCATTTCTTTGATTTCACCGTTGATTAAGCCATTATACCCTTTTCGGATACCGATGACATCAATATCATGGTACAATGCTGTACGCACAACCGCACGAATTGCAGCATTCATACCGGGGGCATCTCCCCCACTTGTCAGCACACCAATTTTTCTGATTTTCTTTTCTTCCATACTCATTTCCTCCCAATAAGTTTTTCTGCTTCTTTTGATAAATCTTATATTTTATATTTGACTGAATTTTGAAAACATTTTACCATACAACAAAATATCTGACATTGTCTTTTGCAAAAACTCCCCTGTTTGCAAAAAACAGCAGTCTATTCTTTGACAGCCACGTTTTCTTCACCCAGAAGCATTCTCAATTCCTGCAACAGACCATCTTCCAATGTCACCCAATATTGATTGTCTGCTTTCATTTTGCGTTTTGTTTTTTCTTCATAAATATATACAGGGGTGATACCGCTATATCGCTCCAAGACAGAAGTAATCCACAACAATGGTGTTTCTTTTCCTGCTGGTTGTTTGAGCCATAGCGTTGGTGCATTTTTTTGTTCTGTTTCTTCCCATGTGAAGATAGCTGAAGCAATCACCTTAACTTCGCCATCTGCGGATACATTTGCCCGCCCTTTGATGACGACCACATTTTCTTCTACCAATAAAGCAGCATACTGCTCCATCACTTTGGGAAATACCACAATTTCGATATTGCCCTGCAAATCTTCCAATGACAGAAAACACATTTTGTCATTGTTTCTTGTATATTTCACAGATTTTGCCGCAATCATACCACCAACAATGACTTTTTCCCCTTCTGAAACAGATATTTTTTCTGTTCCTTCCTCCGGCAAAAAATCTCTGCTGGTATGGCTGATTTTTTTTCGCAACTGTTCTGCCTGTTCCGCCAATGGGTGACCACTGACATAAATACCCAATACTTCTTTTTCCATTGCCAATTTATCTTTTGGCAAAAACTCTGCCAATGCAGGCAATTCATCTTTTTGTTTGATACCGGTAGCATCACCCATTTGCAAATCAAACAAATTTAACTGCCCTGCAATATTTTTTTTGCGGTCTTGGCTGATACCGCTCAATACATTTTGATATATCGCCATATACTGACTGCGTGCCCCGCCAAAAGAGTCCAAAGCGCCTGCTTTAATCAGACTTTCGACACTGCGTTTATTCAATTCTCCATCTTGCATACGACTGCAAAAGTCTGTCAAAGAAACAAATTTCCCATTTTGTTCCCGTTCTGCCACCAAAGCCGACACAGCACTTTTGCCAACGCCTTTGATTGCCGCCAAACCAAAACGAATTTTCCCATCAGACACAGAAAAATGTCCAAATCCTTCGTTGATATCCGGTGGCAACAATGCAATGCCCATTTTTTTACATTCTTCAATATAACCCGAAATCTTGGCTGTGTTATCCATCACACTTGTCATCAACGCCGCCATAAATTCCACAGGATAATGTGCCTTTAACCAAGCTGTCTGGTATCCCACCACTGCATAACACGCCGCATGGCTTTTGTTGAATGCATATTTTGCAAAGTCGGTCATTTCATCGAATATTTTTTCTGCCACTTCCGCAGGAATACCGTTTTTGACACAGCCTTTGACTTCATCACCAATTCCATATACAAAATTTTTGCGTTCCTGTGCCATCACAGAGGCTTTCTTCTTGCTCATGGCACGACGTACCAAGTCACTGCGTCCTAAGCTGTATCCTGCCAAATCACGCACAATTTGCATCACCTGCTCTTGATATACAATACAACCATAGGTATTTTTCAGAATTGGTTCTAGGGCAGGGTGGGTATATTGGATATTGTCTTTGTTGTTTTTGCCTTTGATATACTTTGGTATAAAATCCATAGGGCCGGGGCGGTACAAAGAAATCCCTGCAATCCAATCTTCCAAACAAGTGGGTTGCAATTCTTTCAAAAACTGTTTCATGCCGCCGCTTTCCAGCTGAAAAATCCCCTCTGTTTTACCCTGTCCCAGCAAATGATATACTGCCGCATTGTCATCGGGGATATTTTGTATATCCAGTTTGATATGATGAATACGTTCGATTTCCTTTACGGCTCTTTGTATCACTGTCAAGGTACGCAAGCCCAAAAAGTCCATTTTCAACAAACCCAATTCTTCCAATAACGTCATGGTATATTGGGTATTGATTTGCCCGTCATTGGCACTCAACGGCACATATTCCACAACCGGCTCACGACAGATGACAACTCCTGCCGCATGGGTGGAGGAATGTCTTGGCAAGCCTTCCAAACGCAACGACATATCAATCAAATGTCTGGTATCTTCCTCTGTATCATATGCTTTTTTCAAATCCACATTCATTTTTAACGCTTTTTCAATGGTAATGCCCAATTCTGTGGGAATCATTTTGGAAATGCGGTCTACATCTGCATAAGGCATTGCCAATGCACGTCCCACGTCTTTGATGGCTGCCCTTGCCGCCAGTGTTCCAAATGTGATAATCTGTGCAACATGGTCTTCTCCGTATTTTTCAATGACATAATCAATGACTTCTTGTCTGCGTTCATAACAAAAGTCAATATCAATATCGGGCATACTCACACGCTCAGGATTCAAAAACCGCTCAAAAATCAAATCATATCGCAAGGGGTCAATGGTGGTAATGTCCAAGCAGTAAGAAACCATACTGCCTGCCGCAGAACCTCTCCCCGGTCCCACCATAATATCCCTGTCTTTTGCATATTTGATAAAATCCCATACAATCAAGAAGTAATCCACATACCCCATGGTTTCTATGGTTTGCAATTCATATGCCAGACGCTCTTTCCATTCCGGTTTCGGATTGGGGTATCTTTTTGCAAAACCAGCTTCACACAGCTCACGCAAATAAGCTGATGCCGTTTTTCCGTCCGGCACATCAAATTGCGGCAATTTCAAATCATGGAATACAAATTCCACATTGCATCTTTGTGCAATTTTTGCCGTATTTTCCAATGCCTGCGGTGCATAAGGAAACAATTCCGCCATTTCCTGCGGACTTTTGACATAAAACTGTCCGCCCTCATACCGCATACGGTCTGTATCCTGTACAGTTTTTGCTGTTTGTATACACAGCAAAATATCGTGCGGCACTGCATCTTCTTTATAAATATAATGGCTGTCATTGGTTGCAATCAAAGGAATACCTGTTTCCTCCGAAAGACGTACCAATGCCTGATTCACTTTCTTTTGTTCCGGCATACCATGGTCTTGCAATTCCAAAAAGAAATTACCCTCACCAAAAATATCCAAATATTCCAATGCCGCTTTTTTGGCATGGTCATAAGACATGGTCAATATATTTCTTGGCACTTCCCCCGCCAAGCAGGCAGATGAGGCAATCAATCCCTTGTGATATTGTCGCAACAAATCTTTGTCTATTCTGGGCTTATAGTAAAACCCGTCAAGAAAGCCATAGGAAACCAATTTGATTAAATTGTGATACCCTTCTTCATTTTCTGCCAAAAGCACCAAGTGATAGTATCCGCCACCTTTGCCCTCTTTTTGTAACCGAGAACCGACAGCCACATACACCTCACAGCCAATGATAGGCTTGATACCGGCTTCTTTTGCCGCTTTGTAAAAATCAATCACACCATACATGGCACCATGGTCTGTAATGGCAATGCTGTCCATGCCCAATGCTTTGACACGTTCCACCAATTCTTGAATCTTTGCAGAACCGTCCAACAAACTATATTCTGTATGCACATGGAGATGTGTAAACGGTATATTTTGTTGATTTTGTATCTGTATTGGTTCTTTTTCCAATTTTACACACTCCTTTTCATTTCGACATGATTGCTACACATTTGCAAAAAAATTATACCACAAATTCATAAAAAGAAACATAAAAAAGGTGTATCCCATGAAATTTTTCCATGTTTTACACCTTTTGCAACATTTTTTTATATTTTTTTATTCATAACGCAGAGCAACCACAGGGTCGGCTTTTGCCGCTTTACGTGCAGGATACAATCCAAAACCAACACCCACCATGGCAGAGAATGCCACAGCCACCAAAATGACTTGTGGTTTGACAACGGTTTCCAAACCGAATGCCATACCCCCCAGTGCCACAGCCGAAACACCGAAAAACGTGCCGATTGCCCCACCGGCGGCAGAAATCATTGCCGCTTCAATCAAAAACTGTGTCAAAATATCTCCTGTCCTTGCACCCAACGCCTTTCTGATACCGATTTCTCTGGTACGTTCTGTCACAGAAACCAGCATAATATTCATAATCCCAATGCCACCAACCAAAAGGGAAATTGCCGCAATCGCCCCCACAACCGATGACATCGCCCCCAGCATACTGTCAATGCTTTGCATTTCCTCCGCTGCGGAACTTAATTGAATGTAATCTTGCGGAATGTTTTTCATACGTGCGATATATGCTTTCACTCTTGCCTGTACCTGTTCCATCTGGCTTGTGTCAGACACAATAAAATAAACACTCCAATTAAACTCTGTCACAACAACACTCTCCGGTACATATGCCGTTTCCATACTGCCGCCTGACATCAGTTTCATAAACGCAGAATCTGTATTTTCGTATACCCCAATGACCAAAACGTCTTCCATTTCTTCTGATAATTTCATTTTTACGGTTTTCCCTACCGCATTTTCTGCCTCACCGAAAAATTCCTCAGCCGTTTCTTTTTGCAGTACCACATATTTATGTTTTTCCTGAAAATCTCTGTCTGTCAACATACGTCCGGCTATGATTTTCAAATTCTGCATCGCCGTTGGGTTTTCTGCCAAACCTGTCATATATAAGGTTTTGTTTTTTCTGCCCACTCTCATATCTGTTCGATTGCTGAATTGAAACCCCACATAGGATAAACTGTCACCCATGGCTTCTTTGATATTTGCGGCATCTTCTACCGAAAACAGGGAATCATCTGTATACACATCGTCCGGTGTCATGATAAACATATACGAAAGCCCCAGCCCAATATTTTTATATTCATTTGCCATCAATGTTCGCATAGTATCCCCCAATGACACAATGGCAATCACAGAGCTAATGCCAATAATCATACCCAACATGGTCAAAAAAGAACGCATTTTATTGGCACAAATAGAACTAAATGCCAACTTCAAATTTTCAAATACCAACATTCTTTATTTCACCACCTTTGTATCACTGATAATTTGTCCGTCTTGAAAGCGAATGATGCGGTTTGTATATGCCGCAATTTCTTCTTCATGTGTGACCACAACCACGGTCGCACCTTCTTTGTTCAAATTGGTAAAAAACTCCATCGTTTCATAAGAGGCTTTTGTATCCAAGTTACCTGTTGGTTCATCTGCCAATATGATTGTAGGGTCATTTGCCAATGCCCTTGCAATCGCCACACGCTGTTTTTGCCCACCGGACAATTCATTTGGCAAATGATATACCCTTTCCCCCAAGCCAACCCGTTCCAATAATGCAATGGCTTTTTTTCTACGTTTGTCTGCTTTCATACCTGCGTAAATCATTGGGATTTCCACATTTTTGACAGCCGACATTCTGGGAATCAACTGAAACGCCTGAAACACAAACCCGATTTTTTGATTTCTGATTGCTGATAATTGATTTTCCCTTTGTTTTGCAATACTGATACCGTCCAGTTCATATGTGCCATCAAACTGGCGGTCCATACACCCCAGTATATTCATCAATGTGGATTTACCGGAACCGGACTGTCCCATAATGGCAACATATTCCCCCTCATATATGCACAAATTGATATCTTTCAATGCGTGTACTTGTATCGCACCCGTATCATACGTTTTATGTAAATGCTCAATTTTAATAATCTCTTTCATATCATCATTCCTTTATTGTGCAATCACCGCTGTACCCTCTGCCAAAGCCAAACTTGGATTTAATACAATGGTTTGTCCCTCTGCCAAGGCATCAGATTTCACTTCTGCCTGTAAATCCGTCTCCAAACCAACTGTCACAGGTACGATATGTACTGTCCCCTCTTCTGTTACTGTATAAATGGCAGTTGTACCATCTTCCAGCTCTCCAATGGCTTCCAAAGGCACAACAAAAGCCTGCTGTACAAAAGCAATTTTAATCGTTGCCTGTGCGGTAATCCCGGCAATCAATTTTTCGTTTTGCTCTTGCACTTTGATATATACGGGAATGACTCTTTCTGTGGTTGTACCGTTTTTTTCCTCCCCAGTCGGAGAAATTCTGTCCACAATTCCTTTTACGACATCTTTTCCGAGTATTTGTGCTGTAATGTCAACTTCCTGTCCAATTTTGACTTTATCAATATCATTTTCACTAATCATCACTTTCATTTGCAAATGGTCAATATCTTCAATCACAAATATGGGGGTATTGTTTTCCATTTCATCTGCAAATCGTCCCACCGTTGTGTTTACCCTTGTGACTGTTCCTGAAATGGGGCTGTGTATTTTACAATCATTCAATGTGGTTGCTTGTATATCAGCCTTTTGTTTTGCATTGACTTTTGTTTGTTTTTCTGCATTTGTCAAAACTGCTGTGCCATTTTCGGTTGGAATATCCGCAACTTCCCGTTCTGCCTTATCCAAAGCATCTTTTGCTGTATCCAATTCCGACTGTGTCCCAACACCGCCATCAAATAATTGCTTTTGTCTTTCATATTCTCTTTTGGCTTGGTCTCTGACCAAAACAGCACTGTCATATTGTTTTTGTCTTTCGTCTAAAATATCCTGCTGCTGGTATTCCAATAATTCCAAATCGCCTTTTGTTTGTGCCATCTGTTGTTGTATCTCTGTGCTGTCCAATACTGCCAAAAGCTGTCCTTTTTGGACTCTGTCACCCTCCTTGACTGCAATTTGTTCTATCTCATAATGTAATCGAGATACAACTTCTGCACTTTTTGTCCCCTCCAAAACGGCTTTTTGTTTTAACACCTCTTGGATATCCTGTTTTTGTATCGTGCTTGTCATCACAGGCATACCTTGCGGTTCTGTTGGTTGTCCCTGTTTCATTTTCAAGCCCACACCACCTGCAACAACCGCCATCGCCACCACTGCTATGATGATTTTTTTCTTTTTTGTCATACTTTTTCCTCCTAACAGCCCGTTTATCTTTTTATACTGCTCATTATATAGGAAAATTTGGAAAATCCATAGTATATTTTTTTAATATTTCCTTAATTTATTCCAACGCAAAACTTTATTCCAATGTAAAAAAAAGACAAGCATTTGCTTGTCTTACTATCATGGGCGGAGAAGGATTCGAACCTTCGAAGCATCGCAACAGATTTACAGTCTGCCCCCTTTGGCCACTCGGGAATCCACCCAAAACCATATTTATATTTTTAATAAAAACAAGCACTGTAAACGTTCAAAATAGAATAGTGATGATTTGCAACCTATACTCCATAGAAAGGAGGTGATCCAGCCGCACCTTCCGATACGGCTA
>JAHHTU010000020.1 GCA_020024455.1 Anaerotignum sp. | reverse complement strand
AACACCGTACTTTTTCCCGTATTGGGATTTCCTGCCAAGGCAATCACCTTTTGTGCCATATCATATCACCACCTTCACTGCAATATTTTGTGCATCTTGGTTTCGCAATGCAATTTGTGTTTGTTTTACCTCATACAATCTGGTACCACCACATAAGCACACCGCAAACGGGCATACTTTTGCCCCTTTATAAAATCCCAAATCCATTAAATGCAATGATGGCTCTGATACAATTTCACACACCATACCAAACGGCACTTCGGACATATTTTTACAATTGATTTGCATATTGTTTCCCTCCATTTTTTTCTGTTATGTGCAATATATGTCACCCTTTCTTGTTTGGTGTCTGTCTGCAAACAAAAAAGATACAACATCATATAGTTGTATCTTTCTTTTCGCTTTCTTGTAATGCTTGATATGGTTTTATCATTTGGCAAGTATATGCGTTGATGAAAAACGGCTGTTGATGCTCCATCACAGAAATCATATAACACGGTACTGCATAACCGCTTCCATCTGCTCTGCCATTCATTTCCGTTGTCATATAGCCCAAGTCCATACGTTGTATGGTTGCATTTTGTTTGGGGTTTATTTCCTGCCATTTTCTCATAAATGTCAACAATGCCTCATCTGCATAAAAAATATCTTTTCTCTCTCCAATATAACCCTCTATGGGTTGATAACAAAATTCTGTACGATATACCCCATCTTCGGAAACATACACAAAAATATAATTTGAAAAGATATATTGCCCCTCATATTTTTGATAAAACTTGACACAATACCCTTTTTCCTGTTCTTGTGTACCATATAACACAAAATGTTGAAACTCCTTTTGCAAATGTTTCATATATGCCTCGGCTTGGTCTGTTGCTTGGTCTTTGGTCAAATTTTCTTTGCCCACAGAAACATCATACACCATTTCGCCTTTACCGCCTTGCATGGTCAATATGCTATCATCACCTCGATACAATATTCTGCCATCACTTGGAATGACAACCGTTTTTTTGCCATCAAAAAAGATTTGCTCCAATCGCTCTTTTGTATAAAGCACCTTTTTGCATACCAATCTTCGCATTGGCACATATTCTGTAATCAAATCCGTATACATGGTAATTCCATTTTTGGAAAGCACTTCAAACACCGCTTTTTCCTGTGCAGCACTTACGCTATGCTCCTTTTGTTGACTTTGGTATAACACTGCCAAAACCACATTTAAGCAAACCAATAATATAATCACAAACTTCTTCGCTTTCTCCCATTCCATAGCATATCTCCTTATTCTGTAACTGCTTCCACAATTTTTTCTGCAATGACAGTAATTTTCGTGGGTTCTGTCGGAATGATAAACACTTCTTGATACAAATTCACAAACCAATATAATGCAATCTGGCTGGTATTGTTCACATAATATCCCAAACCGATATTTTTCACATCGGCAATTTCTCTTTTCTCCACAATCTCCTGATATTGCCTGTTGGCAATATCCAATGCATCAATAAATTGTATGCTCAACTTCGCCGGTTGGTTTTGTGATGGTTCATAATTGACCGCATATCGACGATATTTTTTTACAGAGTCATTACTAACGGTAATTTCAAGGGCGTGTTTTGCACCAATGTCCAACTGCAACGCTTTGGATAAATATACCGGTAAATTTTCCACAGCATAATCAAAATAATATACAATCTCATTATTGTTGCTGTAAACATCTGCCAAATAAACATTCGTGTGCAAAGAGGAATCATTCATCAAAAAATCACAAGCAATTTGATATCCTTCCAGCAACCCAACCCTTTTGCCATCACTGCCGTAATTGGCATAATTATAATATTCCAGCAAGCGATTTGCCGCATGATAACGCAACACAACATCACTGTCACTGAATATAAAATTGCCATTGTCCTCTTGGTTGCTCCAATCCACAGAGAAATTCCCGAAAAATCGTTCTGCCGTTTTTTCCAAAAGCGGCAGACTGACTGTGCCATCTTCTTCAAATGCAGGCTTTTGTTGCAACGTTTGATATGTGTATGGTAAATTTGCCCATTGTGGCAAAAACAGATTGCGTCGTAGGATACCCGTACCCGTTTTTTGACTTGTGGAAATATATACCATATCACTTTGTGGTTTCATCAATGTTTGGGATAATATAGGGGCTGTTTTGGTTTTCCAACCTTCATACATAATGCAGGTATTATCATTGGAATTGATAAAATACGCCTTGCTTTCTTCACCGGCACGTCTTGCCGGTACAATGGTAATATAATCAAACGCTTCCAACGCCTGTCCATTTTTCAAACTACGCATTTCCGATAAATATTCTTCCATGGTAATCATAAAATCGTATTGCATGACAATACAACGGTTTTGGAATATTGCTTTCCAATCCACGTGCATCAACTCGGTACTGCCACCACCGATATTTTCCACCAATATTTCTCTTAACACATCATTGGCTTGTTGTAACGTGGTGCTGTTGCCCACTTGGTCTGGATAATACACAGAAAAATTGGAACTTCCATCACCCACGGCATAGCGAGTTGCCAATAAAGTATTTTTTGTCACATCTTCTGCCCCTTGCTTGGAAAACAGCTGTGATACCATATAAAAAAAGTTATGACTGGTTGTTCCTTCCAGCCATAACTGTCCTGTTTGATACACTGCGGTCACCACCAAAGCAATAATGATAAAGTTTGTCATTTTATATCGTTTCATATGATATTCACCGCTTCTTTATACATATTTTAGTATGTTCCCGGAAGTGCAATCATGTTTTGCAATTCTTTTTTCAATCGTTGCGGCAAGCGTTTGACCACAACTGTTTGTGATACTTGTTCATAGCCATCTTTTTGTGCTGTAATGGTAATATAGTTGTACCCCATATCCAAGTCCACCGTTGCAGAAAAAATACGCACAGAACTTACCACGATATTTTGTGCATTTGTCACTTGCATATCTCCATTGACATTTTTTCTGCTGACAGAAACCTGAATTTGTGTATTGGGTTTTGCTTCTCCGTAAATGGTTCTTGTGGTATCGAATGTAGACTCAATTTCTTCTGCCTCCAAGTCTAAACCACTGGTAATGGTAATTGGTGTCGAAGGTATTGCTTGTGCAGCAAACACATGGACGGGCAAACAAAGCAACATACCTGTCAACAACAAAAACAATCCGATTTTCTTTTTATGCAGTTTCATCGCCGTCACCTCCTGTCCAATCACAATACCAATATTATACAACACAAATATTACAGTTTCGTTACAACAGGCTTACAGTTTTTTAACAGCTCCTTTTTTGTATACTTCCACAAAATCATCTGTTTATTCCAACAAATCTTCTTGCTCATACTCTAAAATCGGTCGTTTTTTGGGAAACCACATCGTCATGGTTGTACCTTTTCCGTATTCGCTTTCTGCTGTCAAACGCCCTTTGTGGCTTTCCATAATTTCTTTTGCAATGGCAAGTCCCAATCCGGTACCACCCATAGCACGACTTCTTGCTTTATCCACTCTGTAAAAGCGTTCAAAAATACGAGGCAAATCTTCTCTGGAAATGCCCATACCCGTATCTTTGACAGAAATTTTATACCAACTTTCGTCCTCTGTCATATAAATCTTAATTTCCGCCTGTTCTAAACTGTATTTAATGGCATTGGATATGATATTGTTCACCACTTGCCCCACACGGTCTCTGTCCCCGAATATCACCACAGGGTGGTCACAAGGCTGGAAGAAAAACGTTTGCTTTTTTGCCTCTGCATGAATTTTGTATTGCTTTACAATGGTTTCCAGATAGCTGTTCATTTCCATTTCTGTGATTTGCAAATGCACTTGTTTGTTATCAAAACGGGATAATTGTAACAAATCCCGCACCAAAAACGCCATACGGTCTGCCTCACTGTCAATGATAGACAAAAATTCGATTGCGGTTTCTCTGTCGTCCAAAGCACCCTCCATCAATGTTTCCGTATAACTTTTTACAGTTGTCAAAGGGGTACGCAATTCATGAGAAACATTTGCCACAAACTCTTTTCGCATATCGTCCAGTTTTTTCTGCTCTGTGACATCTTGCAATACCACCACAACACCCTCCATTTCCTGTTTTGTGTTGTAGTGCGGGGAAAAATTCGCATGGATAAACTGTTTTCCCACAGGGAATGTCACTTTTTTGGACGGTTCGTCCCCCATATCCAAATATACACCTGTATTGATATCAAACTTTTTGATAAAGCTCGAAAAATCCAAATCCATTTTTTCCAAATGCAGCATATCTTCTGCTGCAGTATTGGCAAGCATCAGCTCGCCCTCTTTGGCAAAAGAAATCACACCATCACTCATGTTATGCAATATAATTTCCAATCTGTTTTTCTCTTTTGAAATCTCGGACATATTTTTTCGTAATTCTGCCGCCATATGGTTGAAACTGCTTGTCAACTGCCCAATTTCATCATTGCTGCGTACTTCCAAACTCTGTTTCAGTTCCCCGCTTGCCATATTTTTTGCACCTTTTGTCAACGCCAATATAGGTACGGTCAATGTCTGTGCAAACACATACCCCATAATTGCCGCCAAAAACAAGGCAATCGCCACTGCCATGATGATGGTTTTTGTGGTTTCGTTCAAACTGGTTTGCATATCTCCCGCATCTAACCTTGTATATACAATATATGCCACTTCTCCATCATCTGTTTTCACCGGCATGGCATAACTCAGCCATTCTTTGAGCAACCCAAAAGAGTCTGTATTCTTTTTGCCGGAAGAAAAAGAGGCAGTCCCATTCATACCAAATAAAATCGCTTGGTCTGTATACTGTGTATACGGTGGTTGCAGTGCGGTTGTGGTTGCAATGGTATCCCCTCTGCTATTCAAAATATTGCCTTGTATGCCCATAGCATTTGTCACTGTTTTTTGCAAATTTTCTTGAAATGTTTCTTCTGTTGCACCATGAATGACTTGTTCCTGTATTTTTTCTGCATAAATTTCCAAGCGTTGTCTGGATTTATCAATTTCAATATTTCGTAGACTCAATAAAATATAAGTACCGCTGACAATCATTACAATCAGCACCAAACCCAAATACATCGCAATCAATTTCCATTTTATACTACGCAATGTTTCACACTCCGTTTAATCAACAATCAAAATAATACCCTACGCCTCGTTTTGTCAAAATGTATATGGGTTTGCTTGGGTTGTCTTCTATTTTTTCACGCAAACGTCTAATGGTCACATCAACCGTGCGCACATCACCAAAATATTCATATCCCCATACTTTTTCCAACAATGTTTCTCTGGAAAATACCTGTCCTTTTTGCTGTGCCAAAAATTTCAACAGTTCAAACTCCCGCAATGTCAAATCAATGGTTTTGCCATCTTTTTTGACTTCATACCGCTCCAAATGCAAGAGCAGATTGCCATATTGTATTGTGTTTTCGTCTTGTGCATTGACTTCTTGCAGTGCTGCCACTTTTCGCAAATTGGCTTTCACCCTTGCCATCAATTCTCTGACACCAAAAGGTTTCGTCACATAATCATCTGCACCCATTTCCAAGCCAAGTACTTTATCCACTTCCTCAGCTCTTGCTGTCAACATGATAATGGGTGTGTGTTTCTTTTCCCGAATTTTGCGACAAGCCTCATATCCGTCCATTTTGGGCATCATAATATCCAACAATATCAAATCGGGATTTTCCGAAAATGTTTTTTCCACACCTTCTTCACCATCTGCGGCAGTAATGACTTGATATCCCTCTTTTTTCAAATTGAATGCAATAATATCTACAATGTTTTTTTCATCATCTACAATCAAAACTTTTCTGTCCATATTCCCCTCTCCTTTCGGAATCAACACTCTTTTTTAAATTATACTAAAACTTATGTAAAATGTAAACCAAACCTATATTTTCAACGAAATACAAGGCAAAAAAGTTCCCTGTTTTGATACGAAAATTTATGTTGTTTTTTCTTTTTCTGTTATACTATATGGAAAAAGGAGGTATTTTTATGATACAAGAAAAAGCATTTGTAGAAACTGCATTTCAAAAACTGGTATCTCGTGGCTGGGTATTGCCGCAACAACTGACACCTTCTGCAAATACCGAGCAGGAACTCATTGCCTTTGCAGAAAAATATCACATCAACATTCCGCCTATGTATCGTGCATTTTTACTTTCTTATCAATATCCTTTTTCCGATGGCATCAATACTGTCATTATGCAAAATGGTGAGCTTTCTCCACTTTGTCTGTTTTTACCCACGTTGTCCATAGCGGAATTGGAACAAAACTATTTGACTTTGCAAACAGTTGCACAGGATTGTTATGACATTCCTTTGAAACATACCAAACACTTGTTACATATCGGCGATTGGGGATATGGTTGGGGGCCGCTTTGTATTGATTTATCCAAATCCGAAACAGATGTCAACATAGACGACAAAAACACATGGCAGTTGGTTTGGTTAGACCATGAAGAAGATTGGAGCGAATGGCATACAGACGAAAATGGAAAACTTATCGGCAATCCTGCCGCTCCGCATTTTCAAGCATTGTTAGAATGGTATTTTATGGGCAAATTTGAACCGGCATTTGAACAGGAATTTCATATCAAGCTCACAAAAGATTTGCTTTGCAACAATGAATTTTCACAATCTTATTGGGAAGAACGCTGGCAGACAAAATAAAAAAGGGCGAATATCGCCCTTTTTGATTATTCAGTCAATCTCTTTTCCAATTCTGCTTTCATATCTTCAAATCCGGGTTTACCCAACAATGCAAACATATTTTTCTTATATGCTTCCACACCTGGTTGGTCAAATGGGTTAATGTCCATCAAATAGCCACTGATACCCACCGCTTTTTCAAAGAAGTATACCAAAGCACCAAAATGCCAGCCGTCCATACGGTCCATTTCAATGACCATATTGGGAACGCCGCCGTCCATATGTGCCAACATAGTACCTGCAAACGCTTTGCTGTTTACAAACTGCATATCTTTTGCCGCCAAGAAGTTCAAACCGTCCAAGTCCTCTTTATCGAAAGGCACCAATACTGTGTTTTTCGGTTCTTTGCACCACAATACCGTTTCAAAGAAATAACGACTGCCTTCTTGTATAAACTGCCCAATAGAGTGCAAATCTGTGGAGAAGTTTGCTGCCACAGGGAAAATGCCTTTGCCGTCTTTGCCTTCGCTTTCTGCATACAGTTGTTTGTACCATTCTCCGAAAGATGTCATATGTGGCTCATAGTTTGCCAATATTTCAATGCTTTTTCCTTGACGATAGAAATGATTTCTTGCCGCTGCATATTGATAGCATTGGTTTTGCATGATGTCCGGATTGCTGTACGCTTCTCTTGCCCATGCTGCACCTGCCATCACTTGGTCAATATCCACACCTGCCACAGCCATTGCCAACAAACCAACAGCTGTCAAAACGGTAAATCTGCCACCCACATCGTCGGGAATGACAAATGTTTCATATCCTTCTGTATTGCACATGGTTTTCAAAGCACCTCTTGCTCTGTCTGTGGTTGCAAAAATACGTTGTGTCGCTTCTTCCTTGCCATATTTGGTTTCCAATAACTGTTTGAATATACGAAACGCAATCGCAGGTTCTGTGGTTGTGCCGGATTTGGAAATCACATTCACAGAAAAATCCCTATCGCCCAATATCTGCAAAATATCACTCAAATATGCAGAACTGATGTTATTGCCAACGAAATAAATATCCGGTGTGTTTTTGTGTTTCCATTCGTTATAATATGGTGTTTTGATAAAGTCCAAAGCGGTTCTGGTACCCAAATAAGAACCACCAATGCCAATGACAATCAAGACCTCACTTTGTTTTTGAATTTTTTGTGCGGCTTTTTTGATACGGGCAAATTCTTCTTTATCATAATCTCTCGGCAAATCCACCCAACCCACAAAGTCGTTGCCTTTTCCTGTTTTGTTATGCAATGCTTCATGACATTGACGCACCTGTTGTGCCATAGATGCAAAATCTTCTGTGCTGACTGCATTTGCTTTTACCGTAAAATTGATACCCATGTTGATATACCTCCTCTTTGTTCATGCCCCAAATAAATTATTGTGTCCCTTTGACAATGATTTCCGGCACGGCTTGCTCCACAATTTCTTTGGAAACTTCTTTTTCCTCTACCACAAAACCATTGACACGGGTAATTTGTATCGTACTTTTTTTCTGTCCGTCTTTGCCTTGTTGTGTCACTCTCTGGTAACTTGCAGGCTTGTTATTGTCATATTGTGTTTGATATTCTTTTTTCTCGACTGTGGTCAACACTTGTGTTTCCACGGATTTGATGGAAACCAAAGGTTTTTGTACCACAACATTCAATCCTTGTCCAATGCGGACAGGTGTTTTGATGGTCATACCCTCGTTTGCTTCTAAAAGCTGTTGTATGGACATTTCATGTGCAATGGCAATTCGTTGCAGACTGTCGCCCTCTTTTACGGTATACGTTTGTGTGACCGGCGTTGTAGCGGTCAATTTCTTCAATGCACCATCTACGTCCAATATTTCTTCCGAACTTACAAACTGTGGTTTGATTTCCACATTTTCCAAAAAGCCAATTTTTGCATTTGATTTTTTATCCTGTGGCAAATAAGGCTCTTTGAGTGTTTCCAACACTTTGTTTGCCTCATCTTTTGTTGCCAAAGGTGCTATGGCACCGCCATCTACAAAAATCACAGATGCCTCCACTTTATATGTGACCACATTTTTCAGTTGTGGCAACAAATATTCCATTGTGCAAACCTCTTTTTTGCGGTTACTGCTGATATGCAATTTCTTTATCACAATTCTTTCATTGATTTGTACTTTTGTTCCCACAGTTTCTGCCAACTGTGCCTCCAATGTTTCTCTGAGTTGGTCGGGTGTTACAGAGGTATCTTTCAAAATACCGATACTGTTTTCTGCCACAGACACTTCCAATCCATTTCTATGGAAAAATGCAAAAAACAATATCAGCACAACCAACAATACACCGCCTGCCATTGCAAACTTGATTTTTCGTTGTTGGTCATTTTTTTTGTTTTTATTGTTGCGTTGTGATTTTGTATTTCTATTATTTTTTGTTTTTTTCGATGTACGTTTGTTCTTGCGTTCCAATTCCACCACATTTCCCGTCCCTTGATACCGCACACGTGCATCACGCTTCGGGAATTGTTCTTTTCGTTTGTCTTCCATCGGAATACTCCCTTCTTTCTTACAAAATATACCGATACTATTTTATTTTATGCGATATGGACATAGATTGCAAGAAAAACAAAATGCTTGTGATAAAACTGTAATCTATTTTACCATGAATATGGATATTTTTTTCTGTATATATGCAACAATACGCCTCTCTATATCTTATTATGTTTTTCTGGTATTCTATCCTTTTTTGAAAGCAAAAATGCCGCAATCTATATTACGGCATTTTATCCAAACAATCACATCGCATCTTTTACGGAAAATTTTCCAGGTGTTACCACATTGGTTTGTTGTGGTGTTTTTGTTTCGCTTTTTTGCAAGTTTTTTTCGGCAGAAGAAAGCATCAATTTGATACGGTTCAACTGGTTGACTTCGCTTGCACCGGGGTCATAATCAATGGCTACAATATTGGAAACGGGATATTGTTTACGCAATTCTTTGATAACACCTTTGCCCACCACATGGTTTGGCAGACAACCAAACGGTTGTGTACATACAATGTTTGGCACATCGCTGTGTATCAGCTCAATCATTTCCGCTGTCAAGAACCAACCTTCGCCTGTCTGGTTACATAAAGAAACCACTTTTTTGGCATATTCACCTATGGTGCGGATACTTTCCGGACAATCAAAGCGTTTACTTTTTTCCAATGCTTTCAACATCGGTTTTTGATAAAATTCTATGACTTTCATCACAGCATTTGCAATCATACTTGCTTTTTTGGTACCGCCCAGATATTTTTCTTTTTGTGCCACATTATAACAACAATATAAGCCAAATCCCAACAAATCAGGCACAACCGCCTCTGCGCCCTCCCGTTCCAAAAGGTTGACCAAGTCGTTGTTTGCGGTTGGGTGGAATTTTACCAAAATTTCCCCCACAATCCCCACACGGGGTTTTTTCATATCTTCAAACAATGCCAATTCCTCAAATTCTCTGATGATATTGGTGATATTGTTACAGAATGTTTTGCGGTCTGCTTTTGCAATATCCTGTTTGACTTTTTCATTCCATTTTTCATACAACGCATTGGCAGAACCTTTGACCTTTTCATATGGTCTGGTACGATACAATACACGCATGAATGTATCCCCATATACCAACGCCTGCAATGCTCTGTGCAAAACAGCCGGTTTGTATTGGAAACCGGGGTTTTTCTCCAATCCCGCAGGATTGACGGAAATCACGGGAATATTCGGCATACCTGCATTTTCCAATGCTTTTCTCAAAAATGCAATATAGTTTGTGGCACGACAACCGCCACCGGTCTGTGTAATCAACAATGCCGTTTTATTCAAATCATACTTACCCGAAAGCAAGCCATTCATCAACTGACCAATGGTAATCAAAGCAGGATAGCAGGCATCATTGTTGACATACTTCAACCCAACATCAATGGCGTGTTTATCCATTGCCGCCATAATTTCCAAACGATAGCCGCAACTACGCATAGCCGGCTCCAAGATGTTGAAATGAATGGGGGACATTTGCGGGCAAAGAATGGTATATTCTTTTTGCATTTCTTTTGTAAATACCACACGTTTCAAAGAAGTATCCGCTTTTTTGATTTTCACATTTTTTTCTTTTCTTTCTTCGATTGCGGCAATCAAGGAGCGAATACGAATTCTTGCCGCACCCAAATTGTTGACTTCATCTATTTTCAAAGCCGTATAAATTTTCCCTGCGGCAGTCAATATGGTTTTGACTTCATCTGTGGTGACAGCATCTAGGCCACAACCAAAGGAGTTGAGCTGTACATATTCGATATTTTTTTGTTTTTTGACAAAAGCCGCCGCCTCATACAAACGGGAATGATAGGTCCATTGGTCACGCACCACCGTCGGACGTTCCACATTACCCAAATGTGCAATGCTATCTTCTGTCAACACCGCAATATGGTATCCTGCAATCAATTCCGGAATACCATGATTGATTTCGGGGTCTACATGGTAGGGGCGTCCTCCCAAAACAATGCCTGTCATGTTGTTTTTTTCCAAATATGCAACGGTTTCCTCGCCTTTTTTATGCATATCTTCTCTGAAATTGCCCCATTCTTTCCAGCCTGCTTCCACTGCCGCACGAATTTCTTTCGGTGTGCAGCCCAATGGTACAAATTCCTCTGTCATACGTTTGACAATGGTTTCTTCTTTGTCCAACGCCAAGAACGGATTTAAGAAACGAATGTTTCTTTCTTTCAATTCTTCCACATTGTTTTTGATATTTTCATTGTATGATGCCACAATCGGGCAGTTATAGTTATTGTCTGCGGCGTTGCTGTCACGTCTTTCATACACAATGCCGGGATAGAATATAAAGTCCACACCTTTTTCAATCAAATACATGATATGCCCATGTACCAATTTTGCAGGGTAACACACAGACTCACTGGGAATGGACTCCATACCTTTTTCAAACAAGGCTTTGGAAGAATATGGGGACAATTCCACACGATAGCCCAAATTGGTAAAGAATGTAAACCAAAATGGATAATCTTCCCACATATTCAATACCCTTGGAATACCCACCGTGCCTCTGGTTGCCTGTTCTTGTGTCAATGGTGTATACCCAAACAATCTGTTTCTTTTGTATGCATATAAATTGGGTGCAGGATTTTTTGTTTTTTCTTTGCCTAATCCTCTTTCACAACGGTTGCCTGTCACAAATCTTCTGCCACCATTGAATTGGTTGATGGTCAACAGACAATGGTTGGTACAGCTTTGACATCTGGTCATGGTAGATTTGATTTCCAAATGGTTCATTTCTTCACGGGAAATCAATGTGGTTTGATACCCCTCTTGATATTTGTCTTTGGCAATCAATGCCGCACCAAACGCTCCCATAATACCGGCAATATCAGGGCGTACCGCTTCCCTGCCACTGATACATTCAAAACTACGCAACACAGCATCATTGTAGAACGTGCCACCTTGCACCACCATAGATTTTCCCATAGCTTTGGGGTCTGCAATTTTAATCACTTTCAACAATGCGTTTTTGATGACGGAATAGGCAAGACCTGCGGAAATATCGGCAACGTCAGCCCCTTCTTTTTGTGCCTGTTTGACACGGGAGTTCATGAATACCGTACAACGAGAACCCAAATCAATCGGATTTTTTGCCAATACTGCAATTTTTGCAAAGTCTGCCACATGATAATTCAATGATTTTGCAAACGTTTCAATAAAAGAGCCGCAACCGGAGGAGCAAGCCTCATTCAAAAGCACACTGTCAATCACGCCATCTTTGATACGGATACATTTCATATCCTGCCCGCCAATATCCAATATAAAATCAACATCGGGCTTGAAAAATTGTGCTGCTTTGTAATGTGCCACCGTTTCGATGTAGCCAAAATCCATCATCAAAGCCTCTTTGAGCAAGCCTTCGCCGTATCCTGTCACACAGGAATTGCGGATTGTGACACTTTCTGGCATCAAGTCATACATTTCATTCAAACTTGCCATCACCACTTGCAACGGATTGCCCTCGTTGCCTGCATAGAAAGAATATAACAATTCTCCCTGTTCGCTCACCAAAGCCACTTTTGTTGTGGTAGAACCTGCATCAATGCCCAAAAAAGCATTTCCTTTGTATGTAGACAATGGTAATCTCTTGACTTTATCTTTGTCATGCCGTTGTTTGAATTGCTTGTATTCTGTTTCATTTTTGAACAATGGTGCCAAACGTTCCACTTCCATTTCCAATTGCGCACCATGTTCCAAACGATACAACAAGATATCAAAATCCAAATCCGCACTGCCTTTATTGGAAAGTGCCGTACCATATGCCGCAAACAAATGCGAGTTTTTAGGCAAAAGTGCTGTTTCTTCTGTCAAATGCAATGTTTCGATAAATCTTTGACGCAATTCGGAAAGAAAATGCAAAGGCCCTCCCAAAAATGCCACGTGTCCACGAATGGGTTTCCCGCAAGCAAGCCCTGCAATGGTCTGATTGACCACCGCTTGAAAGATAGAGGCTGCCAAGTCCTCTTTTCTTGCCCCTTCGTTAATCAATGGTTGTATATCTGTTTTGGCAAACACACCACAACGGGAAGCGATTGGATAAATTACTTCGTGTTTTTTGGCATATTCATTTAAGCCTGTGGCATCTGTCTGCAACAAGCTTGCCATCTGGTCGATAAAAGAACCCGTACCACCTGCACATACGCCATTCATACGCTGTTCCACATTGCCACCTGTGAAATAAATAATTTTGGCATCTTCGCCACCCAATTCAATGACCACATCTGTTTGTGGTGCGACCACTTCTATGGCATTTGCGGTTGCCACCACTTCTTGTATAAACCCAACACCCAACGCATGGGCAAGAGATACCCCGCCACTGCCTGTAATCATGGTTGCAAAAGCACAATCACCCAATTCTGCCTGTGCTTCTTGTAATATTTGTTTCACTATTTTTTTGATTTCAGAATAATGTCTGCGGTATTGTTGAAACACCATGGTATTGTCTGCATCAATCAAAACCACTTTCACCGTTGTCGAGCCAATATCTATCCCCATACGATAGATTGCTTTATGATACTGCACGATTCACACCCCCATGTAAATACTTCGTATACGCCTCTTGTGTTGCGATGTCACGCCAAAGCTGTTGCACAATACAACGGTACTTTTGTTCATCATCTATCTGATTATCCAGCACCTTCAAAGCCAAAATACCGTCTTGCATCGCCAGTGTCATCATCACACAACTGTCAATGTCCACTTGCTCTGCAATTTCATTTCTTTGTTTTCCTCGTTCTAACACATAGCGTAAATAACGTTCTCTTTGTCTTGTATTTTCTGCCAATAATTTCTGTATCACTTCATATTTTTTGATGCCTTCGTATAACAAACAATAAAAATCACGAAATCCAAATTCCATACCGATTTCTTTCTGGTATACAGAAAACCGCTGTGGTGCAAAAAAGACTTCCCACAACAATGTTTTTGTACAAACATCGTCTGTTCTTTGTTCCCAAACCTGTTGCATTTTTGCAATCGGAGATACATAATACGGTTTCAAGTATTTCTCAATCACCTGCAAAATCAAATCTTTCCGACTTGCAAAACAATGATAAAATCCACCTTTTGTACTTTGTGCTTCTCGTATGATTTCATTTGTGGAACTGTCAGAAAAACCTTTTTCCAGAAACAAACGAAAGGCTGTTTCCAAAATATATGCTTCTGTTTTCATATTGCACCCCCCACGTGTTTGTCCGTACCGACCGGTCGGTCTGTTTTCGTTCATTATATGTGCAAACCCCGTAAAGTTGCAATTAAAAAATTGCTAAAATGTCGTTAAGAATCAACTTTTGTCGTATTTTGTTCAAAAAATCATGTGTCTTATCTGCAATCCAATCAATACCAAAATATGTACCGGATAAAACACATAAAAGATATATGGATTGACACGCTTTCCTTTTTCGCCATGGTAGTTCTTTATGATTGCCCATGCCAACATTGCATTTGCAAAATACACCACCACAGACACAACCGCCATATACAACGGCATCTGTTTGGTCAGCACCATAGGCAAATATTGCAACGGAAACCATACTCCATATAACAGCAATATCCCATACCATACTGATTTTTTGGGTGCAATGTAACATAAAAAGATATACACCACACCCATAGCGTCATAATCTGTGTGCAATAAAAATGCAACTGCCACACAAGCAAATACTGCCACTCTTGCCATTTGGCATCTGCCCTGTTGCATCATCTGCCGAAATAATCCGCAAGCCACAGCACCCAATAACAATGTCACAAACACATTTTGCAATCGAAATTGCACCAAAATTTCTCCTGTTCGTATAGACGATACCATCATTTGATACGGTATTTCGGAAAGCAGGGCAAACATAGCCAACCTTCTCCAATACCCTTGTATATCATGGGTATATCGCACGCCCTCCGCAATCTGAAACCCAAACAACAAAAAGGCAACCCGTCCAAATCCAATCAAGAGCAAAAATAATATTTCTGTCAGCATAATCTGCTGTGTCACCCCATACAACATGGCTTTTATGGGGTATGCAAACAACTTCATACCATGGTCCAAAAACATGGAACAAATGGCTATGATTTTCAAATCCAATCCCGAATATGATTTTGTCATATGCCCTCCTTATTTATGCACAAACACAAAAAGGGCGTATTGCCCTTTTATTGTTGTATCATTTCTTTAATTTTGTGTAATGGTGTTGCAATGATTTTGGTATGTGTGCAAATGCAAATCATTTTCATTTGATTCATGCCCAACAATTCACCATCAATGACTTCATGCTCTGTTACCACACGAATTTTCATACCTCTTTTGAATTCTTTTTCCTGAAAGGGTACGGTATCAATCGGAAACATTTCCAAACAACGTGTCATGACTTTCGCCATTTCCACTTCCCCCCATGTTTTTTTGTTTCCCTGCTTTTGTTTACGAAAAACAAAAGGGCGTATGATATAAAACACAATCAAAGATAAAACAGCTGCCAACACCACTTGTTGCCAACTGAGTGCCATAAAATGTTCCAGCACAATATCACTTCCTTTATTCTTTTTTGTCTTGGTGTAAGTATTGGTAAATATCCCGCTTGGAAACCCCTCTGTCTTTTGCCGTTTGTTTCATGGCATCTTTTTCAGGCAACCCTTGGGATATATATTGTTGCATATGTGCTTCTATGGAAATGCTTTCCCAGCTTTGTTGTTTTGCCTGTTTTTGTTCTGCCAATGTATAGCCGGCAAACACCAGCACAAATTCCCCTTTTGGTGTATGTTCCATATAATATGCCAGCAATTCGTCCATCGTGCCTTTGCGTACTTCTTCAAATTTTTTGGTCAATTCCCGAATGGCTGCCATCTGTCGCTGTCCGCCAAACACCGCACGCAGTTCCTCCAATGTGGTGCATAACCGATGTGGTGCTTCATACAATATCATGGTACGATGCTCTGTTTGCAATGTTTCCAGCACTTGCCGACGTTCCTTTTTCTCTGACGGCAAAAACCCCTCAAATACAAATCTTCTGGTATCCAATCCGGAAAGTACCAACGCCACCACAGCTGCCGATGCCCCCGGTGCCACTGTAACAGGAATATCCGCCTCATAACACAGCTTTACCAAGTCTGCCCCTGGGTCAGATATACCGGGCATACCCGCATCTGTAACCAATGCAATCGTTTCTCCTTTTTGCAATCGTTCCACAAGCTGCAATCCTTTTTGTGCCTTGTTATGCTCATGGTAACTTGTCATAGGTGTTTTGATTTCAAAATGGTTCAATAATTTTAATGTGTTTCTGGTATCTTCTGCCGCAATCACGTCTGCTTGTTCCAATATTTTCAGCACCCGTAATGTCATATCGTCCAAATTGCCGATGGGTGTTGCACATAAATACAGTGTGCCTGCCATATCAAGCTTGCCCCTCTCCATAATAAATATCGTAAATTTCTTTTGTATATACATTTACTTTTTCGTAAATGACCAGTGGCGGCTCTACCTTTATCATTGGTTTTGCACCACGCACCGCTTCCACCAATACCATAGTCGGCGGTTTTTCCACATAAGAATGTACAAAACGCAATCGTTTGGGTTCTAATCCATATTGTCGCAATGTGCAGATAATATCCGTCAGGCGTTGCGGGCGATGTACCATATAAAACCGCCCTGCGGGTTTGAGTACCTTTGCCGCATTTTTTATCACATCTTCTAATGTGCAAAGAATTTCATGTCTGGCAATGGCTTTTGCATCAGATGGGTTTTGCAGCCCGCCGCCTTCGTTCATATAAGGCGGATTGCTTGTCACCACATCAAACACAGAACCGCCAAACAAGTCCGCCGCCTGTTTGATGTCTCCCGTCACGATATCCACTTTTTGTGTCAAATCATTCAAAGCAACACTGCGTTTTGCCATTTCCGCACTTTCTTCTTGAATTTCCAATCCTGTAAAGTGCTTGCCTTTTGTTCTGCCCTCCAACAAAATGGGGATAATGCCTGTACCTGTACCCAAATCCAAAGCACATTCCCCTTTTTTGACTCTTGCAAAACCACTCAATATCACCGCATCAATGCCAAAACAAAACCGTTTTGCATCTTGCAATATGACATATCCGTTTCTGTGCAAATCATCTACCCGCTCATGTTCCCGAATTTCCACATCAGTCCTCATATGTTTCTAACTCCTTCGGTATGGGTTGCTGTTTGCGTTTCTTTTTGGATTTCAATACCTTGATTTCATCTACATGATAAAATGCAATGGTTGGCGGGTCATTTTCTTTTTTGCGTACTGCCGCTTTGACCTGTTGCATCAACACATTTGTGGAAAGGATTTCACCTGTACCGTCCGGTGTTGCAATGATATCGCCCACAAACGGCAATTTTTTATTCAATTCTTCATATACATCTTCTTCATATTTCAAGCAACACATCAATCTGCCGCAAATGCCGCTGATTTTGGTTGGATTGAGTGCCAAATTCTGGTCTTTTGCCATTTTGATGGAAACAGGCTGAAAATCGCCCAAAAATGTTGCACAACACAATGCTCTGCCGCAAATGCCAATACCATTGAGCATTTTTGCCTCATCACGCACGCCAATCTGACGCAATTCAATACGCATACGGAACACAGCTGCCAACTCTTTGACCAGTTCACGAAAATCCACACGTCCGTCTGATGTAAAGTAAAAAATCAATTTGTTGCGGTCAAATGTCATTTCCACATCTACCAATTTCATATCCAACTGCAAACGTGTAATTTTTTCCAAGCAAACGGTAAATGCTTCTTTTTCTTTTTCTGTATTTTCTGCCACAACCATAGCATCTTCTGCGGTTGCCGCACGCAATACTTTTTTCAAAGGTGGTACAATACTTTCTTCGGGTACAAAGGTATTTGCCTTCATCACTGCCCCATATTCAACCCCCCTTGCCGTTTCCACAATCGCATAATCATTCACTGCACATTGCAACCCGCAAGGGTCAAAATAATATACTTTGCCTGCTTTTTTGAAACGAATTCCAACTACTTCTATCATATCAATATCTGTTCTCCTTTAATTCCATCAACATCACTTCCATCGTGAGCCGAAAGTTTGCATTTTTTGCTAATTGCGTTTTTGCCTGCTGTACCACAGCGGCTTTTCTTGCCAATTCTGCGGGAGTTTGCTTGGCATTTGCAAACAATGTATCCCGATTTGTTTTTTGTATCAAAAATCGGTCATCTTGCAATCGTTTTGCCACAAGCAAATCCCGATACCACAACTGTATGATGTCCAAAAACCGTACATCATCTTTATACTGTTCCAAATCTTTCGCAAAAAGGAGTACCTCTGCCAAAGACTTACGTTCTATGTTTGTCAGTTTGTCCAGAATATCCTCCCGCATATGCACAAATGTTTCGTCCTCCAACAATGCCAATGCATTGCCGATACTGCCTTGTGCATATGCGGCATACTCTGCCGCCATTGTATGGGAAAGTTGTTTTTGTGTCACCAAATATTGTGCAATCAAATTTTCTGATAATGGTCTGATTTGCAGTGTCACCACACGGGAAAGTATCGTTGGTAAAAATGCGGCTGTATTGCTTGCCAAAAGTAAAAACACAGCGTAAGCAGGCGGTTCTTCCAATGTTTTGAGCAAGGCATTTTGTGCCTGTACTGTCATGGTGTCTGCCTGTTGTACAATATAAATTTTATACTGATACTGATATTGTTTGAACTTGACATCTTCCAATATCTGTTCTCGAATATCATCGACACCCAATGTCTTTTTTGTGGGACGCACATACACAATATCGGGGTGATTTTGGGAAGCAAAAGCTTTGCAGCTGTGACATATGCCACATGGTTCTGTCCCTTTTGCCTCACACTGTAATGTTTTTGCAAATAGATTGGCAAGCATTTTTTTGCCACTGCCGCTGCCGCCCGCAAACAGATATGCGTGTGAAATTTTATTTGTGGCAACCGCTTGCTGCAAATGGCGAAGCAAAAGGTCGTTGCCATATACTTCTGAAAAGCGACACAACGCCTTTCGCCTCCTTTTGATTAAAATTTATGGAATTGTTCCACGTCCAAAACAAATACCGTTGCACCGCCGACTTTTACCTCAATCGGTGCCATGATAAAGCCATGCATCGCACCGCAGGAAGATGGCAATGTTGCGTATTGTGTCCTTGCTCTGCTGTTTTCTTCGATGATGTGCAAAGCATTCTCCACTTTTTCGTCGGGTACGCCTGTCATAATGGTGGTATTGCCACTACGCAAAAAACCGCCTTTGGTTGCCAAGCGGGTGACTTGAATTTCTGCCTCATTCAAAGCTGCAATCACATCGCCTGCATCTTCATCTTGCACAATCGCTATCATCAATTTCATAAAAAATCCCTCCCTTATCTTGATATCATCAAAATCCAAGCAAAAAGTCCAGTTGCTTTCGGATTTGCACAAACACCGTTTCTATACTTTGTGAAGCATCAATACGACAAATGCGGTTCGGTTCTTTTTGTAACAATGCCTGATACCCTGCATATACTTTTTCATGAAATGCCAATTTTTCCAATTCCAATCTGTCCATGATATGCAGTTGCTCTTGTTTTTTCCGTAAAATTCCCTGTTCAGGCGGCAAATCCAAAAATATAGTCAAATCGGGCTTGCAACCGCCTGTGGCAATTTCATTCACATCTGTCACCATATCCCCCAACCCTCTGCCATATGCTTGATAAGCAATGCTGGAATCGGTAAAACGGTCTGTCACAACAACTTTTCCCGCCTCTAATGCAGGGATAATTTTTTGCTCAATATGTTGGGCTCTGCTTGCCGCATACAATAACATCTCGGTTTTTGCAGTCATTTCGGTATATCGGGCATCTAATAACAATCCACGAATTGCCTCAGATAATGCAGTGCCTCCCGGTTCTCTGGTAACCACCAAATCCACATTTTTTTGCTCCAAATATGCAATGATGTTTTGTAACTGTGTGGATTTTCCACTTCCGTCGCTACCCTCCACCGAAATCAAATAGCCTTTCATGTTTGCACCTCAATCTCTTTCTTTTTTCAAATTATAACATACTTGTATAGAATAATCAAAAAAAACGTATTTTCCTTTTCTAAGCAAAATACGGCATATCTCACCAAATATTGTGAGTATGCCGTTTATTTTTGTCAGCGAAAATTTTTTCTCAATATCAATAGTTTTTGTCCGACATACAGTCGGTCTGGGTGTTCAATATCATTCATCATCAAGATACGTTCCGGTGTTGTGCGATATTTTTTTGCAAGCTTCCATAATGTATCACCGGGTTGTACGCTTACAATCACAGCCCCCGGTTGTGCAATCTGTTCTGTCACTTCTTCTTCCTGTAAATCCGTCACCATGGTGACTTGCTGATTGCGTAACACTTTCACATACAGCATCACTTGTATGCGACATTCGCCCTCCTGTTCTGTCAACAAGCGAAAATCCGCTTCTTCCCATGTCCCACGCACACAAACCGTATCCTCCGGTTTTGCACCTTTGACTTCAATGGTACGGGTAAACGGAAAGCCTCTATGTATCACACAAACAGGGGCAGTATCATCTTCGCACAAATACATCATTTCCGTATGCAATACCCCCTCCACCACAACTGCATCTGTATCGGCTTTGGTATCTGTAATCTGCACACTTCCCCAAATACGCACTGCCTGCATCATGGGTGATTCTTGTTCTTCCAAATGCACGGTTTCTTTGACGGTAAACCGATTTTGTGCAACACCGGCTGTCATGGAAAATGTCACGTTTTCCTGTATGGGTTTCAAATTTTGTTCCAATCCATATGCATCGGTCACAAACGATTTTTCTGCAATTTCAGAGGCCTTCAAATCCTCATAAATGGTAACATCTACCGCAAGCTCTCTGGGTTCTCCGTCCTCATCGACTTCCGGTGTCACCTCAATTTCTCCCACAGTCAATTTCACATCTGCAATGCTTTGCGGCGTCATGCCACTTGCCTCTATAAACCCATGAAACGGGATATCCTGCTCTGTCACCATCGGCATACCGTTTGTATCATCACTGTATAGCACAGAAACCCACAAATTCCCTTTGATGCCCACTTTCCCGTCCATTGGGCGAATATCTGTATTGGAAATTGTCACTGTGGTGTCCAATATTTCTCCGATGGCAGGGTGGTCATGCGGCACCGTCCATTTGCCTTTGACATTAAACCTGTCCTTTTTTTCTGTGATTGGTTGTTCTGTCAATACCTTTGACCACAACAGCTCTGCCTGCTCGTCTTTTGTGCCGAACACCATTTGCAGATTGGCTTTCCATTCAGCTTGTGCCTCTGCTTCAATGACAGCACGCAATCCCACTTTTCTGTCATTGATTAAATTACACTCCAAATGCTCTAAATCCAAATCCAATTCCACCATATCATCTGCTTGCAATCCCTCCATATACAATGTTTCCTGTATCGGCAAACCAGATGTCATGGCATACACATAACGCTCTCCGGAGATGGCACGATATAGCACCATCACAACCAACTCTCCACGAAAACTGATTTTTTCATCAGCTATTTTGACTTCCTGCGTCCGCACACGACCTTTACAATGCAATACTTCTTTGATGTCCGGTTTGGTGTCCGGCACAATCATATCGCCCTCCAACAAAATACGAGAACTTTGTTTTCCTCTTTGCTGTTTCAGCGTAACGGCTTCTTTCATCAATTCCAAGGGCATACGGTTTGACCTCCTTATTTTTCATCGGCATACGCTTCCCGTTTTTGCGGATTGCCTAACAATGCTTTCTTTGTAAATATATGAATGTGCATGAAAAATATGATAGGTTTTGCCCTTGCTTTTCTGTATTTTGTGGTGTTTGCTCAAACAAACGGCTCTTTGAGATGGTGCTGTTTCAAAATATCTTCTTCTATTGTTTGATAGCGTGCAAGCCCTTCGGGGGAATTTGGCTCCGGTTCGATTGGCTTTGCCTCTCGATAATCCCCATAATAAAATGTCATTGCCAAATAATAATACGGCCAATCATGTGTTTCAAAATCGACTTGTGACATGGTTTGTATGGACGCAAAATAATCTGTATGCTTTGCAACGCAAAGGCTCGCTTCTGCATAAGAAACCCCAACATACACCACAATCAACCATTTCACCAGCTCACAATAACTGTATTGATTCACAATCACGGTTTCATTGCCGTCTGTCACCACAACCCCATCTTTCATATTCTATCCCTCTCTTTGTGATGACTGCTTAAAACAGCTGTCTGCCTGCAACAAATTTATGCACCACTTCATCATCGTTACTCAAATATACCGCCCGTTCCAAGCGTTGTGCAATATCGTATTCCCCTATATTGTCATATCTGCTGTCATCTAACACAAATGCATCAAATGCGTATCCCGCTTCAAATTTCCCCACTTTGCCAAAGAACGCACCACCGCCGGCAGTTGCCAAATAAAACACTTCGGGTATGGTCAAAGGAGCAAGGCTTTCATCTACCAAACGCCAACGCATTTTGGACATACGCACAGCTTCCGCCATGGCATAGAATATGGAGCAACGTGTGCCGCCTGCAATATCACTGCCCAAACCAACGGCAATGCCCTCGTCCAAATATTTACGGATAGGGGCAATACCGGAAAGCAAATTGCTGTTTGACTCCGGACAATGTGCCACAAACACACCACGTTGTTTCATCAAAGCGATTTCTTCTTCTGTACTCAACACACAATGTGCCATAATGGTTGGACAATTTTGTCCCCCAAACAGTCCAAAGCTGTCATATGCATCTCCATAACAACTAGATGATGGGAATAATGCTTGCACCCATTCTACTTCTCCTCTGTTTTCGGACAAATGAGACTGTACAGGCACTTGATATGCTTTTTGGATATCGCCCAATTTTGTCAACAATGCGTCACTGCAAGTCGGCAAAAATCTAGGTGTCAATATCGGTGTTACATGGGGATATTTTTGTTTTACATTTTCCAAAAATGCAATCGTATCCGCCGCAGAAACTTCTGCACTTTCTTCTCGCAAATAATCAGGACTGTTTCTGTCCATATTCACTTTCCCGACCATGGCACATAACCCTGCATCTTCCAATAATTCCATCAAAACCTCTGTGGATTTCCCATGAATGGTGCCAAACACACAGGCTCTTGTATTTGGGCCTTTTTTCATTTCGTCCACAAAACGTGCATAATTTTCTTTTGCGTATGTGGTGTCTGCATATTTTGCCTCTTGTGGAAATGTATGTGTTTCCAACCATTCCAACAATTCCAAATCCATGCCCAATGCACGAAAACGATGTTGTGGTGCGTGTACGTGCAAATCCGTAAAGCCTGGTAATATCAATTTCCCTGTATAATCCAAAAGTGTAAACTGCTGATATGCTTGTGGCAATGTTTCAAAAACGCCGACACAAACACCATCTGCACAAACCAAATACCCATTTTTGACAGTACGCAACGTCTGCAAATCTTCACTATAACAAATATCTCCCTTACAAACAAAATTTTCTGTTTTCATGATATTGTTCCTCCTTTTTTTCAAAAAAAAATACCGTCAAATCCCTATGATTCTGCCCCGTTCACAATAAAATATGAACAAAACAAAACTTATAGTGCGGGAAATTTACGGTAACCACAGTAGAAACACCCAACCGGATTATGGGTTTATATAAGTTCTTATCCGATAGCAGTATACGCTTTTACAGCAAAAAAGTCAAGCAAACGCAATAAAAAAGAGGGTATCTCTTATCAGATACCCTCCAAATCCTGTTTTGTGTCTATATCCAGTATGGTTGTATGGGATTGGCAGGCATATACAAAAACATCTCTTGGATATGCTTGCAAAATCTGTTTTCCGCCACAGTCACCCTGTAAGTGCAACAATTTTTTTGCCATATCTGCGGAAAATATCGCAGGATTGCCCCATTGTGCCTCATATGCCATACAGCCCAATGGTTTTTTTGATTGCAAAAATGCTTCTGCAAAACAAAGCAATTCCGCTGTTTGCAAAAAAGGCTGGTCTGCAACCGCAAACAAATATACCATATCCTGTTGTATCCCCCCTGCGGCAGACAATCCACATTTGATGGAAGATGTAATGCCTTTTTGTGGGCAATCGTTCCAAGCCACCATAACATCTTCTTGGGACAATGCATCTGCAATCTCCCGATGAGATGTTACCACAATCAATGGTTCTTTTCGTTTTGTTGCGGCTGCTTTAAGCTGTTCATATCCATGCCGATACAGAGGCTTTCCCTGAAACGGGTACAGCAACTTGTTTTCTCCAAATCTTGTACTTCTGCCTGCTGCCAATACAATCCAACAAATACTCATTTTGGCTGCATACCCATCACGATTTTTTCGGGTGTGATTGGCAATTCTGTCACACGCACGCCTGTTGCGTTATATACTGCGTGTGCGATGGCAGGAGATGGGGTATTGATGACAATTTCTCCAATGGATTTTGCACCGAAAGGCCCTGTTGGTTCATAACTGCTTTCAAATTCCACACGCAACTGTCCCATATCCAAACGTGTGGGGATTTTGTATTGCATCAAAGAATTGCCTGCCAAACTGCCATATTGGTTATACACAATATCTTCATGCAATGCCATACCAATGCCCTGTACCAAACCGCCTTCGACCTGTACTCTTGCCAAGTTTGGATTGATGACAGTACCACAGTCCACAACCGCTACATAATCCACCAATTTGATGTCACCGGTTTCCGTGTCAATTTCCACTTCTGCCGCACCAGCCATAAATGGTGGCGGAGAAACAGGGGAACAATGTGCTTCTGTTGCAACCATCGTTTCTGTTGCGGCACACATATTCATATTACCCAAATCTTTCCTTGTGATGCTTTCGCCCGTTTTGAGGTTATATACTTTTTCACCGTCAAATTCCAATGCTTCCACATCGCAGTCCATTTTGTCTGCCGCATATTGTTTCATTTTGTTTATCAATGTTTCACAGGCTTTGACCGTTGCTGTCCCTGTTACATATGTGGTGCTGGACGCATAAGAACCACAATCATATGGTGAAATATCAGTATCCACACCATGCACGATAATATCGTCCACAGAACAGTCCAAGCAATCTGCCGCCATCTGTGCCAATATGGTGTCACAACCTGTCCCCATATCTGACGCCCCAATAGACAACGCATAAAAACCATCATCATTGAGTTTGATGGTCACAGCCCCCGTATCCAAATTCGGGATACCGGAACCCTGCATTGCCATGGCAATCCCAACAGAACGAATTTTACCGTTTTCCATCACACGAGCAGGGAATTTTTCTTTCCAGCCAATCAATTCCGCTGTTCTTTGCAAACAACGGTCTAAGGCACAACTGTTTGTTTGCTCTCCGTAATAGGCGTGCATCACATCACCCTCTGTGGTCATATTTTTTTCACGCAATGCCACAGGGTCAATGTCCAATCTTGCTGCCAATTCATTGATTGCGGATTCTACGGCAAATATCCCTTGTGTTGCCCCATAGCCACGATATGCTCCCGCAGACATATGATTGGTATATACCACATCATATGCAAAACGGAATGCCTCTGCCTTGCTGTACAAGGGAATGGATTTATGTCCGGACAATCCAACGGTCGTTGGGCCATGTTCACCGAATGCCCCTGTATTGGACAATGTGTTTACGGAAATGGCACGGATGGTACCATCTTGCATAGCACCGATACGCACATCAATTTCCATTTCATGACGAGGGGTAGAGGCAATCAAGCTTTCCTCTCTTGTATAGATAATTTTTGCGGGACGACCGGTTTTCAGTGTCACAATCGCAGGATATACTTCTGCCACAACGGTCTGTTTTGCCCCAAAACCACCACCAATTCTGGGCTTAATGACACGGATTTTGGATTTTGGAATATCCAAAGCGGTTGCCAAAATACGACGTACATGGAATGGTACTTGTGTCGAGCTGATGATGTTCAATCTGCCATATGTATCCATCTGTGTATAGGTGCGGAATGTTTCCATCATGGTCTGTTGATTTGCTTTTGTGTGGTATGTGTTTTCCACAACCACATCACATTCTGCAAACACTTTATCCACATCACCATGTTCTTCCAATCCGCAAGCACACAAATTGCGTTTGTTATCCGCACCCACAGGGCAAAGTGCTTTCCAGTCATCTTCTGGGTGAATTAAAATCGGATTGTCTTTTGCTTTTCTGAAATCCAATATCGGTTCTAAGACTTCATAAGTGACTTTGATGGTTTTCATGGCTTTGTCAACGGCTTTTTCGGTTTCTCCCGCCACAATCGCCACTGCATCGCCGACAAAACGCACCCTTTTATCCAATATCAATCTATCATAAGGGCTAGGCTCAGGATAGGTCTGTCCTGCCATGGTAAAACGATTTTGCGGTACATCTGCATATGTCAGCACACAAGCAATGCCCGGCAATTTTTTTGCAATATCGGTTTTGATTTCTTTGATGACAGCGTGTGCGTGTGGACTACGCAACACTTTTACAACCAAGCAATCCTTTGGTGCCAAATCATCTACATATACGGGTTTGCCTGTCACCAATGCCATGGCATCTTTTTTGCGAACGGGTTGGTTGACAAATTTCATACTTGTTCCTCCCCTCTTTTGTATGCAATATATTGGTGAATGGCACGCAACTGTCCCTGATAACCGGAACAGCGGCACAAATTCCCAGCCAAATATTCTCTGATTTCATCATCTGTGGGGTTTTCCATTTCTTGACACATTGCCAATACATTCATAATAAATCCGGGACTGCAAAACCCACATTGTTCCGCACCTTGGTCTGCCAAAAATGCCCCAAATTCTTCTGCCGCTTCCTGACAACCTTCCATCGTCACAACATCATGCCCATCTGCCTGCACTGCCAATGTGGAGCAAGACAAAATCGGTCTGTTGTCCATCAAAACGGTACACAGTCCACAGTTAGACGTTTCGCAACCTCTTTTGACACTGTAACAACCTTGCTCTCTCACAAAATCCAACAACACCAAATCGGGTGCAACATCAGCGGTCACTTCCTGTTTGTTCAAACGTAATTTGATTTGCATGATTTGTCACCTCCCAAAAGTTGTGTTACGCCTCTTTTTATCAAAACACCCGCAACGTGTCTACGATATGTTGCACTTGCTCTGGTGTTATCTGCAAATGCAATCCCTTCTGCCGCCTGTGTCGCAAATTCTTGTATTTGTTCTGCACAAGGGTGTTCCAAAATGCCTGCTGTATCTTTTACAATCACCGGCTGACAAGGTCTTGCCCCCACCACTGCATATATCCCATCTGTATGTTTTGCCACCGCACAAGAAACCACAGGAAAATCGGTTGCTGTATTTCTTTGTGACAAATATACGGCTTCTACGGGTGTTTTTTTCAAAATCACACGCACCAAAATATCATTGTCTTTTTGCATGGTTGCAAATGCCTGCAAAGAAATTCTACCCGCTTGATACAATTCCACATCGCAATCAAACGCCAGCAAACAAGCCAAAATATCAGAGAATCCAAATCTAGCGAATATACTGCCGCCAACGGTTGCACAATTTCGCATTTGTACCCCAACAATATGACGCAAACTTTCTTTGACAGCTCCTTTGGTATAAGCATCAATGCCTTTGTGTGTTTCCAACTGACGCAAACGCACCATAGCACCAATGGAAAACTCATTTTCGTCCTCTGTGATGGTATCCAAGCCCAAATTAGACAAATCAATGGCGGTTTGGATATGTTTTTTGCCCAAACGCAACCATACACCACCACCAAAAACCACATTGGATTTTTTCTGGTTCAACTCGTATGCTTCTTCCAAACTGGAAACCTTAACATAATTTCCGATGGTAAACATAGTTTGCTTCTCCCCCTCTTTTTTATATGCTACAAAATCATATTCGCCATATATTTTATTTTCTTGCCAAATTTTCCAATATATCTTGTAATTTGGCACTATTTGTGAGTATATCATAACTTGTTTGCTCTTTGCAAGAAATTGTTTTTCTATCCAAACGTTCTGCCAAAAAATTACTCCAATTCAAATGCTCCCGTATATAATTGATAGTATTTTCCTTTTTCTGCAATCAGTTGTTCATGTGTACCTCTTTCCATGATATGTCCCTGCTCCAATACCATAATTACATCTGCATTTTGTACCGTAGACAATCTATGTGCAATGACAAAAACCGTTCTGCCTTTCATCAATGCGTCCATACCTCTTTGGACAATCGCCTCTGTTCTGGTGTCAATGGAAGAAGTGGCTTCATCTAATATCATCACAGGTGGATTTGCCACAGCCGCTCTTGCAATGGAAAGCAGTTGTCTTTGTCCTTGGGAAAGTCCGGAACCATCGCCCGACAATACCGTCTGGTACCCGTCCGGCAACATATGGATAAACCCGTCTGCATTTGCCAATTTTGCTGCCGCAATGCATTCCTCGTCAGTTGCCTGCAAATTTCCATAACGGATATTTTCCATCACCGTACCCGTAAACAAATTGACATCTTGCAACACAATCCCCAAAGAATGCCGCAAATCTTCTTTTTTGATTTTATTGATATTGATGCCATCATATCGGATTTTCCCATCTGCCAAATCATAAAAACGGTTAATCAAATTGGTAATCGTGGTTTTGCCTGCACCGGTTGCCCCCACAAACGCCACTTTCTGCCCCGGTTTTGCATATAATGTGATATTGTGCAATATCATTTTTTCTTCTGTATAGCCAAAATCCACATCAAAGAAACGAATATCCCCTTTTAGTTCCACATAACTGACACTGCCGTCTGTATGGGGGTGTTTCCATGCCCAAAGCCCTGTATGGTTTGCACATTCCTGCAAATTTCCGTTTTCATCATATCTTGCATTAACCAATGTCACATATCCGTCGTCTGTTTCCTCTTGCTCATCTAACAATGTAAACACACGTTTTGCACCTGCCAATGCCATCACCACAGAATTGATTTGTTGGGAAACTTGGCTGATGGGCGTGGAAAAACTTTTGGATAACTGCAAAAAAGAAACAATCGCACCCAATGTCAAACTACCTATGCCATGCAATGCCAATGTACCGCCTACAATGGCAATCAGCACATATTGTAAATTGCCCAAGTTCATCATAATCGGCATCAATATGTTGGCATATTGGTTTGCTTTTGTTGCACAATCACAGAGTTTTTCATTTTTTTGTGCAAAAACTGCTTTTGCTTTTTCTTCATGGCAAAATACTTTGACCACTTTTTGCCCATGTATCATTTCTTCGATATACCCATTCATATCTCCCAAGGCTTCTTGTTGTTTGACAAAATATCTGCCGCTGTGTCCTGCAATATATTTCATGCAATACATCACCAAAACCATAAACACAACCACAAGCAATGTCAAATAGATACTGGTATACACCATCGCACAAAATACGGATACAATCGTCACAACCGAGGAAAACATTTGCGGAATGCTTTGGGAAATCATCTGTCGCAATGTATCAATATCGTTGGTATAGCGGCTCATAATATCCCCATGGGTATGGGTATCAAAATAACGTATCGGCAATTTTTGCATATGTGCAAACAATGTGTCACGAATTTCTTTCAAAACCCCTTGTGATATGACAACCATGTTGAAATTATATAAAAATGTACTCAGCAGCCCAATCAAATACACACCTGCCATCACACAAACCGCCCGAAACAATCCGGCAAATTCGGGTGTAGCTGTCTGCAACAACGGCGTGATATAATCATCAATCACCACACGCAAAAACATAGAACCCATCACACCGCAAACAGAGCTTAACAAAATACAAACCAATACCAACCCAAACCGCAATTTATATTTTTTGATATAAACCATCAAACGTTTCAGAGGTTCTTTTTCCAATTTTGGTCGTCCGACAGGGACGGTTTTTTCATTTTTTTTACTCATTCCTCGATACCTCCTTTTTGTTGTGATGTATATACTTCTTGATAAATTGCATTTGTTTTTAACAACTGCTTATGTGTACCTACCCCATTGATTTTCCCATTGTCCAATACCAATATCATATCGGCGTGTTCTATGGAAGAAATTCTTTGTGCAATGATGATTTTTGTGGTGTTTGGGATTTCCTCTGCAAATGCTTTGCGAATGAAGGCATCTGTTTTGGTATCCACTGCACTGGTGGAGTCGTCCAATATCAATATTTTAGGTTTTTTGAGCAATGCCCTTGCAATACAAAGTCTTTGTTTTTGTCCACCGGAAACATTTGCACCACCTTGTTCAATATATGTGTCATATCCTTCCGGAAACTTCTGTATAAAATCATCGGCTTGTGCCAATTTGCAGACGTGTTCCATTTCTGCGTCTGTGGCATCTTCTTTGCCCCAACGCAAATTTTCTTTGATTGTACCGGAAAACAGCTCATTTTTTTGCAATACCATTGCCACTTCTTTTCGCAATGATTCCAAATCATATGCCCGTACATCTTTACCACCCACTTTGACACAACCCTTTGTCACATCGTACAATCTTGGAATAAGTTGTACCAATGTACTTTTTGCACTGCCCGTACCACCGATAATGCCCACCGTTGCCCCTGACGGTATGGTCAAATTGATGTGATTTAAACACAACTCATCTGCGTGTTCTCCATACTGAAAATCCACATTATCAAATACAATACTACCATCTGCTACGTCATAAATCGGATTTTCCGGATTATGGATATCACTTTCTTCTTTCAATATTTCCTCTGCACGTTCCATAGAAGCATAAGAAATGGTAATCATCACAAGCACCATGGAAAACATCATCAAACTCATTAAAATCTGCATGGTATAAGAAAACATACTTGCCAAATCCCCTGTTGTCATACCAATGGCAGGATTGTTGCCGGAGGCGATAATCAACTTTGCTCCCAACCATGAAATCAACAACATACAACCATATGCACAAAACTGCATCAAGGGAGAACCAAACGCCAATATCTTTTCTGCTTTTGAAAAATCCTGATAAATATGATTGGATACCGCACAAAATTTTTCTGTTTCATGTTCTTCTCTGACAAAGGATTTGACCACACGAATACCATGCAAATTTTCCTGCACCACATTATTCAGTGCATCATATGTGAAAAATACACGCTCAAAAATGGGTTTTGCATTTCGTACAATCAACCAAATCCCAAATCCCAAAATCGGTAATGCAATCACAAAAATCGGTGCTAATGCGGCATTCACACGAAATGCCATAAACAACGCAAACACCATCATAATCGGAGAACGTACCGCAATACGAATTGCCATCTGATATGAGTTTTGTATATTGGTAATATCCGTTGTCAAACGGGTGACAATACTTGCTGCGGAAAATTTGTCTATATTGGAAAAAGAATATGTCTGCACTTTATCATACATATCTGAACGCAAATTTTTTGCAAACCCGGCGGACGCCTCTGCCGCAAATTTTCCGGATAATGCCCCAAACAACAACGAAACCAAACAACAAACCACCAGTGCCAATCCCATTTTTAGGATATACTGCATATTCCCCGCTTCAATCCCGAAATCAATCAACTGTGCCATCAACATTGGAATCAGCACTTCCAAAACCACTTCCAATGTGACAAACAACGGTGATAATAAAGAACTTTTTTTGTACTCTCTGACACTTTTCAATAATGTTCGTATCATATTGAAAAAACCTCCTTTTCTTTCCATACTACTCCATGTTTTGTTTGCAACAACCCATATTGTCTTTCATTTTTTTCAAAATTTCCAAAAATACGGCTTGTTCTTCCTGCGAAATATTTTGATATAGTCTTTGATTTAAAATTTCAATATTATCTGCTGCCAAATGGTAAATTTTCCAGCCTTTTTCTGTCAATATGATTTTTTTCAATCTTGCATCTTCCCTGACACCTTCTCTTGCAATCATGCCTTTTTCCTGCATCAAACGCAAGACTTTTGATATGGTGGAGCGACGTACACCAAAATGTGTTTCCAAATCCTTTTGATATGTATCTTCTTTGCGGCAAGCCAAATACCCAATCACCAGCATATTCTGCCCTGTCACACTCTCTCCTAACATTTCGCTATTCATTGCGTCCAATTCCCGAAAAAAAATATTTGCCAAATGGTGCAACAACACAACTGTTTTCTCACTTCCCATCAGAAACGTTCCCTTCCATTTTATTTGTTAGCCATCAAACTGTTTTGCAGGAAACATTATACGCCTTCCAAAAAAAAAGTCAATCCATTGTCTGTATTCTAATGAAATTTTTAATCCAAAAAAAAGATTTATTTTTTCAAATAAATCTCTTTCTGTCTTTCATACATTTTTCAAAAAACAACAAATCCCATAAAGAAAATATAACCGATACAACAGAGCAAAAAATATCATCGCCCAGTATAGTACGGGAATATTCACTGCCAAACATCTACTCAATGTAGCCACAGTACCAATCAGCAAACATATTTTCATTTTTGTTGGTAATGTCGGTTCTTCCGTTTGTTTATAAATCCACATACCAATTTCATAAAACAATATCAAATCCAACATCATAATAAAAATACTGAATTCCCATATAATGATTAAATTTGCGATATAAAACCGCATCAATTCCAAACCGATACAACAAATCACCAGCATGACAGAAACAATTTCCAGTTTATATACCCTTTTGGGTTGTGGCATATGGTAAATGGCAATAAAACAAAGCAAATATCCAAGCCAATCCGGACAAATATTGATTCTATACACATCATAATCCAAAAAAAGTAATGCACAACCCAATATCAATAAATTTCTGACATATACCATATTCTACAATGCCCCTTTTTCTTCCAAAATATTATAAATATCCGGAATACGATAATTTGTAATCCTTTGCACCACACCATGGAAATCCTGTTTGATTTGTTTTCCATCTTCTGTGATGCCAATCAAACATGGCTCTACTTCAAAAATTGTTGTATGTCGATTTTGCTCATCTTCCGAAAATTCCAAATCCAAATAACATTGCAATACTTCTCCCTTTTGTAACGTCAAAGGAAATCGAATATGCTCTCCTTCTTTTGTGTACAATCTCAATTTGATAGGGGATAGGGTTGGTTCCATATATGTAAAGGTAACCCCTTCATTTGCAACAATTTGATAGTATTCTTTTCCATCGTCTTGGTCTCGTTTGATGGAAATATCACACACATTGCAAGGATAGCCTTGGTGTCCCGGACTCATGGTACGAAAATGGATATGTCCAATATCTACCTGCCCTTTTTTGCCTTCTTGTGTTTGAAATTCTATCGTTTCTGATAGCATTGTCTGATTTCTGACAACGCACATTGCTTTCACACGCCGAATCTCGTACATACCATATCTCTTGGAAACCATTTCCCGCAAGCCTTTTGCTTCCATATTCTGCTCTTCATCTTCTGCTAAAAATGTAATTTTTTCTATATGGTCTTTGCTCCCCACATTGGTAATATAATAGAGAGAAATTTCTTCCCATACCGCATGATTCCACACTTTATCATACTGATGTGTAAAAAATATGGGGCTGTCTAATCTTGACATTTGATACACATACACATTGATGATGCAAGCAGTCACAATCAATAGCATTGATAATCTCAAAATTGTTTCTTGTTTCATCTTATCCCCCCATATCATTTTGCTTATTATACCAAACTTTTTCCAAAATGTAGAGGGCATATAAAGAATTTGTTAATCTTTTTCATAAAAAAACCGTCCGATAAAAAATCGAACGGTTTTGTATATCCAAAATAAAAAATTATCTTTTGGAGAATTGTGGAGCACGACGAGCTGCTTTGAGACCATATTTCTTTCTTTCTTTCATACGAGGGTCTCTTGTCAAGAAGCCGGCTTTTTTCAGAACGGGTCTGAAATCGCCATCAGCCTGCAACAATGCTCTGGAAATACCATGTCTGATTGCACCTGCCTGACCTGTGAAACCACCGCCATGCACGTTTACCAAAACATCGAATTTTGTGATGGTTGTTGTCAATTCCAAAGGTTGACGAACAATCAATTTCAATGTTTCCAGACCAAAATATTCATCAATATCTCTTTTGTTGATTGTAATTTTACCAGTACCTGGTACTAAGTATACTCTTGCTACGGAAGATTTTCTTCTGCCTGTGCCGTAATATCTAGCTGCTGCCATTATGCCTTCCTCCTTCTATTAAAATTTCAATTCCAGTACTTCGGGTTTTTGTGCTGCATGAGGATGTTCTGCACCTGCATAAACGTGCAATTTGCCGAACATTTTTCTACCCAGAGCGTTTTTAGGAAGCATACCTTTTACAGCGTGTTCGATAACTCTTTCAGGGTGTGTTTCCAGCATTTTGTCCAATCTCACAGATTTCAGACCACCCATGTAACCTGTGTGGTGATGATACATTTTCTGTGTCAATTTTTTACCGGATACAGCAATTTTTTCTGCATTGATTACGATTACGTAATCACCCATATCCACGTTTGGTGCATACTGGGGTTTGTTTTTGCCTCTTAAAATGTTTGCGATTTCAGAAGACAAACGGCCCAAAGTCAAGTCTGTTGCATCAACAACATACCATTTTTTTACGATGTCTGCTTCTTTGGCAATGTAAGTTGTTCTCATGGTTCTTTTACCTCCCTTATTATTTTTTGTTGACCCGTTGACTTTGCAAACCATACGGGAATATGGCTGCAATCTCCATTATGCCCTTTTGGCATAACTTATTGAGTCCCACCTTGAGAAATATATATTTAAGACAAATTGTCCTAAAATCAAAATACAGCTTTTTTATTATAATACGGCGATTGTCCGCTGTCAATAGCTTTTCATGCGAAATCATAATAAATTTCAAGTAAAGTCAAGCCTTGCGGCTCTGCGGTCTGTCCGGCATTGCGTCTGTCCTTGGAGGCAATGATGGCTGCCACATCTTGTGCATTTTTTTTGCCCTGTCCCACCGCAATCAATGTACCTGCCAATATCCGCACCATATTGTATAAAAATCCGTCCCCTGTCACCAATATGCAAATACAGTTTCCTTCCTGTTTGACATCACAGTCAAATATGGTGCGTACCGTGGATACCACACTGCTGCCTGCTGCACAAAACGCTGCAAAATCATGTGTGCCGATAAAAGCCTTTGCACCTTGCTGCATGGCTGCAATGTCTAATTTCTCATGTACAAATGTACTGTATAACCGCTCTTTGGGGTTTCGGAAAGGACTCTGCCAAATGCGGTATTCATATGTTTTTTTGACACAATCAAATCTAGGGTGAAAATCGTCCGGTACGACCTCTGCTGCTGTCACCACGATATCCTCCGGCAAAAATGGGCGAATGGCAAATGGAATTTTGTTTGCCGGTATAGTGGTATCCACATCAATGACTGCACGTTGTCCCAATGCGTGTACCCCTCTGTCTGTTCTGCTTGCCCCAATGCATTCCAATGTTTCAGAACGAAACAAGGCACGCAGTCCCTGCTCCAATGTGCCCTCTACGGTCACGACTTCTTTTGCTTTTTGTTTTTGCCAACCGCTGTATCTTGTCCCATCGTATGCGATTGTCAATAATATTCTCATGCCTTTCGCCTCCTTTTCCAAAACAGAAAAACGTATGCCGCAATCAATGCCGCCCCATAGCAATAAAACGCTCGTCCCAATACCACCATCGGCAAACTTGATACACCGGACAACAACCTCATTTGTATATAATATAACAGTATCCCATGGTATAAATACAAATAAAAACTCAAACCATCTATGCCTTGGAACAATGAAAAGCGTAACAATGCTTTGCCACCCTGTTCTGCCACCCAAAACAGAAACAATATCGCTGATAACACATACAACATATGGATATCTTCCAAATATCCGATTTGGAAAAATCCTCTTGTCATACCATAACTCAAAGAAGCATTCACACCTGCCATCAAAACAAATACTCCGCAAATCCAAGCACCATATTGCTTAATTTTTTGCAAAAAGACATCATAATATTGCCCCGCATAACAACCCAATATCCAATATATCAAATAAGAGGTAAAGATACGGTCATTATATGCAAATGCCACATCTGGCAAAACAAGGTTTAGCATTTGCGGAAAATACCCAAGAAATATGCGATTGACCAGCACTGCCGCAACCAACACCGCACACATCGGCAAACGTCCCACAATCCATTGCCAAACAGGCAACAAGAGATAAAATTGAAATATAATCACCACAAAATAAAAAGGAGCAATCATATCTCCCACAAACAACGACCGCAGCAAAAACCGCCAATCAAACACATAAAAACCAAAATAAATCAAACCAATATAAGAAATCAAAACCGCAACCACATACGGCAAACCGATTTTTTTACATCTGCCCCATAAAAACCGACTGTATTTGACTTCTTTTTTGGACAAAAACAATTTCAACGCCGATAAAAACAAAAATGCCTGCACCACAAACGCCGACAACCGCCATGGCACATAAATACCCAAAAATGTCATACTTTCTTTTGGCAATCCTGTGATTGCGGGCGAACAAATATGAATCCACATCACCAAAAGACACAATACCACATTGACAAACGAAATTTCTCGATTTCTCATTTTTCCCTCCTATAACGTATAGAGGTTTCCAAAGCATATATACTTCGGAAACCTGCAAAGGATTGATTTACATAAAATAGAAATCACAACATTCAAATCAAAAATGGCATATAATTAGCTGCCACTCTGATGCCGATTGCAACACAACCATAGACCACACCACATACGATTGCAGTATAATCCCGCTTTTGCAACTGCATCATATGCATACGGGTTCTATGCTCGTCCCCATGGTAACATCTGGCTTCCATCGCCATTGCCAATTCTTCCGCACGACGAAATGCAGAAATAAATAATGGTACCAATATGGGTATCATGCTTTTTGCTTTTTGCAACAAATTGCCTGTGTCAAAATCCGCACCTCTTGCCTGTTGTGCCTTGATAATTTTGTCTGTTTCGTCTAACAATGTCGGAATAAACCGCAACGCAATGGTCATCATCATAGCAATTTCATGTGCAGGCACACCGATTTTTTTCAATGGCTTCAAAATATATTCAATCCCATCTGTCAACTGTATGGGTGTTGTGGTTAACGTTAATAAAGAAGAACCCACAATCAAAAGCACCAAACGCACACACATTTTGATTGCCATATAAATGCCTTCTTCCGTCAATTTCAGAAAGCCGACTTGCCAAACGATATGCTCGCCTCTGGTCAAAAACAAATTGATAAATGCCGTAAATAAAATGATAATCATGATACTTTTCAGCCCACGCAACATAAATTTTAACGGCACTTTGGAAACCCGAATGACTGCCCCCAACAATAGCGTCACCAAAACATATCCCATCAATGTATCCACCACAAACAAAGATACAATAAATAAAAATGTCATCAGAATTTTCACTCTTGCATCTAAGCGATGCACCACAGAATTGCTTGGGTAATATTGCCCAATGGTAATATCTCGTATCATACTTTCACCTGCTTCAACAATGTATATAATGCTTGTTTTGCTTCTTCAATGGTATAAATGTCCGTTGGCACATCATACCCCTTTTGTTTCAATGCCGCAAACACATAGCTCACCTGTGGTGCCGCCAATCCCATCTGCTCCAATTTGGTAACGTGTGCAAATATTTCTTTTGGTGTACCTTGCATTGCCGCTTTGCCTTTGTGCATCACAATAATTCTGTCCACCAATTTTGCAACATCTTCCATGCTATGGCTCACCAATATGACGGTAATTCCTCTTTTGTCATGCAATTCTTTGATTGCTGCCAAAATTTCGTCACGCCCCTTAGGGTCTAATCCTGCGGTTGGCTCGTCCAAAATCAACACTTCCGGATTCATTGCCAAAACACCTGCAATGGCAACACGACGTTTCTGTCCGCCGGAGAGTTCAAACGGCGATTTGTCATACAGGCTTTCGGGAATACCAACCATTTCCAAAGCATTGACCACACTTTGATGAATTTCCTGTTCTGTCCATTTCAAATTGGTTGGGCCAAACGCAACGTCTTTATATACACTCATTTCAAACAACTGATATTCGGGATATTGAAACGCCAAGCCAATACGGCGACGCACTTCTTTGAGTTTTGTTTTATCTTTGTGTATATTTTCCCCATCTAACAGTATTTCGCCGCAAGTAGGGGAAATAATCCCGTTCAAATGTTGAATTAAAGTTGATTTTCCGGACCCCGTATGTCCAATCAGACCAATAAATTCCCCTTTTTGGATTTCTAAATTCACATCGTCCAAAGCCACTTTTTGAAACGCTGAATCGGGGTTATAAATATGTGTCAAATGGTTGATTTGTATTGACATATTGCACCTACCATTTCTTCTGTTGTTAAAATATCCGCTGGCAAATCAATGCCCTCTTTTCGTAATAAATATGTCACTTCCGTCACCTGCGGCACATCTAAACCATATGCCTGCAAACGTTCCACCTGTGAAAAGATTTCTTTTGGTGTACCTTCCATCACCAAATCCCCATCATCAATGACATATACTTTATCCGCACGCACAGCCTCGTCCATATAATGGGTAATCAAAATCATCGTGATACCTTCTTCTTTATTCAAACGCTCAATGGTTTCCATCACTTCTCTGCGTCCTACAGGGTCTAACATTGCTGTTGGTTCGTCCAATACGATACATTTTGGTTTCATTGCCAAAACCCCTGCAATGGCAATTCTTTGCTTTTGTCCCCCGCTCAATTTAGAGGGTGCGTGTGTGGCATATTCGCTCATACCCACCGTTGCCAAAGCCTCATCTACACGTTTTCTGATTTCTTTTGGCTCTATACCCATATTTTCTGGGCCAAATGCAATATCCTCTTCCACAATGGTTGCCACCAACTGGTTGTCCGGATTTTGAAATACCATACCTGCGGTTTGTCTGATTTCCCAAACCAAGGTATCATCTTTGGTGTCCATATTTTCTACCCAAATGGTTCCTTCTGTTGGTTGCAATAATGCATTGATATGTTTTGCAAATGTTGATTTTCCGGAACCGTTATGTCCCAACACTGCCACAAAATCGCCTTGATTGATTGTGATATTGACATCTTTCAAAGCAGTTACTCTTTGTTCTTCTGTGCCGTGGTCTGTTTCCAATATTTTGGTATAGGAATATGTCAGACCTTCCGCCTTGACCATGTTCATTGTTTTTCCACCTTTCCAAAGTCTATGGTAAAAATTACTCACAGCTATCAATAAGATACCTGTTTTTCTGTGAAAAGTCAAGAAAAACTCCCTATTGTTCCCTTGGGCATACCATGTTAAAATAAAGCAAAAAACAAAGGGTTGTGATGCAATATGACATCAGAAAATGCTCGCAAAGCACATATCAAACAAAAAATAGCCGCCATAGATTGGTCTTGCTACGAAACCGCATACAGCAGCCTAGCAGATACACCGTTTTCAAAACATATCGAAAATATGAAAAAATTTGCCCAATCTTTCACCAATTTGTTTTCTGACGATAAAACAATCGCCCTGCAAGCAAGTCATGCTCTATGGTGTGCCTTGTGCCATCAACACGCATATGTTTCTTCTGCGGCACTGCTTGCTTATGATATTTTATATGATGGATTACAAATCTTAGACACGGATTTACAAATGGAAATACTGGATATTTTTTATGGCTTTGCCGCTTGCACCACAGATGATGCCCCATCTCATACATGGCAGTCACAACTTCGGTCTAAACTCAAACAGGATATACAGACATTTCAACAACTGACACAACACCCAAATGAAGATATTACTGTATTTGCACAGAATATCATATCCACATTACAAGAACCAAAGGAGGGCTTGTCTTGACAAAACAAATCACATTACGTCTTTTCGCACCACGCAAATCCAAAATTTGTATCCAATTTTATCCTGTCAATCCCAACGCCACCAACCCCACTTGGGAGGACTGGCATGATTGTCCTACCGTTTTGCGGGTATGCATGGAAGATGCAGAACCATTGCTTTTGCCCTATTTCAGGAATATATTCCCCTGCACAAATCCTGATACAAAAGAAGTGCAACCTGCATTTGATTTTTGTTGGGACAACTGGATTGGGAAAACGGATTGGCAGCAGTTGATGACGCAAATACAAAACGATTTGCCAAACCAATCCCGTACCCATCGTGATTTTTATGTATATCTTTTGCTTTGGCTTTCCAAAGCATTGCAATACACCGATGTTATCGTAGTAGAGGGAAATCTATAATAAAAAAACAGATAAAACACTGTATCTACAATGCTTTATCTGTTTTATTTTGCATATTAAACCAATTCGATGATAACTTCCATTGCACCGTCGCCTTTACGAGCACCCAGTTTCACAATTCTTGTGTAACCACCATTACGGCCAACGTATTTCGGAGCGATTTCATCAAACATTTTTGCAACCATGTCTACTTTTTTGGTGTTTGCTCTCACTTTTTTACCATCAGCAGGCACTTCTGTTACAGGGTACAGGTAAGACAACAGTTGACGTCTTGCAGCCAATCTGGAAGGTTTGTCTTTTTTCACTGTTTTTTTCACTTCATCATAAACAGTTACTTTTTTACCATTTACCACTTCTTTTACTCTTTTGCCGTTTGCATCTTTTTTTGCAACTTTTGCAGATACTTCTACTTCTTCGAAGTTATCTTTTTCTTTTACAGCCAGAGTAATCATTTTTTCAGCAATTCTTCTTACTTCTTTTGCTCTTGTTTCTGTTGTTTTGATTTTACCGTGATACAACAGATTTGTTACTTGGTTTCTCAACAGAGCTTTTCTCTGAGGAGTTGCTTTGCCAAGTTTTCTATATCCTGATGCGTGCATGGTTCATCCTCCTTATGTCACCTGCAAAACTGAACCCGACCGCACGACTCTTCGGGCTTATGTGCGGTCGTAATTTTGCAGTAAATATTAGTAACCGACAGAATTATTCATCGGTTGGTCTCAAAGCCAAACCCAATTCTGCCATTTTGTTCAGTACTTCTTCCAAGGACTTGCGACCCAGATTTCTTACTTTCATCATTTCTTCTTCCGTTTTGTTTGCCAAGTCTTCCACGGTGTTAATGCTTGCACGTTTCAAGCAGTTATAAGAACGAACAGACAAATCCAATTCTTCAATGCTCATTTCAAGCACTTTTTCTTTTTTGCCTTCTTCTTTTTCCACCATAATAGAAGCATCTTTTGCATTATCGGAAAGGTCAATGAACAAATTCAAATGTTCATTCAGAATTTTTGCACCATAGCTTACCGCATCATCAGGTGCAATCGTTCCGTTTGTCCATACTTCCAGAGAAAGCTTGTCATAGTCAGTAATCTGACCAACACGTGTATTTTCCACCAAGAAATTCACTCTTGTTACCGGTGTGAAAATACTATCCACAGGAAGCATTCCGATTGGCTGATCGTCTTTTTTGTTTTTGTCTGCACCAATGTAACCACGGCCTTTGTTGATGGTAATTTCCATATACAGCTTGCTGTTGGAACCACCGGACAAAGTTGCAATGTGGTGGTCAGGGTTCAAAATTTCGATATCTGCATCTGCTTTGATATCGGAACCTTTGACTTCGCCTTCGCCTTCCATGTCGATATACACAATTTTTGGTTCATTGCTTTCACTGGTGTTTTTAATTGCCAGACCTTTCAAATTCAGTATAATTTCCGTCACGTCTTCTTTCACGCCGGGAATGACACTAAATTCATGAAGTACGCCGTCAATTTTTACATTGCTAACTGCTGCACCCGGCAAAGAGGAAAGCAGAATTCTTCTCAAAGAATTTCCCAATGTTGTACCATAGCCTCTTTCCAAAGGTTCTACCACAAACTTACCATATGTTCCGTCAGGTGCCATCTCAGCAATCTCAATGCGAGGTTTCTCAAATTCAAACACTCATTCAAACCTCCCTTTTTTATTATAAATCGCTGCAAGGAAAACCTTGCAGCATAAACATGGACTTCACTGCGCAATCGTTGTTTCTTATTTAGAGTACAGTTCGACGATCAGTGTTTCTTCTACAGGAACATCAATCTGCGCTCTTGTGGGTTTTGCAACTACAGTGCCTGTCAGGGCATCGTGGTTTGCACTCAACCATTCGGGAACCAGTCTGCCATCTGTTACATCCAGCACATCCTTGTATCTCTGAATGGATTTGTATTTTTCTTTTACCTCTATCACGTCGCCAACCTTTACCTGATAAGAAGGAATATCTACAGGCTTACCATTTACAGTAATGTGTTTGTGACGTACGATCTGTCTTGCTTCTTTTCTTGTTCTGCCGTAGCCCAGACGGAACATTACGTTATCCAATCTCATTTCCAGCAGCATCAGCAGGTTTTCACCAGGGATACCTTCTTTTTTCGCAATCTTTTCTGCTTTTGCGTAGTATCCTCTGAACTGTTTTTCCAGTACGCCGTAGATGAATTTTGCTTTCTGCTTTTCTC
>JAHHTU010000002.1 GCA_020024455.1 Anaerotignum sp. | reverse complement strand
CTGTAACATATGTTTGACAAACCTACAACAAAGCGTTTCTGTCATTGTGGTTTGTGTTTTGATGTGCTATACTGTATGTAAAAGTGTTTATGGATAGTATACACAGAATTTGATGTTTTCATATGATGTGTGATGCACCGATGGTTTGTTTCACGTGAAACAAACCATCGGTTCAAAATATTCTGCTCATACTTTGTATGACATGAAATAAATGTGTCTGCATAAATCGCAACACCAATACCAAAGATGCTATATAGCAACCAATGGATATCATTTTTTGTAAAGGTGTATATTTTCTGTCAGATGCAAGTACATCTAATACAGACTGTATGCATACAATCAGGAATAATTGCCCTGCCAATGTCAAAAATCCGTCCATGCCCCATTCCCTCCCAATCTTAATATTATCTTATGAAAAATGTCCTTTTCAAATGTCATTTTTCAGTTCATAATAAATATGGAATAAAACTGTTTTGTATCAAGGAGGAATGATTGATGTTGAAAAAAGCAATCAAAAAAACAGCATTGCCCCTTTTTGCATCTTGTGGCATAACAGCACTTGCGTTGCTATTGCGTCAAAAAATATGTTTGACAGTCGCAAATAAACACGCAGATATCACACCGCATACCATTTATGAAACAGATAGGGTGTCTATGGCATATGAAGTCACAGGCTATGGCACGCCTGTTGTGTTATTGCATAGTATGCACTTGGGTGCTTCCCGCAGAGAATGGCGACCACAAGTCGAACGCTTGGAAAAAGAATATCGTGTATATCAAATAGACATGGTTGGATATGGGCAATCACACAAACCCACAAAGCCGTGGACGGCATATCAATATGCTACAATACTGCATAAATTTATAACAGATGTGATAAAAGAGCCGGCGGTATGGGTGGCAGCAAACGGCAGTGCAGATATTGCATTGGTGCTTGCCATGTTATATCCAAAGGACATCAAAAAATTGGTTTTGATTTCTCCCGAAGGCATTGGGCAAGGCTTTGCCACATCGGAAGATGTACAACCATTACAAAAATTATGGTTGCCTGTTGTGGGGACACAGTTCTTTCTGGATAACACCACAAAAAAATCCATACAGCGTATGGCAGAAACATTGTTCTGGCAAACAGAGCGTATGCCTGTGGATTTTGTGGAAAACCTATATCAAAACGCAAGGTATGGCAAAGGGGCAAAAGCAAGTTTTGCCGCATATCGCACACGTTTTTTTGCCGCAGATACAAAACGTGCCTTTTCAGAATTGCAGATACCATTTTTATTGATTTGGGGCGAAAAAAACCAAACCAATCCCGTAAAATATTTGGAGGAGGCAGAACAAATGCAGGATAAGGGTGCATTTTTGTTATTTGAAGATACAGCATCTTTGCCGCATTTAGAAAATCCAAAAGCATTTTATCGTATTTTGATAGAATTTTTGAAATAAAGAAAGGAAGAGATTTTTTGGGCAATATACAACCATTGGTATTATCACAAACACATATGGAATCATGGTTTCAAAATTTATTGTCAGCAGATGCCCCACGTTTGCGACAGGGCTTGATTGCACGTTTGCAACCACGTTTGCTCTCTTGTGATTATGCAGCTATGGAAACGGTGATGGCGTATGATGTGTTGGATTGGGAATTGAACGCTGTCAAAAGTTTGCACAATGGCATCATTTCCACAGGATTTGACACTTCCATGGGTATGCTTTGCCATTATTATGCAGCACCAAACGTGCTGACCACTGTGACACTCTCTACCACATATTTGAAAGAAATCCCACAAAAACAAACACTGCAATACCAGTCAAAAATCAAATCGCTTGGCAGAAGTTTGATTACTTTGGAAAGCATGGCATTTGTTGGGGGAGAACAGGAGCCGTCTGCAACAGCTACGGCAACATTCAAAATATTACATGATAAAAAGAAAGGCGATACCGTATGATATATTTAACAGAAGAAATTTCTTCGCAAGAGAATATGCAAGCGTGGTTTTCACAGTTGTCCAATCCGGAATTTCCTTTGGCAAAGGGAACGATATTGGAACAAATCAAACCTGTTTTTGTGTGCTGTGATTTTGCCGAACGCAGTACAGAATTTGCATTTACGGTGCAGGATTGGCAGTTGAACCCCGAAGGCGGCTTGCATGGTGGTATGATTATGACGCAGTTTGATGCTTGTTTTGGTTTGACGGCACATTATTATGCAAAACAGCATATGGTGACAACCATTACCACCAATACAAATTTTTTGAAACCCATTCGCCCAGATGATACCATTCATTATAAAGTCAAAGTCACATCATTGGGCAAAACCATATATAACATGACAGCAGAGGCTTGGTTGGAACGAGATGACATACTGGCGGCAACTGCATCGACATCATTCATGAAATTACATCATGTCTTTGCAGAACCAATTTAAGGCAGCAGGGAGGAAGAAGTATATGAAATTTGGATTTATTGGAGCAGGAAACATGGTCAGTGCCATTGTAAAAGGTATGACCATCGGCGGTGGCGGATATGATGGCAAAGATATTTTCATCACAAGCAAAACCGTAACATCAGCACAGAAATTGGCAGATGTTTGCGGAGCAAATGTTTGCAAAACTGCTGTGGAAGTGGCAGAACAAAGTGATATTTTGGTGTTGGGCGTGAAACCACACATTTTGGCAGATGTATTGCCAAATTTGCAAAGTGCCATTGCAAAAAAACAACCCGTTGTGGTATCCATTGCCGCAGGCAAAACATTGGAATACTTGTCTGAGCGTTTGCCAAAAGATACGCCTGTTGTGCGTGTGATGCCAAATATCAACGCCAAAATCGGTGCATCTACCACAGGCGTTTGTGCCAATGCGTCTGTAACAGCAGAACAGTTGGCACAAGTCAAACAGGCATTTGCAACCATTGGCAGTGTGGCAGAAATTCCGGAACAACATTTCGGCATATTCAGTGTCATCGGTGGGGCATCTGTGGCATTTGCGTATATGTATATGGACGCATTGTCCAGAGCGGCATTGAAAGCCGGTATGCCAAAGGCACAAGCCTTGGATATTGTGGCAGAAACCGTCAAAGGCAGTGCAGAAATGGTGTTAAAAAGCCAAGAAGCACCTTGGGTATTGGTAGACCAAGTATGCTCCCCAGGTGGTACAACCATCGAAGGTGTCACCACATTGCAAGCCAAAGGTTTTGAAGCGGCTGTGGTATCTGCTTTTGATGCGGTGTTGCAAAAAGATATCAAAATCGGAAAATAAATTAGTTTTGTCGAAACAGACGGAATTGATTTTTGTGATAATCTAAAAGACCATCTTGTTTCATACGGCTCAGCTCTGCACACATGGCACTGCGGTCTATGGCAAGATAATCTGCAAGTTGTTGCCGATTGAATGGAATAGAAAAAAACGGATTGCCTGCCTCCTGTGCATATAAAGAGAGAAAGGATAATAATTTTTCTCTGGTTGTGCGACAAGTGATGTGGGCAATTTTTCTGGTCAATGTCAGATTGCGTTGTGCAAATGATTGTAAAAAACGATGGGCAAGCAATGTAAAGGTTGGATTTTGCATAGCGGCAGGTGTCAATAATTTTTGTAAATGCAGATACAATACTTCCATATCAGAAGCCGCTTGCACATTCACCTCCGCAGGTGCATGAAGAAATGCGTATGTTTCCGCAAACAAAGCCCCTTTTGGAATTTCTGCCACAATGGTACGATTGCCCCAGAAATCTTCCCGTAGTATGTGGGCAGTACCGGATAAAATCAACCCGGCGGCGGGAACTGTTTGTCCAACGTGTATCAAAAATGCATTTTTTTCGTATTTCATGACACCCCCATGTATGGTGTCCAATATTTGTTGTAAATCATTTTCGGCAATCCCTTGAAAAAAAGGAAGTGCTGCCAGTAACTTGTATTTCATGGTGTGCCTCCTATTTTGTTGTAAAAACAACAGACTTTTTGTAAAAAGTATAGCATACTTAATACAGATAAAACAATACAAAATATGTGGGAGAGAAAAATATGATTAGAAGAATTATTCAAATAGACCAAGAAAAATGTAACGGTTGTGGGTTGTGTGCAAATGCCTGTCATGAGGGTGCGATTGGCATGATTGATGGAAAAGCAACGTTATTGAGAGATGATTATTGTGATGGCTTAGGCGATTGTTTGCCTGTTTGTCCCACAAATGCAATTACATTTGTAGAAAGAGAAGCGTTGGCATATGATGAAGAAGCTGTACAAATCCATATGCAAAAGAAAAAAGAGGCACAACACGCTTGTGCTTGTCCGGGCAGTCAAAGCCGTGTACTGGAACAACAAAAAGCAGTTGCACAAACACAAGACCATATTGTTTCCCAATTGCGTCAATGGCCCGTACAAATCAAGCTCTGTCCTATCAAAGCGGATTATTTTGATGGTGCAAAATTATTGATTGCCGCAGATTGTAGTGCATATGCATATGGTGATTTTCATAGAACTTTTATGAATGGAAAAATCACATTGATTGGCTGTCCGAAGTTGGATATGGTGGATTATAGTGAAAAGCTGACAGAAATCATCAAACAAAATGATATCCAAAGTGTGACTGTTGTCAGAATGGAAGTGCCTTGTTGTGGCGGTATCGAAATGGCAACCAAAACAGCATTACAAAACAGCGGAAAATTTATCCCTTGGCAAATTGTTACCATTTCCACAGATGGCAGAATATTAGACTAAAAAAAAGAGAAATGCAAGTATATTGCATTTCTCTTTTTTGTTATGCTTTTACAGTACGTTTTTCGTCCAATTTGGAAACAATGACAGCACAAGCGGCATCACCTGTGATATTGACAGTAGTACGTCCCATATCAAAAATACGGTCGAACCCAACAACCAAGCCAATACCTGCAACCGGTAATCCAACGCTTTCCAAAACCATTGCCAACATGACAAGCCCTGCACCCGGTACGCCGGCTGTACCAATGGAGGCCAATGTTGCAGTCAATACAATGGTAATCATTTGTCCCAATGTCAAATCCACACCATAACAAGCGGCAATGAATACGGCACAAACCCCTTGATATATGGCAGTTCCGTCCATATTGATGGTACTACCTAAGGGTAATACAAACCCTGCAACTTCTCGTCTTGTACCCAAACGCTCTGATGCCTCCAATGTAAAAGGCAGTGTACCAACAGAGGACGCAGAAGAAAACGCCATCATAATGGCAGGCATCATTTCTTTGAAAAAGCGTATGGGAGAAATGCCTGCAAGTGTTTTGACAGTAAGGGAATATACCACGACCATATGTATAAAATACCCAATATATGCAACTGCCAATACCATAAATAAGTTTGTCAAAAGCATGGGGCCGTTTTCTGCAACCACAGGGCAAATCAAACAAGCCACACCAATGGGAGAAAGTTTGATAATCAAATCCATCACTTTCAAAAATACTTCATTGAAACTTTCTACGACCTGTCCTGCCAAAATCCCTTTTTCACCTGCCAACAAAATACCAAACCCGACGAACAAAGAAATGACAATCACTTGTAACATAGAGGCATTTGCCAAAGGCTGCACAAAGTTTGCAGGGAAGATATTGACAATGGTCTCCATAATGCTTTGACTTTCGGCTGGTGTGTAGGTTGCCTCAGAGGCATCTAACACCACAAAGAAGTTTTTGGACAAAGAGGCAAGCAACAAAGCCAATGTGACTGCAAATGCGGTGGTACACATATAAAATACCAATGTTTTCCCGCCAATCGCACCCACACGACGGATATCTTTCATGGAAATGACACCTGCTGCAATCGAGAACATGACAATCGGTACTACAATAAATTTCAATAGATTCAGAAATATCGTACCAAAGGGTTGAATATATTCTTTTGCAAAATCAACGCCATGCATACCAAATATAGAGGCTTTCATGAGTAGCAATCCGCTGCCAATCCCAATCACCAAACCAATAAAAATCCAAAATGCCAAAGGCATTTTTTTCTTTTGATGCAATATAAACACAACCTTTCCAAAAATTCATACTGTTTTTGTATCGTATCTATTATATAAATATAAAACACATATGACAAGTATGTATGCGAAAAAAGGCAGTAAAGGAAGCTGTTTCCGAGAGGCGTATACTTTTTATTTCGTATAAATAGTATAAATACAATAAATATTTTTCCAAAAATATACAGAAGTATACAAAAAAAGGATATGTCTTGTGCATTGTTTGTTTTTTCGATATAATAATGAAAAAGCAACAAAGGGGGATATGTATGGGGTTTAAAAAAGAATGGCATATTACAACATTAGATGGTAATACACATACTATCTATCGGAAAGGTTCTTGGGCGTTGATAGACGGTCAAAAGGAAAAAATGGGTTCGAAAAGTTGGTTTATACAGTTGTATGACCATGCATTTCATGTAGGTGGCAGTACCTGTCATTTGGTAGTCATTGGAAAAAACTGTGATTTGGCAGTCGATGGTGTATTTTTGGGCAGTCAAAAACAGTATGAACCCGTTGGGGCTGTGCCGATGTATGCAACAGTGCTTTCTGTTGTTTCCTGTGTGCTTGGTTTCTTTCTGAATAAATGGTTGGGGTTGTTGATTGGTGCGGCATTGAGTGTGGCGTATTGTTCTTTTGCATTGCAAAAAAGGTCAACAGCAGCTATCATTACATTTATATTGGGGATTGTATTCCAAATTATATTTGGCTTTGCGATTGCGATTTTGGTATTTGGTGTATTCCAATATATGTAAATATAGAAAGGGTATCCACAGATTGTGGATACCCTTTTTTTATCAGCGATTACTTGCAATGCAATTTACGGGATTATTGTTCTGCAAGTTTCTTGTATGTCTGATATTTTTCTTTTGCTTGTGCAGCAGCTTCTTTCAACAATACTTCTGCTGTTTCAGGGAATGTACGAACCAAAGAGGAGTAACGTACTTCGCCCATGATAAATTCATTGTAATCCAAAGTAGGTTCTTTGGAATCCAAGATGAAAGGATTTTTACCTTCTTTTTTCAAGTCAGGGTTGTAACGGTACAAGAACCAGTAACCGGCATCAACAGCCAATTTTGCTTCCAAAGATGCGTTTGCCATACCTTTGGAGATACCATGGTTGATACAAGGAGCATAAGCGATAATCAAGGAAGGACCTTTGTAAGCTTCTGCTTCTTTCATGGCTTTGATTAACTGTGCAGGGTTTGCACCCAAGGAAACTTGTGCCACATAGATGTAGCCATAGCTCATTGCCAACATACCCAAGTCTTTTTTCACAGTTGGTTTACCACCTGCTGCAAACTGTACAACAGCACCGATAGGTGTTGCTTTGGAGGACTGCCCGCCTGTGTTGGAGTACAATTCTGTATCTACAACCAATACGTTTACGTCAGCACCGGAAGCCAAAACGTGGTCCAAACCGCCGTAACCGATATCGTAAGCCCAACCGTCACCACCATACATCCACATGGATTTTTTGGTCAGGTGTTCTTTGTTTTCTTGGATAAATGTTTTCAATTCCGCAGCTTCGCCACTTACGGACAATTTATCCAATTCCGCCAACAATGCCAATGTGTCAGCTTTGCTTCTGTGACCGTCATCGTAGTTTTCCAAGAATGTGTCAGCAGCAGCTTTGAATGCAGCATCATCAACCAATGCCAGCAATTCTTTCAATTTCATGGTGACACGTTCTCTTTGTTGTTCTACGGCAAGTACCATACCCAAAGAGAATTCTGCGTTGTTTTCGAACAAGGAGTTACTCCAAGCAGGTCCCCAACCGTCTTTGTTTGTTGTGTAAGGAACACAAGGAGCAGCAGCACCCCAAGCCTGTGTACAACCGGTTGCATTTGCCAGATACATTCTGTCACCATACAACTGTGTCATCAATTTTGCGTAAGCTGTTTCACCACAACCGGCACAAGCACCGGAGAATTCCAGCAAAGGCTGTTCAAATTGGCTGCCTTTTACGCTATATTTGTCCATAGGATTTTCTTTGTAAGACAATGCCAAAGAGAAGTCCCAGTTTGGTTGTTCATGCATTTGTGTATCCAAAGGTTTCATTTCCAAAGCTTTGCCTTTTGCAGGGCAGGCTTCCACGCAGACGCCACAACCTTGACAATCCAGAGGGTCTACTTGGATACGGTACTGATATTTTGCGATTTCGCCGGCACCGTTTGCTTTTTTGGTTACATATCCTTCTGGTGCATTCTGTGCTTCTTCTTCTGTCAACAAGAAAGGACGGATACAAGCATGAGGACACACATAAGAACATTGGTTACACTGGATACATTTTGTAGGATCCCATTCAGGTACGTCGATGGCAACACCACGTTTTTCGTAAGCGGAAGTACCCAGAGGTACAGTACCATCTTCTCTGCCAACGAATACAGAAACAGGCAAAGAGTCACCTTTCAATGCATTCATAGGTACCAACAATTTTTCTACATATTCAGGCAATACACGTTTGATTTCATCTTTATCCACGTCTTTTGCATCTTTCCAGCTGTCGGGTACATCAATTTTTACCAAGCCGCTCAAACCGGCATCAACCGCAGCATAGTTCATGTTTACGACTTTTTCACCTTTTTTGCCGTAAGATTTTTCGATAGCGGCTTTCATGTATCCAACTGCATCATCAACAGGGATAATGTTTGCCAGTTTGAAGAATGCGGACTGCAATACAGAGTTTGTTCTGTTGCCCAGACCGATTTCACGACAAATTTCAACCGCATCAATGGTGTAGAAGTTGATATTGTTGTTTGCGATATAACGTTTCACTTCTGCGGGCAGGTGTTTTTCCAATTCTTCACCTTTCCAACCACAGTTCAACAAGAATGTACCGTTTGGTTTGATTTCGGAAACGATATCATATTTGGAAATATAAGACTGATTATGGCAAGCCACAAAATCAGCTTTGAATACCAAATAGCTGGAACGGATAGGCACATCACCAAAACGCAAGTGAGATTTTGTGATACCGCCGGATTTTTTGGTGTCATATTCAAAATAAGCCTGTGCATATTTATCTGTGTGGTCACCGATGATTTTGATGGAGTTTTTGTTCGCACCAACAGTACCATCAGAGCCCAAGCCCCAGAATTTGCAAGCGATTGTGCTTTCGTCTGTTACTTCTGGTTCAGCACCAACTTCGATAGATGTCATGGAAACGTCGTCGATGATACCTACTGTGAAGTGGTTTTTCTTGTTGCCTTTCATATTGTCAAATACAGCAACAACCTGTGCAGGTGTCACATCTTTGGAGGACAGACCATATCTGCCGGCCAATACCAAAGGTGTTCTGCCTGCTTCCATCAATGCGGAACAAACATCTTGATACAAAGGTTCGCCCAAAGAACCTGGTTCTTTTGTTCTGTCCAAAACAGTGATAACTTTTGCTGTTTCAGGCAAAGCAGCCATGAAATGTTTCATGGAGAAAGGACGATACAAATGTACTTGCAAGAAACCTACTTTTTCGCCTTTTGCAGTCAAGCTTTCGATAACTTCCTGTGCTGCACCTGTGATAGAGCCCATTGCAATCAAAACATATTCTGCATCAGCTGCACCAAAGTAGTTGAACAATTTGTAGTTTCTGCCTGTGATTTTGTTGATTTCGTTCATGTAATCTTCCACGATTTCGGGCAAACGTGTGTAGAATGGGTTTGCTGCTTCTCTGTTTTGGAAGAATACGTCAGGGTTTTGCACGGTAGAACGCTGTACAGGGTGTTCAGGGTTCAATGCATTTTTACGGAATTTTGTCAAAGCTTCTTGGTCTACCAATTTTTCGATGTCTTCATAGTCCATCACTTCGATTTTCTGCAATTCGTGAGAAGTACGGAAACCATCGAAGAAATGAATGAAAGGCACACTGCTTTTGATTGCAGCCAAGTGTGCAACACCGCCCAAGTCCATAACTTCCTGTACGGAAGCGGAGGACAACATTGCAGTACCGATTTGACGACAAGCCATAACGTCGGAGTGGTCGCCAAAGATAGAGAATGCGTGTGTACCAACGGTTCTGGAACTAACGTGGAACACACCGGGTTTTAATTGTCCAGCAATACGGTAGATACCGGGAATCATCAATAAAAGCCCTTGGGAGGCTGTATATGTAGTCGTTAAAGTACCTGCTTCCAAAGCACCATGCATTGCACCGGCAGCACCGGCTTCGGATTCCATTTCTACCAGACGTACAGTCTGACCGAAAATATTTTTCTTACCATTTGCAGACCAGCTGTCAACGTGTTCTGCCATTGGAGAAGAAGGTGTGATGGGATAGATGGTTGCTACTTCTGTAAAAGCATAGGAAATATAAGCAGCAGCTTCATTCCCGTCCATGGTTTTCATAATTTTTGTGTTCATGGAAAATCTCCTTTCATACTTTCATATATATAAAATATCCCCGTAATTGCTATATTTTCATAATAGTGTATTTTGCATACATTGTCAAGAAATTACCAAAAATAATACATAGAAATCATAAATTTCTCACATTTGTATAAAAATTGGCAGAATGATTGTTGGAAACAATCAGATATTCATGAAGAAAATGGGAAATAAAGAAAAACAGACCGAAAAAAATTCGTATATATTTTTGGGACACAACACAGTTTTTTGCAAATCATATAGGAAAAATATACATTTTACATAAATTTTTACAAAAATAGGAATAAAAAATAGTGAAAATAAAAGATTTTTTGCGTATGTATGCACATATATACAATATAAATGGGAAACCATTCACAAAACAAAAGGAGTGTATTTGATGATGACAGAGCGATTATATCTATCTTTTTTACGAGAAAATGGATTGCCGCAAATACCAAAGTGGGCAATCCATTTGCCTCAAAAGTGGAAAAAAAACTATATTTTGAAATATTGTCCCTACATAGAAAAAGAGCAAGATGAGATTTTATATTGTCACTTGCAAGTGACAAAAGAGCAGTATTTTCAAAAAGCATGGCGGGAAGTGGTCAAAACATATCTGGAAAAACAAAAAAAGGCAGGCATACAAGTCGTATGTGCACCCATGGCAGCAGACTTGCCGCAAGGCATATTGCCTTTTGCCACAGGGAAAAAGTTGACAACGTTGTTTGCGATGGAAGGTGGTATCCTTGCGTTAGAACGAATGAGGAAAACATTGGCAGAAAGCCGATGGGTGATTGCAGACGGCAATACAGCCAAAACAGAGCAACTGCTTGCATTGTTGCCGGAAACCATCAACCATGTGGCAATCTGTACAGACCGTCCGGAGGCATTTGCTGCATGGAAGGAGGAAATGCTGGCAGAAAGGGGAATTGTGGCAGAAATATTTACTTCTTATGGCAATCCGACATTCCGAGAGGCAGATGTGGTGTTATCCTGTGTCAAAGATGGCATTGCGATGGTATATGCATTGCAAAAAAAAGCATTTTTTTTGGATTTGGTTGGCAATCGTCGTTTGTTGGAAACATTGGCACAGCGTAGACCGGACGTGATGACGAGTGATAATTTGTTCTTTTTGGCAGAACGTGTACAGCAGGCGGCATCTGAGGCGGAGGCATGGGCATATTGTAAAGACAAGGCATTTCGTACATTTTTTCATGACAATGGGCAAGTATTGCAAGCAAAAGAAGGGGTAGCTGGCATGGGAATTTTCCCTGCCGGTTTTCAAATTGGTGAAAAACGACGGAAAATTCTGAAAAATCAAGCATAAAAACGGATTTTTACAGGGAAAACATTGACAATGGCGTGATGGGTAGTATATAATTCAGTAATGAATTTTGGGAGGTGCGAAATCGGCTATCTCCCTTTTACTTGTTTCTTTTATAATTTTTATAATAGGGTATAGAAACGGGAATATCATGAAAAACACTCGTTTAAGGAGATGAAATAGCAATGGCAGAAGCGAAAAAAGTTGTAATGACCTATGAAGGTCTGAAAAAAATGGAACAAGAATTGGAAAATTTGAAAACTGTCAGAAGAAAAGAAGTGGCAGAAAAAATCAAAGAAGCAAGAGGACAGGGGGATTTGTCCGAAAATGCGGAATATGATGCAGCAAAGGAAGAACAGGGGGAAATCGAAAGCCGTATTGTGCAGCTGGAAAATTTGTTGCGTAATGCAGAAGTGATTGACGAAGACACATTGAAAATGGACGTTGTCAACTTGGGTTCCAAAGTTGTTGTATTGGACGTAGAGTTTGAAGAAGAAATGTATTACACCATCGTTGGTTCTACAGAAGCAGACCCCATGAATGGCAGAATTTCAAACGAATCTCCTTTGGGTGTGGCTTTGTTGGGACAGAAAAAGGGAGAAACGGTCATGGTGGAAACTCCTGACGGTGAAGTGGCATTCAAAATTTTGGATATTCAAAAATAAGCAATCGTTTATATCACATCAATGGCATACAGGTGTTCCACAAAGAAACGGAGGAAAAAACAGTGGCAGAACAAAACAACCAACCTGCACAGGAAAAAGAACTGACACAGCAGGAATTGAGCGAACAAATACAAATCAGAAGAGATAAATTGGCACAAATGCAGGCAGAAGGCAACGACCCTTTTGCCATCACAAAATGTGAAGTTACACACCATAGCGATGAAATCAGAAACGATTTTGATGCTTTGGAAGGCAAAGATGTTGCCATTGCAGGCAGATTGATGAGCAAACGTATCATGGGCAAAGCTTCTTTCTGTAACGTGCAAGACAGAAACGGCAATATGCAGTCTTATGTCAGCCGCAATGACATTGGCGATGATGCATATGCGGCATTCAAAAAATTTGATATTGGTGATATCATCAGCATCAAAGGTTTTGTGTTCAAAACCAAAACAGGCGAAGTTTCTGTGCACGCAAAAGAAGTGACATTGCTGTCAAAAAGTTTGCAGGTATTACCTGAAAAATTTCATGGTTTGAAAGACCAAGAATTGCGTTATCGTCAAAGATATATGGATTTGATTGTCAATCCGGAAGTGCGTGACACATTTATCAAACGTTCCCGTATTGTGACAGAAATCAGAAAATTCTTGGATAGTAAAGGTTTCTTGGAAGTGGAAACACCTGTGTTGCAGACCATCGCCGGCGGTGCATCTGCAAGACCTTTTATCACACACCATAATGCATTGGATATTGATATGTATTGCCGTATTGCACTGGAATTGCCTTTGAAACGTTTGATTGTGGGCGGTTTTGAACGTGTGTATGAAATTGGTAGAGTATTTAGAAACGAAGGCGTTTCTGTACGTCATAACCCAGAATTTACATTGATGGAATTGTACCAAGCATATACAGATTACTTTGGTATGATGGATATTACAGAAGAATTGTTCCGTACCGTGACACAGAATGTATTGGGTACTACAAAAATTCAGTATGGTGGTCATGAATTGGATTTGGGGCAGCCTTTTGCAAGAAAAACAATGGTGGAAGCTGTCAAAGAATATGCAGGTGTGGATTTTGATGCTGTACCTGATACAGAAGCCGCAAAAAAACTGGCAGAAGAACATCATATTGTATTTGAAGAACGCCACGCAAAAGGGGATATTTTGAGCTTGTTCTTTGAAGAATATGTAGAAAAGAATTTGATTCAGCCTACATTTATCATTGACTATCCTGTGGAAATTTCTCCTTTGTCAAAAAGAAAACCCGAAAAACCCGAATATACAGAACGTTTTGAATTGTTCATTGTGGGTAGAGAATATGGGAATGCATATTCCGAATTGAATGACCCAATCGACCAAAGAAAACGTTTTGAATATCAGGAATATTTGAGAGCGGCAGGCGACGATGAAGCAAACATGATTGATGAAGATTTCTTGACTGCTTTGGAATATGGTATGCCTCCTACCGGTGGTTTGGGTATCGGTATCGACCGTTTTGTGATGTTGTTGACAGAATCCGTGTCCATTCGTGACGTCATTTTGTTCCCAACCATGAAACCGCTCAACTAATCAGCATATAAAAACGATTGATAAATCAAGTGTTTTGGGTGTGATGTGGCAGAAATTTTGTACCCATACACCGATATGATATCAAATTTTGAAAAGCATTTCGATAAGATATATCGAAATGCTTTTTTATTGCATTCTCATAAAAATCATGCTATAGTTAGTTATAGCTAACTTTTGAGATGTTATTTGATATGATATTGTATAAGGAGGAGGGGTATTCTATGCAAAAAGAAAAAATTACGCTAACAGGTGTGAATGAAACATTACTTGTACCGCTCTATGCCAGAGCATTGGAAAGCCGAAAGCCAAACCATCTTTTTTATGATGCAACTGCTTTACATATCATAGATGCTGTGCAGTATGATTTTGAGAAACATGGCAAAAGCAACATGAATATGTGGGGCTGTGCGGCACGCACGGTTTTATTTGACAAACAAGCTGCGGCACATATCAAAGCATATCCGGATTGTTGTGTTGTCAATATTGCCTGTGGTCTTGATGACCGTTTTCGTCGTGTGGATAATGGCAGGATACATTGGTATAATATTGATTTTTCAGATGTTATAGAGTTACGGAAAAAACTGATAGAGCCAAATGAACGTGTGACGGATATTGCCTGCTCTGCACTGGACGACAGTTGGATTGTACAAGTCGCAAATAAGGAACATACACTCATTATCGCAGAGGGATTTCTGATGTATCTGACACAAGAGGATGTCAAAAAGCTGTTTGATACCATTGCAAAACATTTCACACATGCGGTGTTGCTGTTGGAGTTGATGAGCCAATGGATGGTAGAACATCAGCAGTATCATGATACCACAAAAAAAGTCGATGTTTCTTTTGTGTGGGGTGTGAAAGAAAGTCAGGATTTTGTGCGTCTATGCCCGCAATACCGACTCATAGCAGACCATAACTTTACGGACGGCATGAAACAAATTGCACCCATTCGTATGGCAATCATTGCCCCTATGATGCGGAATAAAAACAATCGTTTGGCGTGCTTTGAGCAAATTGGGACATGATGTTGTAAACAGTGCGAAATCTTTTGATTTTGCACTGTTTTTGTATGTAAAAATGGAAAAAGTCTTGTAAAAGAGTAATTTGTCTGTTATTCTTTTTGCAAAAAGAAAGGAATGATTTGTGTATGCATATCAAAATAGAGCCACATATGAAAGCATCAGCATTATTTGCCAAGCTAAAAAGTGAGAATATACCACTATCAGAAAAGGTGGAATTGGTGCTTAGACACTATGGTTGGACAGGAGAACCACGCAAAGAATCGGAGCAAATACTTTCGCAAATGAGGGCAGAAGGATATACACTGTTTCCATCTGCGGTTGCTCTGATTGAACAGTTTTATCGTCTGTATTTTCCGTGCAAAAGCTCTGATTCAAAATATGGTGCACATTTGATATTTGTGATAGACCCTTATGTGGAAGCGGACGAGGCACTCTCCATTCATTACAACGAGGTATGTGTTCCCATAGGTGAGCTGCAAACCTTTGACTTATATTCCGATTCGGTATCGCCGGACACATGGGAGAATGTGAATGAGTGTCCAGCAGGATATGGGCGCATCGAGTTATATCTGGGTGAGAGTGGGACAGTATATTGGTATTGTGTGGACGCACCTGCCGGTGGTATTCAAGCAAAGAGTTTGCAGGATTTTTTTGCAAGTCAGTTTGGTTTGATAGAAGATACCTACTTAAAAGATGGAACAAGAGAGGAATACGAGGATGATGCTTTGATACTAGAAATAGAAATGAAAAGAGCAGACGGTACATATCTTGGAAAGTGGCATATGCAAAGTGATAACAGCATGAAACAGTAAAAATGACGAAAGTAAAAAGGTGTGTTACCATACAATGAAACAAAATGATGGATATTGTTTCATATGAAACAGTAAAAACAAAGAAACCATAACGGTTCATTTGATTTCTCATAAGGGAGAATGGATATGCCAAACAAGCAAACAGACGACAAAGTCGATGTGATGAGAAAAAAAGCCAACAAACGATTGCATTTGGTCGTATGGTTGACATTGGGTTTATTTTTGCTGGTATGTGTTGGTGTTTTGGGATTGGCATATATCGCACATGGGCAGATATATGGCAATGACATTGTTACTATGTTTGTGGTTGGCATTGTGTGTGCAGTGGCAGGTTTTGGGCTTTTATACTGGTTGCTGGTACAGGGAATATACAGCCAATTCAATGCAACCTATAAGGAAAGTTATGTTTTGGAAATATTGCAACAAAATCCGAAATTCCAAAATATATATTACAGCCCAAAAGCGGGATTGCCATATCAAACACTGCAACGTGTGGGTATCATTCCCATGGGTGTGCAACGATATTTCAAAAGCGAAGATATGCTCAGTGGCAGTTATCGCAATATCAAATTTTTTGTCAGCGATGTTGTGACAAAAAAGCCCGCTTATGAAAACAGGATACAGATATTGTTTGAAGGGCAAGTCATCTGTCTGGAAGGGTTTCAGAAAAGAAGTGCAACCAATGTGCAAGTGTTTCACAAAAAATTTCCGCATAAAAAACAGAAAGGATATGCCATACCGATACAGGGGGAACGATGGAACAATATCTTTCACGTATATGCAGAACAAGCACAATATGCACAGTCTGTGCTGACACCAAAACGAACAGAGCAGTTGATAACATTTGCCAATGCAGTGCAAACACCATGTGCTGTTATTTTTGAAAACAATCGTATGTTTCTTGCATTGCATACAGGAAACAGTATGTTTGATGCAAATATATCACAAACATTGTCAGAACAAAAAGACGGTATTGCAAAAGGGGTATATGGTTTGGAAAAGGCCTTGGATATTTTTGTAGATGATTGAGGCTGTTTTTGTCGACCGAACCAAACAAAATTTTTGTGAATTTTCAAACAAATGCAATACTTTTTTTCCACTTTATGATATACTGAAAGTAATTATTTTTTGAAGATACCAAACCAGAAAAAAAGGAAGTTGGGTGTTGGCTATGGATATCATAAACAGCATAAACAGTGCCTTGGGAATTACAGAGTTTGTGAAACCATCTATCGGCTTGACAGATATTTTGGATATTCTCATTGTGGCATATATTATTTATAAAGTCATTTTTTGGATTAAAGAAACCCGTGCATGGGTGTTATTCAAAGGTATTTTAGTGATATTTATTTTTGCGGCGGTGGCAGCACTTTTGAAACTGCATACCATTATTTTTGTGCTGTCCAATACCATCAACATGGGGATTATTGCATTGTTGATTGTATTTCAGCCGGAAATGCGAAAAGCTTTGGAACAATTAGGCAAAGGGAAAATATTTTCTTATTTTACCAGAAGTGAAGAAGGCGGTGACCAAAAGGCAGCGGCAAGAACCGTTGACCAAATTGTCAAAGCCGCAGATAAAATGGGGGCAGTCAAAACAGGTGCATTGATTTTAATTGAACAGGAAGTGCCGTTAGGAGATTTGGAGCGAACAGGTATCCCCATTGATGCAGTGGTTTCCAGTCAGTTGCTCATCAATATTTTTGAGCATAACACACCACTGCATGATGGTGCAGTCATTATACGGCATAACCGTGTTGCGGCAGCAACGTGTTTTCTGCCTTTGACCGATAGCAACGAAGTGAGCATGGAATTGGGTACACGCCACAGGGCGGCAATCGGTGCCAGTGAGGTGTCTGATGCGTATGTGATTGTGGTTTCGGAAGAAACGGGCAAAATCTCTGTTGCAAGAGGCGGCGTGTTATATCGTGACTTGACCACAGACCAATTAAAATCCATGCTTTCACGACAAGACCAGTCAGCCAAAAAGAAATTGAGTATATGGAAAGGCAGGCAGGGAAAATGAAACGATTTCAAGAAATATTGATGAAAGATTTTGGTTGGAAACTGCTTTCCGTTGCCATAGCGACCATCATGTGGTTTATGGTCATTAGCATTAACCAACCCGTAGATACCAGAACATACAGCACCATGTTGACATTGACAGGTACAGAAACATTGACAGCCAGAGGATTGACGGTTGCCAATGCCCAAGAATTGGAAAATACAAAAATCAGCATCAAAGTGAAAGCACAAAGAACGGCACTGGACAGACTCAGCCAAAGACAGGCGGAATTGATTTCTGCCAATGTGGATGTATCCGGTCTGACCTATGCACAAAGCGGCGATAAAATCACATTGCCGGTCAATGTGATGGTGGCAAACGGCACAACCGGCTATACCATAGAAAGCAAAGTCCCCGTTAGTGTGGAAGTACACGTGGAAACATTGGCAAGCAAAGAATTTCCGGTTTCTGTGACATTAAACGGTGCAGTACCGCATAATGCAACATTGTCAGAACCACAGTTTAGCACACCCACAGTGATGGCAAAAGGGCCGAAATCTGTGATTGACCGCATTATGGCGGTGCGTGTGACCGTAGATGCGACACAGGCTGTGGGACAAGATGCAATTTCCGTGAAGCCTGTGGCGTATGACAGAGATGGCGTCACCGTCAATGGTGTGACATTCTCAGAAGAAAGCATTACCGTTTCTTATCGCTTGCAGGAACAAAAACAGATACAAATACAAGTACAAACCACAGGGCAAGTGGCGGCAGGATATCATGTTACGGAAGTAAGCTGTAATCCGCAAACCGTCACCATTATGGGAACTGCAGAAACATTGCAGTCTGTGGGAGAGATTGTATTGGAACCATTAGACATTTCCAATGCAACTGCATCTGTAAGCAAAGTATATCCATTGGAAAATTATTTGCCAAAAGGTGTGGTATTCCCCAAGGGCATGAAAACGGTGCAAGTGATGGCACATATCATCAAAAGTGCAGATAAAACCGTCACCATACCCACAACACAGATTGCATTGCAAAATCAACAATCACAACTTGCATACACCATGCCGGAAACAATTTCTGTAACATTGTTGGGCGATACCACTGCATTGGAAAGTGTTTCGGCAGAAAGTTTGACGGCGATGATAGATGTTTCCGGTTTAGAGATGGGTGAGCATACAGTCCATGTTGTTTGGCAGTTGCCAGATGGTGTGACGGCAGAACCGACAACGGTGGTGTTGCATATAGAAGAACATATACCGCAAGAACCGGAAGCGGAATTACCAACACCGGAAGAGTAAAATGAAAATAAAAGGAGCTTAAAAACATGGGAAGATTATTTGGTACAGATGGCGTGCGTGGCGTTGCTAATACAGAATTGACAGGAGAAATGGCATTTCAGTTGGGACGGGCAGGTGCTTATGTATTGACAAAAGAAACCAAACACGCCCCTCGTATTTTGGTAGGTATGGATACACGTATTAGCGGGGATATGTTGGAGTCTGCTTTGGTGGCAGGGATTTGTTCCGTGGGGGCACACGCAGTGCTTGCGGGCATTGTGCCAACACCTGCGGTGGCATATTTGGTCAGAAAATATCGTTTAGATGCAGGGGTTGTGATTTCTGCCTCTCATAATCCGGTGGAATATAACGGCATCAAGTTTTTCAATCGTGACGGGTATAAATTAAGCGATGAATTAGAGGACGAAATTGAAAATATTATACTCAGCCACCCGGAAATATTGCCAAGCCCAACTGGTGCAGGCATTGGTACACATACCATTGCGGAAGATGCATTGGAAGACTACATTGCATTTTTGGAAAAAACAACAACAGAACGCTTCCAGGGCTTAAAAGTGGCATTGGACTGTGCAAATGGTGCTTCTTATAAAGCTGCACCCATTTCTCTGTTGAATTTGGGGGCAAGTCTTTGTATCATACATAACGAACCGGACGGTACAAACATCAATGAGCGTTGTGGTTCTACCCATATGGAAGATTTGAAAGCATTTGTCAAAGAAAACAAAGCAGATATTGGATTTGCATTTGACGGTGATGCAGACAGATGCCTTGCAGTAGATGAAAACGGTACATTGATTGATGGTGACAAAATATTGGCAATTTGCGGTTTGGATATGAAACAAAAAGGCACATTAAAAAATGATACCATTGTCGGCACGGTGATGTCGAACTTGGGATTGACATTGATGGGGCGTGCATATGGGATTGAGATTGAACAGGCAAATGTCGGTGACCGTTATGTATTGGAGCGTATGATGCAAGCCGGACGTAACTTAGGCGGTGAACAATCTGGACACGTCATCTTCTTAGACCATAACACAACCGGTGACGGCATTTTGACAGCCATTCAACTGCTTTCTGTCATGAAACGCACAGGCAAAAAAGCATCTGAATTGGCACAGGCAATGGAAGTTTTGCCACAAGTGTTGGTCAATGCCCGTGTGAACAATGCCAAAAAGAACAGCTATATGGAAGTACCTGCAATCCGTCATGCCATTGCAAAATTGGAAGAGGACTTCTCCACAGATGGACGTGTACTCATTCGTACATCTGGTACAGAGCCTTTGGTGCGTGTGATGATTGAAGGTAAAGACATGGAGCGTATGGAAAAAGCCGCAAAAGAACTGGCAGAATTTATCGAAAAGACATTACAATAAAGAAAAAGGACACAGAAAATCTGTGTCCTTTTTTTATGGTTGTTGTTTGAGTGTGCCGATATCCTCTGTTTGGGAAACCGAAAAAATGGTTTCATCACCAAATAAAATCATATCATCAAATAGAATTTGGTATCCTAAATTTTGCGGATAGCCACAAATGCTTGCCGTCACAGCATTGTCATACAGAAATATCAGTTGTACCATACCTTCGCTTACCGTTTCTGATATGGCATTGCTTGTGCAACCAATGGTTTCTTCGATTTCTGCTTTGCTTGTGTAAGGTGCAAATGTATACACCATATCCCAGTCAAAGGGGACAACACTATCCAATGTTGTGGTTTTTTGGCTGGTATCTATGGCAGCCATGGCTTGTTGTAACTGGCGGTTATGCAGGGCAATCAAGCGGTTTTCTTTTGTCATCACCCAGTGGACAAACAGCCCAAACACCAATAAGATACAAACAATCGCTATGATTTTTGATTTTTGCATACCATGCCTCCCAGCAAACGAGGATATTTTTATTTTCTCAAATCTTCTAAGATTTGTGTTTTTTCCTCTGTTTTTTCATCTTTCATTTTGATAACCTTTGCAGGAGAACCTGCTACCACAGCATTTGCAGGCACATCTTCTGTTACCACTGCACCGGCAGCTACCACAGCATTTGCACCAATACGCACGCCCTCCAATACTACGGCATTTGCCCCAATCATAACACCATCTTCCACAATGACGGGTGTCGCACTGGGTGGTTCTAAAACGCCTGCCAATACGGAGCCAGCACCTACGTGTACATTTTTACCAACCGTAGCTCTTGCACCCAATACAGCATTCATATCTACCATAGAACCTTCGCCGATTTCAGCACCGATATTGATGACAGCACCCATCATCACAACGGCATTTTTGCCGATTTTTACTCTGTCACGGATAAATGCACCGGGTTCGATACGTGCTTCTACGCCTGTGATGTCCAGCATAGGCACTGCGGAATTGCGTCTGTCATATTCCATATGGCAGTCTTGAATGGTTGCTTTGTTTGCGTCCAATATGCTTTGTACAGGAACATGGTCACCAATCAGCACCCAAAAATCACCTGTACCAAATACTTTCACGCCTTCTGCTTCTGTATTTTGCAAAGTGCCTTTGACATATACAGTTACAGGTGTTGCTTTTTTTGCTTCTTTGATATATTTTGCGATTTCGTAAGGGTTTGTCATATCGTAATCCATTTTTTTCTCTCCTTCGTATGTTGAATTTTTATGATATTTATTATATACAACTATTGCAAAAATTTCCAATCTTTTTTCAAATAAATTGACATTCTGTCAAAATCATGAAACAATATGAAGCAGTAAAAAGAATTGCCGCAAAAAGGAGGCATAGGAGAATGAAAACATATTTTGAAGAATTGCAGGAGGTATTGTGTAAAATCCGCAGAGATTTGCACCAAATGCCGGAAATTGGTTTGCATGAGTTTAAAACCGCAGACTATATCAAGCAAACATTGATACAATGGGGCATCACTGATTATGAAACATGGCTGGAAACAGGTATTGTGGTTGTGATGCGAGGCAATGGCTCTGCACCTGCGGTTGCATTTCGTGCCGACATGGACGCATTGCCGGTGCAGGAAGAAACCGGTTGTGCATTTGCATCTTGCCATACAGGATATATGCACGCTTGCGGACATGATGGACACAGTACCATACTGCTTGGGTTTGCAAAATATTTAAAAGACCATCAGGAACTGTTGCAAGGTGATGTGATACTGATTTTTCAGCCTGCGGAAGAAGGCCCAGGCGGAGCAAAATTATTGGTTGATGCAGGTTTGTTTGAAAAACACCCTGTTTCTGCAATCATTGGCTGTCACATTTTCCCGCAAATTCCACAAGGCAAAATTGCCTGCCGCAAAGGGGCATTGATGGCAAGAAACGGCGAGGTGGATATTCATATTTATGGTGAGGCAGCACATGGAGCGATGCCGCATTTGGGCAAAGATGCCGTACTGGCAGGTAGTGCAGTGGCAACCGGTTTGCATACCATATTATCCCGCAATGTATCCCCTTTGGACGGTGGTGTGTTGACATTTGGCAAAATACAAGGTGGAGAAGCGTGCAATATCATTGCAAAAGAGGTCAAACTGGAAGGCACGATGCGTGCATTTAGTGATACGGCATATGAAACCATGACAAAACGCATACAGGAAGTGGCAGAGGGGATTGCCGCAGGATATGGCTGTCGTGCAGAAGTGGTATTTCGACATATGTATCGTGTGGTGGACAATGATGCTATGTTAGTGGAAGCCTTGCAGGAGGTCACAGGGGACTGCTATCAAGAAACAGAGCCGTATATGTTGGCAGAAGATTTTTCGTTGTATTTGCAAAGCGTCAAGGGCTTGTTTTTCTTTTTGGGCAGTGGCAATCCCGAAAAGGGATATACCTATCCCTTGCACCATGCGAAATTTCAATTTGATGAAAGCATATTGACACAGGGTGTTTGTGTATATGCCAAGTTGTTGGAAAAATTACAGCCATAACGCCTTAAAACAAGTCCCCCAGTTTTTTGTAAATCATATCCGGTTTGCGGGAAACCAATATCTGTTTTGGGATATTGGTTTGATTGGTGTATAAGAAATTATATACGAACAGACAATAATACCAACCACCTGTATCTATATCGGTAAAGCGTTTTTGATATAGTACTCTGCCATATTGGTTTTCTTGGAGTGCAAACGCAACTTCATTACACAAATCTTTGCCATAGAACGGAGAATGGACATTTTGAAAATCTTTGTTGTGTCCACGATAAATGGGCATACCATGACAACACTGTTCACAAAATGTTATGGTATAGATATCCTTATCTTTTGTTATGTGAATATTCTGACAATGGATATCTTGCACATCATCATAATACTGATAGGTGTGTTGTTGTATCCATTTTTGCTGTTGGACAATGAAACGTTGTACGTCTGCATCGGAAACATCTATATAGGTTGTTTGTAATTGTTTGGCTTGTGTATCTATAAGGTCTAGGCTATGTTGTATGTGTTTGCCGTTTTGATAATAAGTGGTATGATGCAAAAGGATTTCATGGTTTTGTGCAAATGGCAGTGTCAGCGGATACGCAAGTGGAAACGATTTGCGTATGGTGGCATATTTTGCACCTCGTTCTGTTTTGCACCATTGCAATGTAATTTCTTGTATCAAAAGCATAACAATCCTCCGAAATTGTATCAGCTGATGGACAGAGAGCCATCAGCTTTTTGTTTGTTATGTATGCAATTCTTGTTTTAACAATGCCAAATCGGCGGCATATGTTTCTGCCAATCCACGATTATAAATGATTGCCGCAGGGTGATACAAAGCAAATAATTTTCTGCCATCGGGTAAGGGGGTAACTTTGCCATGATATTCTCCGATGCTGGCTTTGGCATCTCCTGTGACTGCCTGCAAGGGCACATTCCCCAATGTGACAATCCATTCGGGGTCTGCCAACTGTATTTCTTCTTGTAAAAATGGCAAAAAGAACGCAATTTCATCTTTGGAAGGTGGTCTGTTGACGGGTTTGCCTGTTTTTGGGCTTAATTTAATGGGACGCAGTTTGACAACATTGGAAATGTAAATTTCTTCCCGTTCCAATCCTACCACTTTCAAAAATTCAGAAAGATTTTTCCCTGCTTTTCCGACAAAGGGACGTTTTTGTTTTTCTTCATCGCCGCCGGGAGCTTCCCCAATCATCATAATACGAGGGTTGTGTTTGCCTTCTCCGAATACAATGACTTTATCCGCATAGGGCGAATTTGTCACAGCCTGTTGTAATTTGTCGCAAAATTGTTGCATAACATATCAGTCCTTTCTGGTTATCCACAATATATTGTACTTATCCACAGAAAAAATGTTGATAACTTATTTTGTGATGATGCTATATATCGTTTTGTGTGGATAGATTATACCATATATCTTGCATATATGGCAGTTTTTTTGCAGAAATTTTGGAAAAAATTTCATATTTCAAGTGATATTGTGTATAAATCAGAAGTTATCCACAAATCTGTCATGTGGACAAATACAGCAAAAAACATTAGTTTTTGTTTGGATTTGTCATCGCATAAAAGAGCAAAATACCGGATAAAAACCCACCCATATGAGCAAAATGATCCACATCAATATCCAAAAATCCCATCAATAAAGCGGAGGTAGCAAGTAACAACAATGTGGCATAATTCATACCCGTATAGGTAGAGCCGTATTTTTTAACAGCAACCAACATACCGCCAATGATGCCGAATATCGCATCAGATGCACCCACGGCAGGATATCCGCTCAAACAAACGCTTGCCACACTGCCACAAATCCCACATAATACATAAAACAAAAGATATTTTTTATGCCCTAACAGCAGTTCTGCTCTTGTGCCAAAATAGAAAAGATAAATGCTGTTTGTACCTAAATGCATGATACCAGTGTGGAAAAACATAGATGTCAAAAGACGATAATATTCTTTGTCAACAAATATACTGATATCGCTGATACAAAAGCTGTCTAAAAGTAAGTCTTTCTGCCCTGACAATATCATAAAAAGTAGCAACACAACACAGATACCAAATATACTGTATGTTACATACGGTTTTGGCTGTGTCTGTATTTCCAATTTGGGGGCAGATGGTATCACATCATCACTTGCGGCTTTTTTCAGCAGTTTTTCAATGCCTAAAATTTTGGTGGGGGCATCAGGTGCGGCGGTGAGTGTTTGCTTTTGGATATCATAATGCCAAGTGACCAAAAAATACGTATCATCGGTATGTGCATAAGTAAGTGTATGTGGTGTATGCTCTTCTACGGAAATAAAAATACAAATCAATCTTTGACAATAAAATTCTTGTAGATTTTCATGTAAATGGTCTATCATTTGTTTTTGTGGCAATTCGTTTTTCAAACAGATGGCATACAAAACAGGATTTTCCACAAGAATGAAACAATCGGGTGTAATCGCTTCAAAATCTTTTTGCAGTAACAATGTTTTGAAATTTTCTAAAAATACAGGTTCTGTCATGTGCCAATGCCTCCTATGTATCAATACAAATAAGAAAAAAGCCGTCGGCGTATGGTCCAACGACTTCCTCTAGCAAAGTGATAAGAAAAATGGGGGTATTCTTATCATCAAAAAATATGTGCTTAAACAAGAAGTAACAGTTTAAGCCGTATTCATAATATCATACCATATGGTGTCTGTCAATTTTATGTATATGGAATTTCTCGACAAAAGTTTTATATTACAAGAAAATACTACATAATATCAGTCCCAGTATACCGGGAATACCCAATATGCCGCTGATACATATGGTAACGAGATTGACACCGACACAAATACCGATTTTACTGCATAAAAACAGCAAAACTGTACCACCAATGGCAGAAACACAAAAGCGAAAAAATAGCCGCAATGGTTTTGCCAATGCAACAAAAAGTAAAACCCCCAAACAAGTCAGCACCATCATGGAAAGTAAGGGTGTGCTGTCCATGCAATCCCTCCTCAGCTGATTTTTGCATTTCCCAAAGCAAGCAAACCTTGTTTTTTGGCACATTTCAATAGATATTCATATTTTTTGTGTAAAGCCAATATTTCATAACTGTAACTGTCAATCAAATCTTCATCTGTTGCGTCGGAGAATCGTGCCTGTGCAACTTCCAGTTGTCGTTGTATGGTTTGGATATGAGATAGTAGGTTGTCACATTCTGTATATGGGGTTGATTTTTTCATCGGTGCGCCTGCCTCCTTTTGGTCTTTGTAGTAATATAAGCAAAAAAATAGGATTTTATTCCTATTTTCCAAAAAAATATAGACAGACTGTTTTTGTGCAATAAAAAAACCATGCAAACTATTTTGCATGGTTTTGTGTATCTTAGTCCTGTGTATAAGGCATCAGGGATACGTGTCTAGCTCTTTTGATAGCTGTTGTCAACGCTCTCTGGTGTTTTGCACAGTTGCCTGTAATTCTTCTGGGAAGAATTTTTCCTCTTTCGGAAACGTATCTTCTCAGTTTGCTTACATCTTTGTAATCGATTGTTGTTACTTTATCTGCACAACATTGGCATACGCGTTTTTTTCTGCGACCACGTTTTTTCTGTATCATGTTCCGAGCCTCCTTTTTTTGATGATGTTAGAAAGGCAAATCGTCGTCTTCAATGCTTTCGTCAATCGGATAAAAACCGTCTGCACTGCCACTGGGTTGTGTAGGTGCAGGAGCGGGAGCAGATGGAGCAAAATCGTTGTTGCCACGGTTGTTTTCAAAAGAAGCTTTGCTTTCTGCAAAATGTTGTTCTTCCACAACCACATCTGTTGACCAATGTTTTTTTCCTTCGTTGTCGTCCCAAGAACGAACTTGCAATCTGCCGACAACGGCGACCATTTGACCTTTTTTGAAATATTTTTCTGCAAATTCGCCGGATTTACCAAATGCAACACAGTTGATAAAATCGGCATCTTGCTCGCCAGCACGTTTGAAACGGCGGTTCACTGCCAAAGTGTATCTTGCAACAGCAAGGGGGTCATTGCCCTGTGCATAACGCACTTCCGGGTCTCTTGTGAGTCTGCCCATCAAAATCACTTTGTTCATAGAAAACCTCTCCCTTCTTATGCTTCTTTACGCACGATGAGATAACGCAAAACGTTTTCCATAATACGCATACGAGATTCGATTTCTGCAGGTGCAGAAGCGGGTGCTTCAAAAGTTGTGAAGCTGAAGAAACCTTCGTTTACTTTTTTGATTTCGTAAGCGAGTTTTCTTTTGCCCCAATCATCAACTTTTTCGATTTTTGCGTCAAATCTTTCCAGTACAGCCTGTACTTTTGCAACTTCCGCTGCTCTGCCTTCTTCATCAAGTGCGGGACTCAATACCAACGCCAATTCGTATTTGTTCATGTTAGGTTACACCTCCTTTTGGACAAGTGGCCCTTTCGTTTCGTAGAAAGAGCAAGGATTTTTCTGTTTTGTATGGGCAAAATCGCTCATACCAAGACAGCATAGCACAAAATCACACAAAACACAAGAATTTTTTGTAACTTTGTGTGATTTTGCAAAATGTATATAAAAAACAAAATAAGATACCCATGATTTTCAACATATTTTTTTCGTGATTTTGTATAGCAAAAAACCAATGATGCCAGAAGGAATGAGTGCAAAAACAGCTTTTATGGCAATCACAAAAATATCATTTTGTTCATACCATTTTGCATCAAAACAATCATAGACACAATCTATGGGGAAGTGATATTGTGTGTTGTATTTGGATAATGCACTTTGTGCCGCAGGTGATACGGCTGTTTTTTCACCGATGGGCAAAGGTTTTCCTTTTTTTGCCGCCGAAACAAAATGTGGTGGTATCTTTGCCAGTATGTGGCTGTGGTCAGGCAGTTCCAATATGTAATAACGGTTGTATGAAACCTCGTTCTGAAAAGGACTTGTGACCACAAAGTCTTTTTGCACTGTCCGTTTGTGACGTTTTCTGCCAACGGTTCTGGTGCGTGATGTCCATGGTTTGAGTTCATAGACATTGGTGGGTGTGACAGAAAGTGCTTTGACAGTCATTTTGTCTGCACTATACAACACATCTTCGGAAAATTGTGTGGCACTTTCGATATAGGGAACATCAAATCCCGCTAATTGTCCTTTGCTGTCCAATGGCATTTGTGCGACTTGTGTGGCAGTCCATGTTTTGGGTTTATGCAAAAATTGTTCCGGGTGTACCATGGAAAATGCGATAAATCCCACCAATAAGACAATAACACCACAAATCACTGATAAAATGGTTTGTTTTTTCATATCCTTTCCCTCCAATTATACCATTTCCTCCAAGCATTTTTGCAAATAGCTTTCAAAATTGTCAGCAACAAAGTGCATATGTTTTGCAATCTCTGCTTTTGGTATAGGTTCGTCTTCCTCAAAATCAAATAAAATTTCGTGGTCAATTTCATAAATAGGGCATCTGTGTGCATCAGGCATATGTTCCAAACAAATACAGCGGATATACGCATATTCTTTGTCCCATGTAAATGGCAAATACTGATGTTGTATCAATATGGGGTTATATGCATCATAGAGTGCAGAAAACGGTTCTGTCATGGGATTTTTACCGATGGGTGCTTCAAAATAGTGGTGATAGGTGGATAAAAATAATTTCAGTATAGCAGGTAGTTGGATACCCAATTCTTTTTCCAAGTTTGTAAAATCTTCTTCTGTACATAATGCAGGAACAAGTTTCCAGTGTTTCCATTCTGTGGTTTCATGTGGATTTGCCTGCATGGCAGTCGGGATATTTGGCAGAACATTCATATCACTTTGTACCAATTTTTCATAGCATTGTTCAAAAAAATGTTGCATTTGTGCTTTTGTCATAGAGAATACCCCCTTATAGAATGTTTGATATATATTTAGTATAGCTTGCTGATTTGTAAAAAACAATAAAAAAAGAGAATGTTGCAACATTCTCTTTTGATAAGGGGAAGAAGTAGAAAGAATGTGATTGTAAGGGGGAGAAATCACATTCTCTACAAAGAGTATCTCCTTACATATAAAAATTATACAAAATTCTAAAAAAGTTTATTCTCCCTTACATAAGTGAGAAATGGATTTGTACAGTACAAATGTGATACTGCAATTCAAACCGGCTTTGATGAGGTTAAATGGAATGACTGCCGGTACCAATAAGGAAATGACTGCGTCCAAAGGCTGGCCCAAGAATATGGGTGTCAGAATCAAGTTCATCAAAACCATAGCAGTTGTCATCACCAATGCACCAATCAATAACGCAATGGCTGCGTTTTTTTTGGTTTTATGCATACGATAAATATTACCTGCAATCAAAACACAGCTGCCGGTTGCAACAATGTGCATGATGATACCGATGATATTGCTGCCTGCACTGACGGTAACCCCTTGTATCACAGATACAATGACAGTCAATATCAAACCGGCCACAGGCCCATAAATAAATGTCCCAATCAGAATGGGGATATCTGCGGGGTCATATTCCAAAAATGGTGCAATCGGGATAATGGGTAAACGAATGGCATATACCAATACAATGGATATGGCAGCCAACATTCCCATAGAAACCAATTTACGAATGTCTGTTTTTTTTCTTGTGGTTGTTCTTACAACGTTTTCCATACTTATATTCCTCCGTTTGATTCATTTTTTCAGGGTGGTCATTTTCTTTGTAAAAAAGAAAATGCCTGAAAAATTTTCAGGCAAAATAAGCAAAATAAACGCTTGTAATCGTTATATGAGATAAACATTACAATAGCTTTTATTCTTCTCTCATCCAGACTGTGACTGTCGGTTTTGGAATTGCACCAAATCATGCGTTTGCACGCTCGCGGACTTTACCGCCGGTCGGGAATTACACCCTGCCCTGAAGAATTTTTCAATATGATTGTATGCTTTCATTATAACAATCTATTCCTAGTTGTCAAGTCTCTTTTTTACAAAAAAGAAAGTCATTTTCTGTATAGAACGTCAGATGGTTGTATGTCAAATACCACGCATGGTCAATGAAATGCGGTGTCTTTCCAAATCAACGTCCATGACTTTGACAGTCACAATATCCCCCAATTTGACAGCATCTAAGGGGTGCTTGATGTAACCGTCACAAATTTGAGAAATATGTACCAAACCATCTTGGTGTACGCCAATATCCACAAATACGCCAAAATCGATGACATTTCGTACAGTCCCTTTGAGTACCATATCGGGTTGTAAATCCTCAATGGTCAATACATCACTGCGTAATACGGGTGCAGGGGTATCTTCACGGGGGTCACGACCGGGTTTTTCCAATTCGTTGACAATGTCTTGCAATGTAGGCAATCCAATGCCTAATTTTTCGGCTGTTTCTTCATTCAATGTGATTTTGTTTGCCAAATTTTTGGCTTGTCCGGAAGTGATATCTGCCAATGTGTAACCGCATAATTGTAGCAATGCCTCAGCAGCTTTGTAGCTTTCGGGGTGCACACCGGTTTTATCTAAGGGCATATCGCTGTCAGCAATACGCAAAAAGCCCGCACATTGTTCAAATGCTTTCGGCCCAAGTTTTGGCACTTTTTTCAATTCTTTGCGGTTTGTAAATTTGCCGTTTTCTTCCCGATATGTCAGTATGTTTTTGGCAACGGTGCTGTTGATGCCTGCCACATAAGAAAGCAAAGCAGGGCTTGCTGTGTTCAAATCCACACCCACACTGTTGACACAATCTTCTACCACACCATTCAATGTTTCCCCCAAGCGTTTTTGGTTCATATCATGTTGATATTGTCCCACACCAATGGATTTTGGGTCGATTTTCACCAATTCTGCCAAAGGGTCTTGGATACGACGACCGATGGATACCGCAGAACGCAATGCAACATCATATTCCGGAAATTCTTCAGCCCCTAATTTGGAGGCGGAGTAAATGGAAGCACCCGCTTCATTGGTGATGATGTAATATACTTTTTTCTCTATTTTTTTGAGCATATCCGCAACAAAAAGTTCTGCCTCTCTGGACGCAGTACCATTTCCGATGGAAATCAAATCCACATCATATTTTTCAATTAACGCAGTTAATTTTCGTTCTGCATTTTCTTTTTTGTTTTGCGGGGGTGTGGGGTATACAACGGTGGTTTCCAATGGTTTGCCTGTTTCGTCAATGACGGCAATTTTACAGCCGGTACGATATGCGGGGTCTAACGCCAATACAGTTTTTCCTTTGATGGGTGGTTGTAACAATAATTGTTTGAGGTTTTCACGGAATACTTCCATGGCAGTTTCTTCTGCACGTTCTGTCAATTCGTTTCGGATTTCTCTTTCCAAAGATGGTGCAATCAAACGTTTGTAACTGTCGGCAATGATTTCTTGCAAGAGTTCTTTTGCGGGACTGTTTTTTTGTATCATGTGGCGTTCCAAAAGAGAAAGTAGTTTCGATTCGTCCATTTCGATTTTGACAGAAAGGATATTTTCTTTTTCCCCACGATTGACTGCCAGTATGCGATGTCCTACGGTTTTGGAAATGGCTTCTGTATAGTCGTAATAGGTTTCATATACCGTGTTGTCGGGTTGTTCTTGTGTACGTTTTGCAGTCAAATTCCCGTTTTTGGCGGTTTCGTCACGCAACAATTTGCGTAAATCGCTGTCATCTGAAATTTGTTCCGCCAAGATGTCTTTTGCCCCTGTGATGGCATCTTCTATGGAAGATACACCTTTTTCGGTATCCACAAAAGCGGCGGCATATTCTGTCAAAGGCACAAAAAATGCTTGTCCCATGATATATTCTGCCAAAGGTTCCAGTCCTTTTTCTTTTGCGATAGAGGCTCTGGTGCGGCGTTTTGGTCGGAATGGGCGGTAAATATCATCAATTTCTGTTTGTGTTTCTGCTTTTGCCAATTTTGCGGAAATGGATTTTGTCATAGCACCCTGTTCGGTGATGGCTTTTTTGACCATTTCTCTTTTTTCTTCCAGATTACGCAATGTGGAAAGACGGTCGGCTAATTGACGAATGACTTGGTCATCTAATGAGCCTGTCATTTCTTTACGATAGCGGGCAATAAAAGGGACGGTATTGCCTTCGTCCAACAAATGCACAGTATTTTTGACTTGTTCTGTGGTAATTTGGAATTCTTTTTGCAATTTCTTCAAAATATCCATATATGTGTTCCTTTCTTTGTTTGTATGGTATTTTTTTCTATTTTAACATAAAAAAAGAAAGATGCAGTATTTTTTTTACTACACCTTTTTTCAAAATTCATATTATTTCGCACGATACATATGCCAAGTACAGTCCAATCTGGATTTACATAAATCTGCGTGCATGGTCAAACAGTAGGCATTTTTTTCGCCCTGTTCTTTTTTTTCGGCAAGTCCTCTGCAAACGAGATAATCCAGATGTGCGATGGTTTCGCCAACAGCGAACCAACGCTGTGACAAAGGGAATTCCTGCCAAGTTTTGCCACGCATAGACCATTTCAAATAGGCGGCAATTTCGGTTGCATTGCGATTGGGGTGTTCCGAAAGTGCATCAATGGTTTCTTTCAGACGTTTGAGATGGTGTTCTATGATTTCTTCTATGCGTGCATAAACATTTTGGTCATTTTTACGGTGTGCAGGTAATGCGGTTGTAATAGAATATTCACGGATTTTTACCAAAGAGTGCAAATAATCTCCCAAGGAGTCCGCAGTCCCCACCCAACTGGTGATATTGGGTGTGATATCAAATAAAATATGGTCAGCGGTAAACATCAATTTTTTACAAGGCAAGTATAATACCATTTGTCCGGGGGTGTGTCCGGGTACGAGGATACACTGGAATGTATATTGTCCTACGGTAATGGTATCGCCGTCTTTTAAGGGTGTGACAGGGAAAAATTCATCTGGTTCAAACCCTCTGGCGGGATTGCCCTTGTGCAGTGTCAATATTTGTTCTTCGGTAAAGCCTTCCCGTATGAATTGTGCGTCGGATTGTTTCCAAACTTCGCCCACCATGATACTTTCCAAATAGTTATGGTCAATTTCACTCATATAAATTTTACCGGGTTTTCCCTTCATCAAAGCAGGGGCAAGACCGGTGTGGTCGGCGTGTAAATGTGTCAAAAACAAAGAAGTTTTGTCCCAATCTGCGTGCAGCTCTGTAAGGCCTTCCTGTAAAGCGTCCAAACATTCTTTACGGTTAAAACCGGTATCCAAAATCAATGTTTCTCCGTTGTCTTGTATGATATAGCAATTTAAGTTTTTCAAAGGATTTTCTGGTAATGGTACATCTAAGCGGTAAATACAAGGTGTTTCGTGTACTTTTATCAACATCAATGCAGTTCCTTTCTTTTTGATGATTTTTCATGCTTGTGTTATTATACAATAGGAAGATAATCACAAACAAGCGGGCAAAAACACCGTTTTTGGGTATTGTTTTGGCGTATGTTTGTCCATTTTTTCATAGATTGTTTTTACAATTATGTAAAATTGTATTTTATTGTGATGGATACATATTGTATTTTGTGTGAAACAAACGATAAAAAAGAAAAAAACAGCCTCTCATCTTCTGCGTGCAGCATACAAAAAATACAAAGCAACCGTTTGATATTTGGTTGCTTTGTATAGAAAAAAGTATTTGATTTAGTATGTTTCAATATCAATGATTTCCGCTTCGTAATGATGTTTCAATGCTTTTTGACAGATAAAGCCGAATGTGGTTGTGGTATCGCTCAAATAAAAGTGTCGATGCCCTTCGGTTTGGCTGGTGTTTTTCATATGATGCTCTGTCAAAAAAACGTCCATCATTTTTGCGGTTACTTTTGCAGGGTCTACCAATTTGATGTTTTCACCAACCGTTGTACCGATACAGCGTTTCAAAAGCGGATAATGGGTGCAGCCCAATACCAGTGCGTCAATATCTTTTTCTATCAATTCTGCCAGATATTGTTTTGCAGTCAGTTTTGCAACTTCGTTATCTGTCCAGCCTTCTTCTGCCAGTGGCACAAACAAGGGGCAGGATTTTGCAAACACCTGAATATCTTTGTCAGCGTTGCAAATCATGGTTTCATATGCTTTGGAACGTACCGTTGCAGCAGTACCGATGATACCTACCTTTTTGTTTTTGGTGGCTTTCAATGCAGCTTTGACACCGGGTTCTACCACACCAAATATCGGAATATCAAATGCGTTTCGCATCTCTGTCAAGCTGTTGGAGCTTGCGGTGTTGCAAGCCACAATAATGGTTTTGACATTTTTGGATTGTAAAAACCGAACATCTTGCAAAGAATATTTTGTGACGGTTTCTTTGGATTTGGAACCATACGGCACCCTTGCAGTATCTCCAAAATATACAATATTTTCATGTGGTAATACTTTCATTAGCTGTTTGACAACTGTCAAACCACCAACGCCTGAATCAAATACACCAATTGGTCGATTATCTGTCATTTGTCATTTCTCCCTATCCACGAACGCCATTGTCCCGTTGTAAAGCCAACCCAATCAGGCGGTCCATCAATTCTGATTTTGAAATCCCTTCTGTTTCCCAAAGCATGGGATACATACTGATAGATGTGAAACCGGGCATGGTGTTTAATTCGTTGAACAACACACGACCTGTTTCATGCTCTACAAAAAAGTCTACACGAGCAAGACCACTTGCGTCAACTGCAAGATAGATTTTTTCTGCAATTTCTTTGATTTTTTGTGCAGTTTCTTTTGGAATATCCGCAGGAATGACTGTTTTTGATGCGGCATTATGATATTTTGCTTCATAATCATAAAATTCTGCGGCTGCCAATATTTCACCAATGCCACTGACTTGTATGGTTTCGTTGCCCAATACGGCACATTCCAGCTCTCTACCGCATATTGCCTCTTCTATGATGACTTTTCTGTCATGCTTTGCGGCAAAAAACAATGCCTGTTCCAATTCTTCTTTATTTTTGGCTTTGGAAATCCCAACAGAAGAACCTGCATTTGCAGGTTTGACAAAACAAGGGTATCCCAGTTCTGTTTCTGCACGATGTATGATGCTTTCTTTTTCTGTTTCCAATGTTCTGCCATCACACCAAATATACTTTGCCATGGGAATATCTGACATTTTTGCAATCAGTTTGGTATAGACTTTATCCATGGAAACGGCAGATGCCAAAACGCCACAACCCACATAAGGAATTTGTGCAAGTTCCAACAATCCTTGGATTGTGCCATCTTCTCCCCATGCACCATGCAGTGCGGGAATGACAACGTCCACAGGAATTTCTTTGTATTTTCCGCCCACCAATTTCAGTAAACATTTTTTGGAGGCATCTGGGCTGAGTATGGCATCGGTGCTGTATGTTTCCCAAGTGCCATTGCGAATGGCATCTATGCTGCCGTGACAGATACGCCAACTCCCTGCCTTGGTAATACCCACAGGAATGATTTCATATTTTTCATGGTCTAGTGCAGATATCATATTTGCGGCAGATATCAAAGAAACATCATGTTCCGATGATTGTCCGCCGAATAAAACCGCTACGGTTATTTTTGTCATGTAATCCCTTCTTTCTATTGCCGTTTGGTCGGCAATTAGTATCATTATATGCAATCTGCTGTTGTATGACAATAAAAAAAACAAGAAATTACAAAGAAATCAAAATTGTTTTCAAAATACTGAATATGTTTGGTATAACAATGTGTTTTATGCAAATAAAAACTGGAAAATATATCAAATATTGTATCAAATGCGAATAAATTCTTGGTTATAAAAAAGAATAATTATTATTTAACAAAAATTATTGATTTTTGGGAAAATTTATGATATACTACCATCATATTCATAAACAGTAATATTTTCGGGTAATATCATATATGTATGAACAATCAAAAGGAGGTATTGTTATGTTATCTGTAAAACACATAAAATCTGACACATTCCAAAAAGAAGTTATCGAAAGTGATGTACCTGTATTGGTAGACTTTTTTGCCACATGGTGTGGCCCTTGTCAAATGATGGGGCCCGTTTTGGAACAATTACAGGCAGAATACGGCGAAAAAGCAAAGGTGGTAAAAGTAGACATTGACCAAGCGATGGATTTGGCACAGAAATATCAAGTGATGAATGTACCAAACATGATGTTCTTCAAAGGTGGCAAAGTCAGCGACAGTGTCATTGGTGCAGTACCTGCTACCATCTTGAAAGAAAAATTAAATCAATTACTGTAATTTCCCAAAGGCATTTTTCATAGAAAATGCCTTTTTTTACGGTTGACAAAGCCAAGAAACAAGCATATAATGACATCAAATGCAAAGGGAGCTTTTTATTTTGGAAGGCTGAGAGGAAGAACCGTATTCTTCGACCTTTTGACCTGATTGGATAATGCCAACGTGGGGAATGCAATGTATGATATCCAAGAAACCATACAATGTGAATGACGAAGGGTTTTCCAAATGGGAAACTCTTTTTTGTTTGATAAAAAATGGTTTCTTGCATAAATCTTGCATAAAGGAACAACGAGAAAGGAGCATTTTCGCTATGTACAGGACGAACAACTATGTGCAAAAAATGGTTTTGACTGCATTGTTTGCGGGTATGGGCTTTGTATTATCTTCTGTGGTGTGGTTTCCAAATATGGCACCATTTCAACATTTTATCAATGTATTGGCAGCAGTGTTTGTAGGGCCGTATTGGGGTTTTTTGGCAGCATTGATTACCGGTTCGTTGCGTATGTTGTTGGGTGGACGCACCATTTTAGCAATTGTTGGTGCAATATTCGGTGCATTTTTGTCCGGATTTTTGTATAAAAAAAGCGGCAGAAAGCTCTATATGGCAGTCATCGGAGAGATGATTGGCACAGGGATTATCAGTGCTTTGGTAGCATATCCTGTGATGACAGGGCTGTATGGCATGGATTTGCAATCCCCATTTTTCTACATACCTGCATTTTTACCATCTTCTGCAATGGGTGCATTTTTGGGCGTGTTGGTATTAACGGGATTGAAACGTGCAGGCGTGTTGCGTCGTATGCTGGATAAAATCAATCATCAATAAGGAGGAGCAGTATGGAAAGTGATATTTTGGCAATGTTTCCAAAGTTGATGGAGCAAGTGAAGCAAAAAGAACCCATTGTGCAGGCAATTACAAATTTTGTGACAGTCAATGATTGTGCAAATATCATATTGGCAGCGGGGGCTTCTCCAACTATGGCACATGAGGCAGACGAAGTGGAAGAAGTGGCGGCTGTGGTACAAGCATTGGTGATGAACATGGGCACAATGGAAGATACACAAGCCATGTTGTTGGCAGGCAAAAAAGCCAATGCAGTAGGTGTGCCTGTCGTATTAGACCCTGTGGCAGTGGGTGCAACCAAATTGCGTCGTGATGGTGGTAAAAAATTGCTGGATACTGTGAAATTTTCCGTCATTCGTGGCAATACCTCCGAAATCAAGCACCTTGCAGTCGGTACAGGCTCTACCAGAGGGGTAGATGCCGCAGAAGAAGATAAAATCACAGAACAAAATTATAAAGAATTTGGCTATTTGGCAAGAGCATTGGCAAGAAAAACAGGTGCGGTGGTTGCCATTTCCGGTGTCATTGATATCATTGCCTCCAAAGAACGTGTTTTTGCGTTACGCAATGGTGATGCGATGATGTCCCGTATCACAGGCAGCGGCTGTATGCTGACAGCATTGTTGGGGGCATATTGTGGCGGCAATCCGGAACATATTTTGGAAGCAACGGTTTGTGCTGTGGCATTGATGGGGGTAAGCGGTGAAATTGCCTGCCAAAAAACAGACGCACAACAAGCAGGCACATTGACATTCCGTACCCATTTGGTAGACCAAATCAGTTTGATAGATGCACAAACATTACAACAAAGAACAAAATTGGAGGAATTGAAATTGCCGGAAAAAGCGACAAAAGAAAATATGAAACTTTACGCCATCACGGACCGTGCATGGCTCAACGGTAGAACATTAAAAGATGTCACAGAAGAAGTGTTGCAGGCAGGGGCAACATTTTTGCAAATCAGAGAAAAAGAATTAGACCATGCAACATTTTTGCAAGAAGCAAAAGAATTGGCAGAACTGGCAAAAAAATATCATGTGCCGTTTGTGGTGAATGATAATATTGAGATTGCTTTGGCTTGTGGTGCAGATGGGGTGCATATGGGACAAAGTGATATTGTTGGAAAGAATGTCCGTGAGCTGATTGGCAAAGATAAAATATTAGGGATTTCCGCAAATACAGTGGAAACAGCCATCAAGGCACAACAAAGCGGTGCAGATTATATCGGTGTGGGTGCGGTATTCCATACAGATACCAAAAAAGATGCCCAATCTTTGACAAATGCAGAATTGCTTGCCATTTGTAAAGCAGTAACCATTCCTGTGGTTGCCATTGGCGGTATCAATGAAAGCAATGTTATGCAGTTGAAAGGCAGTGGCATTGATGGGATTTGTGTCATTTCTGCAATATTTGCAAAAGAAAGCCCAACAGATGCAACCAAACTGCTGTTACAAAAAGTAGAGGAAATGTTAGCAGAATAAATACATATATAAAAAAGCACTTTGGATTTCCAAAGTGCTTTTTGTTTTATTCGTCATATTTGTTTTCCAATTTTTCTTTACGACGTTTTTCCAAATGATAAAGTCCAAAACGTGCAGTAAAAAACGCCAAACAGAATGCAATGATTGCAGTGATGCCGGAGGCTTTGTCTGGTTTTTGTGCGATGGCGAAAGCGTAAATTGCCAACACAAATACGCCTGTCAGAATGGAGGGTAATGTATTTTTCAAAGTGGGTTTTGGGAATGCAGACAATACCACACCCAGTTGATGACATCGTATAGATTGATAAATGGGCAACAACACCATAATCAAAAATTCCACGATACATTGTTTCAGTTCATAATGAAAATACAATGTTTTGACCAAAAAAGAAATGACAATAACATAAAATGTCAGTTGCATCATTTCAGAGCCGATTTTTTGTTTTGCTTGTGTAATACGTTCATCTTGATAAGTCATATAGAAACCTCCTATTCCTCTGTCCAAAATAAATCGTCCAATGTTTTGCCCAATACTTTGCAGATTGCAATACATAGGTTGATGGTGGGGTTATATTTCCCTGCCTCAATCATACCAATGGTTTGGCGGGTAACGCCTATCTTTTGTGCAAGTTGTTCTTGTGATAAATCCAAAGCGGCACGAGCTGATTTTAATTTCAAATTTTTCAATCTACCACTTCCTTTCTTATTTTTAATATACAATATAACAGATAAAATGTCAAGTATATATTGCATATAGATAAAAATATTTTGCAGTAAAAAGAATTGACAAAAACAAATAGTTAGGATAATATAATTATATTATCCTAACTATTTGAAAGAAGGTTTTTTTATGATACCATTTGGCGATGCCATTACAAAGTTTTTCCATGATATGGGCATTATGGAATTACGTTTGCGTAATCAAAATCCCGATTATGCAAAACTCAGTTACAACAGTAGCTTATATTTGGATATTATCATGGCACATCAAGGAGAGTATACGCCATCTCGGTTGGCAGATATGCTCCATGTAGCACGTCCGTCTGTGACACAAAAGCTCAATCAGTTGGAAAAAGATGGTTACATCATCAAAAAACAGAGCGAAACTGATAAACGGGAATATTATTTGTATTTTAATGCGGATTGTTATGCAGAAGCGACCTGCTCGGCATATCAACATTTGCAAAACCATATAGAACAAAAAATCAAAGAACGATATACAAAGGAGGAAATTGACAAATTCTCCGAAATCCTTTCCTTTATCGGGGATATTTGTGTAGATGATACGTTATGAATGAACAAGAATTTGCAACATTACCAACAAAAACTGTATTTTTCCGTTGTGCCGTACCGGGGCTTTTGGCGATGGTGGTATCTTCCATTTATACGATGGTAGATGGTATTTTTGTGGGCAATTTGATTGGCAGTCAGGCTTTGGCGGCAGTCAATTTGGGGTTTCCGATTTTGATGATATTATTTGCTGTGGGAGATATGGTGGCAGTGGGTTCTTCTGTCAAAATTGCGTTGTCATTGGGGGAAAAAGATGAACAAACAGCCAATCGTATTTTTTCAGCAGCATTTTGTATGATATTGGGAATTGGCGTACTATTTTCTGTGATTGGATTTTTGTTTGCACCTGTATGGATAAACCATCTGGTGAAAGATACGGTTTTGGCAGATATGGCTTGGGACTATATCCGTAGTTTTTTATATTTTTTTCCGCTTATCATGCCACTTTTTGCAGTGGATAACTATTTGCGAATTTGTGGGAAAACCATGTTTAGTATGTACCTGAATATTGCTGTGGAAGTGCTTAATATTTTGTTAGACTTTTTGTTTTTGGTGGTATGGCGTTTGGATATTCGGTTTGCCGCCATTGCCTCTGCAATAAGTATGTGTGTGGGCGTTTTGATTGCAATGATACCATTTCTCCGTAAAAAATTGACATTGCGTTTTACAAAACCAAAGGTATCATGGGCAACCATAGGCGGTATTTTTTATAATGGCAGTTCGGAATTTTTCAGCAACATCGCAGGTTCTTCTATGGCAACGGTTGTAAATGGATTTTTGTTGTATTTGGGTGGCGGCATTGCAGTTGCGGCATATGGGATTGTGGTGTATGTGGATAGTTTGCTTTCCACCATGTTATACGGTATGATGGACGCATTGCAGCCGCCTGTCAGTTATAATGTGGGTGCAGGCAATCACAAAAAAACATATGCATTTTTCCGTATGAGTTGTGTGGTGACAGCATTGTTATCTTTTGTATTTTTGGCTGTGATGCTTTGTGTTCCGGAAGCGTTGGCAAGTTTGTTTTTGCAGGAAAACACAGGTGATGTATTGGCAATGACAAAAATGGCATTGCGTTTATATGCACCGGTATATTTGTTCATGTGGTTGAATATGGTTATCAGCTCTTTTTTGACGGCGATGGACAAAGCCAAAGAGTCTTTATTGATTATGCTGTTTCGTTCTGTCATATTTCCTGTGATTGGGCTGTTGATTTTTCCGAGGCTTTGGGGGGTTGATGGTATTTTTGTGACACCAGCCATAGCCAGTGCATTGACTTGTATCATTGCTTGTGTGACATGGAGAAGAGCAGTCAAAAAATGGGCATAGAAAAAAGGTGTTCTGTATAGAACACCTTTTTGTTTTGTTTGTGATTATTTCAAGTTTGCTTTGATTACTTCTGCAATTTTTGTGATACCTTCTACAATTTTGTCTTCTGGCATACAGGAGTAGTTCAAGCGGAAGTGGTTTTCTTTGCCACCATTCGGGAAGAAGCTGCCACCGGGAACATAAGCCACTTTTTTGTCCAAGCATTGTTTTGCCAATACTTTTGCGTCCATGTATTCAGGCAATACAACCCATGTGAACAAACCACCATCAGGATGTGTGAATTTTGCTTCTTTGGGGAATGTTTCTTCCATTGTTTTCAACATAACATTACGTCTTTTGCTGTATACTTCTTTGATTTTTTCAACGTGGTCGTCCAAGCTGTACATATCCAAGAATTTGTTTGCAATCAACTGGTCGATGGAAGAAGACTGCAAGTCAGCACCTTGTTTGATGAAGTTGTATTTTGCCAAGATTTTGCTGTCGGCACATACCCAGCCAATACGCAAACCGGGAGCCAAAATTTTGGAGAATGTACCCAAGAAGATAACCAAACCTTTTGTATCCAAAGATTTCAAAGCGGGCATATTTTCGTTTTCAAAACGCAATTCGCCGTAAGGGTTGTCTTCTACAACAGGGATTTCGTATTTGTTTACGATTTCCATAAATTTCTGACGTCTTTCCAAAGACCATGTTTTACCGGTAGGGTTCTGGAAGTCAGGAATTACATAAATCATTTTTACTTTTTCGGTAGTAGACAATACTTTTTCCAATTCTTCCATAATCATACCATGGTCATCGGTAGGAATTTCGATGAAATTGGGTTCGCAAGCTTTGAAAGCATTTACAGCACCCAAGTAGGAAGGGCTTTCCAAAAGTACAACATCACCAGGGTTTAAGAATACACGAGCAGAGAAGTCCAAACCTTGTTGGGAACCACTTGTAATCAAGATGTTGTCAGGTGTTGTATCAATGTTGTTTTTTGCTTTCATTCTGTCTACGATTTTCTGACGCAATGCAGGCAAACCTTCGGTAGAAGCATACTGCAATGCAGCCTGACCAACTTCGTCCATCACTTGTATAGCTGCTTGTTTTACGCCTTCCACAGGGAACAGCTCAGGAGCGGGCATACCACCTGCAAAAGAAATGATGTCGGGTTGAGATGTTAATTTCAACAATTCTCTAATTTCGGAACCTGTCAAAAGATTCATTCTGTCAGCAAACTGTACCATTGGATATTCCTCCTTATTATGTAAAAAATAATAAAAGTTTAATATAACACTCCGACACAAGAAGAAATCAAGTGTCAGATATTTGACAAAAAATCATTGTCTTTTCTTTATTAAAACACAAAAATTATACAAAGTCAATGACAAAATAGAAATAAAAGGTGGATATTTTTGCTCAAAACGATTGACAAAAAACTGCATTTATAGATATATTGTGTATTTTCAGGAAAGGTTGTCTGTCAAAAGGTTTTTTATTGTGAAAAAAATGGTGGTTTTGTATATTTTTTTGACAATCCGATATCAAAAATATCACAGAAAAGAAAGATATTGTGTTTACCAATTCTGATTTTTTTGTTTTTCATCACAAAACAAAATTGTTTTTGTGGTGGGGAGCATATCAGAAAGCCAATAGATTGGCAGAGATGAAAAACGATAAATTTTTTACAAAATTTTCCTGTATTTTTCTCCAAATTGTCAAAAAGTTTAATAAATCAAATTTTTTGTTTATTTTCTATTGCATTTTATCAAAAAAAAGGTATAATGATTGAGGTTTAGTAAAAATAATTCAAAAGTTTAGTATTGCTACACAGGAAGGTGGTTCTATGGATATTGGCCATAAAATCAAGCAATTACGCATACAAAAAGGGCTGACGTTGGAGGAGCTTGCCAGCAGAAGCGAATTGACAAAGGGATTTTTGTCCCAAATGGAAAGAAATTTGACATCGCCTTCGATTGCCACATTGAATGATATTGTGGAGGCATTGGGCAGTACGCTTTCTGAGTTTTTCAAAGAAGAAAAACAGGAGAAAGTCGTATTTCAGAAAAAAGATTTCTTTGTAGATGCAAGAGAAAATTATACCGTGCATTGGATTGTGCCAAACACGCAGAAAAATGAAATGGAACCGATTTTGTTGGAGTTGCCGCAAGGCGGTATTTCTTTTGAAATGGACCCGCATAGCGGAGAGGAGTTCGGTTTTGTTGCAGAAGGTTGTGTGACATTGGTATGTGGGGAAGAAAGCTATATTGTGCATAAAGGCGAAACCTTTTATCTTTCCGGCAAAAATGGACATTATTTGAAAAATGAAAAGAAAACAACAGCAAAAGTCATTTGGGTATCGACACCACCGCTGTTTTGATGGCATTGGATTGGATTGGATTGGTGAGAGAGGAGGCATTTTCTTTGAAAAAGTTGATACAATTTAAGAATATCGTCAAAGAATTTGATGGAAAATTGGTGCTAAAAGGTGTCAATTTGGATATTTATGAAAACGAATTTGTCACATTGTTAGGGCCAAGTGGTTGCGGAAAAACCACACTGCTTCGTATATTGGGCGGTTTTTTGACACAAAACGAAGGGCAGGTATTGTTTGATGGAGAGGAAATCAGTAAAGTACCGCCTTACAAAAGGGAAATCAATACCGTATTCCAAAAATATGCATTGTTTCCCCATATGAATGTATATAACAATATTGCATTTGGTTTGAAAATCAAAAAAGAACCCAAAGATATCATCGAACAGAAAGTAAAACGTATGCTGAAATTGGTCAATTTGGAAGATTTCGCAGACAAAAATGTAACAGAAATGAGTGGTGGACAACAACAGCGTGTTGCCATTGCCAGAGCATTGGTCAATGAGCCAAGTGTGTTGTTGTTGGACGAGCCTTTGGGTGCATTGGATTTGAAATTGCGTCAGGAAATGCAAAGAGAATTGAAAAAAATCCAGCAGGAAGTCGGCATTACATTCATATTTGTTACCCATGACCAAGAAGAAGCATTGACCATGTCAGATAAGATTGTGGTCATGAAAGATGGTGAAATTCAGCAAATCGGTTCTCCTACGGACATTTATAATGAACCTGTCAATGAGTTTGTGGCAAACTTCATCGGCGAAAGCAACATCATTGAAGGCGTGATGTTGGAAGATTATAAAGTCATGTTTGAGGGCAGAAAGTTTGATTGTGTGGATTTTGGTTTTACACAAAATGAAGTGGTAGATGTTGTCATTCGTCCGGAAGATTTGGATATTGTGCCAAGGGCTGAGGGTAAATTGAAAGGCGTTGTCAAATCTGTATTGTTTAAGGGTGTACATTATGAAACTATGGTGGAAACAAAAATCGGTACTGCCATCACCGTAAAAATGCAGGTGTCCGATGACCGTCCTGTATTTAACGAAAGTGCAAATGAAAAAATGTCTGCCAATGATTTTTATTTAGATGTAGATGACGTAGATGAATTGGACGATGCAACCATCATTGCCCGTGCAGATGCACAGGCTTGGAACCCAGATGAAGATGAATTTATATCCATCAAAGAAGTGCAATATACCATTGAAAAGAAAAACGGCACATATCCTGTGACATTTTCCACCAATGCAGGGACTTCTGTCACTGTCAATATGATTGTCAAAGACGAAAACCGAGTGACAAGCAAAGAAAACGAAGAAGAAATTTTTGCAGTGAATTTCTTTAAGAAAGTCGATGAAATTCAGGAGTCCATTGCATTGGAAACCGATTTGAAAACATGGGCAAACGCCTCCGCATGGAGCTTGGAAGATGGCGAAAGTGTGGAAATTACAGATGTGCAATATGATTTTGACCCGGAACATATTACCGCAGGTGTATATGATGTAACATTTGCGACAAAGGGGTATTTGTATAAAGTGGATACCACAGATCAATATAAAGTCGGTGACGAAGTGGGACTGACATTCCAACCGGAAGATATTCACATTATGTCAAAACAGCCATAAGAAAGGAGGTATGGTATCATGCGACAATTCCGTAGCATGGTATATCCATATGTGCTTTGGATTGCCATTATGATTGTGGTGCCGATGTTGATGATTTTGTTGTACGCATTTACCAATGCGGGAAATGATGTTACGACATTTCGCTTCACATTGGAAAATTTTGGGCGTTTTTTCAGCGATGCCGTATTTTTGGACGTTTTGAAACGCTCTCTTATGATTGCGATATGGACAACCATTGTTTGTGTACTTTTGGGGTATCCGATTGCATATGCCATTGCAACAGGGCCGGAAAAAAGTAAAATGTTTTGGATTTTGATGATTACATTGCCTACGTGGATTAATATGTTGGTGCGTACCTATGCATGGGTGGGTATTTTGCAGGACGATGGGTTGTTAAACAAATTTCTTGGTTTGTTTGGCATTGGGCCCTTCCATATGATGTATACCACATTTGCGGTTGTGTTGGGTATGGTATACAATTTTATCCCGTTTATGATTTTGCAGATACACACATCACTTGCCAAAATGGATAAAAGTTTTTTGGAGGCGGCAAGTGACTTGGGGGCAAATCGCATACAGAGCTTTTTGCATATTACATTGCCTTTGAGTTTACCGGGTGTACTCAGTGGGATTACGTTGGTATTTTTGCCGGCAGTATCCAGTTTCTTCATTCCAAAATTGCTTGGTGGCGGACAATATGTGTTGATTGGGAATGTCATCGAAACACAATTCCTTACAAGCGGGGACTGGAATTTTGGTAGTGCCATTTCTTTGATTATGGCAATAATCATTATGCTGTCTATGTATCTGACCAAAAAAGTGGATACAGACCCTGCGGCAAATGGAAGGGGGGAATAACATATGGAAAAAAAGAAAAGAATGGTTTCCAAAATCATATTAGGGTTGACTACATTGTTTTTTTATCTCCCTATATTGTATATCATTGTATTTTCATTTAATGATTCCCGTTCGTTGACAAAACTCAGTGGATTTTCACTGCGATGGTATGAAAAAATGTTTGCAGACAGCAATATGATGAATGCCATTGTATATACCATTGTGATTGCCATATTGGCAACCATTGTTTCAACCATTGTGGGTACATTGGCGGCGATTGGTCTTTCCCGCTGTCGTCGTGTGTTAAGAAATGTAGTGGAACAAATCAACAATTTACCGATTATGAATCCGGAAATTGTAACAGCCATCGGCTTATTGATGTTTTTTAGTGCCATTGGTGTGGAAAAAGGCTTTTTGACATTGCTTTTGGCACATATTATGTTTTGTACACCATATGTCATACTGTCTGTTTCGCCGAAATTGCGTTCTTTGGACCCCAATTTGGCAGATGCAGCACTAGACTTGGGTGCAACACCGTTTCAGGCATTGACAAAAGTGATTGTACCACAGATTATGCCTGGTATTATTTCCGGAGCATTGATTGCATTTACCATGAGCTTTGATGACTTTATCATTTCTTATTTTGTCACAGGAAATGGTGTCAACAATATATCTATATTGGTATATACCATGAGTAAACGTATCAATCCATCTATCAATGCATTATCCACACTGGTAATTTTGTTAATTACACTGGTGTTGATGATTGTTAATGTAGTACCAATTATGAAAGAGAAAAGGAGAAAAAGAGTATGAAAAAAGGAATTGCTTTGGCACTGGCAAGTGCAATGTTGTTGACAGGCTGTGGAGGCGGTGGTGACGCTACATCGGAAGGAGCTATCGAAAAATACGGCTCTGATACATTGAAGCTGTATAACTGGGGCGAATATATGGGGGATACCCTTATCAGCGATTTTGAAAAAGAATTTGGTGTCAAAGTCATTGTGGAATATTTTGACTCCAATGAAATGATGTATACAAAATTGCAGGCAGGCGATGCATATGATATATTGGTGCCTTCTGATTATATGATACAGCGTATGATTTCTCAGGATATGTTACAGGAATTGGATTTGTCTTTGGTACCCAATATGACAAATGTGGTAGAAGGCGTAAAAAACTTGCCTTATGACCCACAAAACAAATATTCTGTGCCTTATTTCTGGGGCAGTGTTGGGATTGTTTACAACCATAACAATGTAGACCCTGCTGTGGTGGAAGAACAAGGATATGAAATTTTGAGAAACACAGATTATAAAGGTAAAATTTATATCTATGACTCCGAACGTGACTCCTTCATGATGGCATTGAAAGCATTGGGCTACTCCATGAATACAGAAAATGAAGCACAAATCCAAGAAGCATACCAATGGTTGCTGGATATGAACAACACCATGGAACCTGTGTATGTGACAGATGAAGTCATTGACGGCATGATAAATGGCACAAAAGATATCGCTGTGGTATACAGCGGTGATGCAACCACGATATTGGAAGAAAATCCCGATATGAGCTTCTATATGCCAAGCGAAGGTACAAACATTTGGAGCGATGCTATGGTGATTCCTGCCAATGCCCCTAATCCAAAATTGGCACATGAATTTATCAATTATGTATTGACATATGATGCCTCTATGGGCAATTCCGAATATGTCGGTTATGCATCTTCCAACCAAGAAGTTTTGGACGAATTGAGCGGTGAAGGTGGTTTGTTTGCAGAAAACGAAGCATATTTGCCTCGTGCAGGGTATGAAAAGGACGAAGTTTTTGTAGACAACCCTGTTTTGAAAAAAACATTGGCAGAACTTTGGATTAAAGTAAAAGCAACAAAATAAAATGTTTTGAGCCATGCAGTTTGCATGGCTTTTTTGAAAAGGAGGATATGTATGATATTGCGAGAAGCATTGGAAACATTGCAAAAACAGCATGAGAAAATACTCATTTGTTTGGGAGATGACAAACAAGCAGAACAGGAATGGTTGCAAGCCGGTGGAAATGCGGGACATTTGCTTTCTGAAAAGCAGTTGCAGAGTATCTTGTTGACCGGTGGTGTGGTGTTGCCCAATGCATTGGCATTTTGTGGAACATTGGAAACTTTTGTTTCTTTGTTCCCCAAACAGCAGGCAGAACAAAGTAAAAAAATGGTGAATGACTTTTTGTCCGGTGCGGTTGCGGCGTATGAAGATGGCAGTTGGTCGTTTTTTACTTGTAAAGTGGTTGTGATGGGGTGTTGTATGGGAGAGTATCTGAGCATTGCCAATCGAAAAGAAATCAAAATTTGAGCATATCCCATCGAAATCTGTATGTTTGTGTAAAAGTATCCGAATATATTTGTGTTCTTTTTTTCGGTTTTGCAACATATCATAATTGCAGACCGAAAGGAGGCAACACAATGGGGAAAAAAGAAAAGCAAGCACGCATATTGCGACGCAATTTGTTGGGTATGCTGGTATTTGTGGTAGCATTGCCTGTACTTTGGCCCATGGGTGGAGCGGTTTTTGCATTACAAGAGATATTGCCCGGACAAGTACCAAAAGCCGAGTTGACAGATACAAAAGCAGTGACTGCCGTTGCAGAGCCGCAAGCAAAGCAACAAAACGGAAAAAAGGGCTTGCTTGGTATGGAAGATATTACGTTTGAGCAATCCAAGGCAGACGTTGCAGATGTCAAAATTTCGGAACAGGAATTACAGAATATACAAGACTTTGCATATCTGAAAAAAAATTATTATGTGGTAGACCATAGAACGGCATTTTTGCCGGAAGATATTGATACCCAAAAGGCATTGGCAAAAGATTTTACCATTGAAAAAAACAGCCAAGAGCCACAGGTGTTGATATTTCATACGCACGCATCGGAAGCATTTGCAGACAGCGATATGACAAAGGGTTTGGACGAAGGCATTTGTGGTGTGGGAGAATATCTGAAAGAATTGTTAGAGCAGAAATATGGCATTTCGGTGTTGCATCATGAAGGGGTGTATGATATGGTCAATGGCAAGGGGCAAATCACCGGTGCATATGAACGCATGGAGCCACCCATTCGGCAGATATTGGAAGAACACCCCTCCATCAAAGTTTGTATTGATATGCATAGAGATGGTGTGGCAGAGGGGACAAAATTGGTGACCAATATCAACGGGAAAGATTGTGCCCAAGTGATGTTTTTCAATGGACTTTGTCGCCTGAACCAAGGCGGCAATCCCATACCGGCTCCGGGCTTATCCAATCCGTATATCGAGGATAATCTGGCATTTAGTTTGCAAATGCAAATGCAGGCAAACGCAAGGTTTCCCAATTTTGCAAGACGTATCTATTTGAATGCGTATCGGTTTAGTTTACATATGAAACCCCGTTCCACACTCATTGAAGTGGGGGCACAAACCAACACAAAGGCAGAGGCAAGAAATGCCATGGAGCCTTTGGCAGAAGTGCTGGCGGCAGTGTTGTTGGGGGATACATAAAAAAACCAAGAGAATCTATTCTCTTGGTTTTTTGTTTTATAGATTGTTTTCAAAATAGAGTTTGTTTTGAGCAATGGCTTTTTCTGTGACTTCTTTGGCAGGGCCGCCCCATACATTTCTGGCATCGACGCATTGTTTGACGCTGATGGCATCATATACCTGCTCTGTAAATATCGGGGAAATGGCTTGATATTCTTCCAGGGATAAATCGTCCAAATTGGTTTGGTGTTCGATACAATACAGTACCAACTGCCCAATGACTGCGTGTGCATCTCGGAATGGCAAGCCTTGTTTTACCAGCCAGTCTGCGGCATCTGTGGCATTGGTAAATCCGCCTTTTGCCGCAGATAACATCTGTTGTTTGCAGAATGTGGCAGTTGCCATCATGTTGGTGAATACAGGCAGACACATTTTGATGGTATCCATAGCATCGAATACCCCTTCTTTGTCCTCCTGCATATCTTTGTTGTATGCCAAAGGCAAACCTTTCATGGTGGTGAGCAGTCCCATCAAATGCCCATATACACGTCCTGTTTTGCCACGAATCAGCTCTGCCATGTCGGGATTTTTTTTCTGTGGCATAATACTAGAACCTGTGGCATATGCGTCGTCCAGTTCTATGAAATGGAATTCGTGACTGCTCCATAATATGATTTCCTCACAAAAACGGCTCAAATGCATCATCACCATGGAAAGGGCGTATAATAAATCCATGCAAAAATCTCTGTCGGAAACGGCGTCCATACTGTTTGCGGAAATGGCGGAGAATTCTAACAGCTCTGCAACAAATGTACGGTCTATGGAGTATGTGGTGGTTGCCAATGCACCACTGCCCAAGGGCAATACATCGGTACGTTTGTAAGCATCTTGCAGTCTTTCAAAATCCCGTTTGAACATTTCCACATAAGCCAAAATATGATGTGCCAATGTGATGGGTTGTGCCCGTTGTAAGTGGGTATACCCCGGCAATATGGTTTCTGTGTGTTGTGCTGCCAAATCGTTGAGTGTCACAAGGAGTGTTTTCAGGAGTTGTTGTATTTCTTTGATTTCTTTTTTGGCATACATACGGGTGTCCAATGCCACTTGGTCATTCCGGCTTCTGCCGGTATGTAATTTTTTGCCCACATCACCAATACGGCTAATCAATATGGTTTCGATATTCATATGAATATCTTCTGCTTTTTCATCGAATGTCACAGCTCCGTTTTCAATATCTGCAAGGATTTCCTGCAATGTTTTGCAAATCAAATCTGCATCTGGTTGCGGAATAATGCCTTGTTTGCCCAGCATGGTGGCATGGGCAATACTGCCTGTGATGTCTTCATGATACATACGGCTGTCAAATCCGATGGAAGAATGAAAATGGTCTGTGAAACTGTCTGTGGATTTTGTAAAACGTCCGCCCCAAAGTTTTTGCATGGTTATCGTCCTTTCTCAAACTGCATTATTGTTTGTTGTTTTGCATCATCATTGCACGCACTTTCAAAGGCAATCCAAACAAATTGATAAATCCGTCTGCATCTTTATGGTTGTATAATTCGCCTGTGGTAAAGCTTGCCATAGATTCGTTGTATAAGCTGTAAGGGGAAGTTGCACCTGCGGGTGTGATGTTGCCTTTGTATAATTTCAATTTGACACTGCCTGTGACGGTTTCATTCACGCTGTCAAAATAGTTGCTCAATGCTTCACGCAAAGGTGTGTACCATTCCCCACTGTATACCAATTCTGTGAATTTGTTGCTTGCAATTTCATTGAATGCCTGTGTTTTTTTGTCTGTGCAAAGATATTCCAGTTCACGATGGGCATAATACAATATCGTACCGCCCGGTGTTTCATATACGCCACGGGATTTCATGCCCACCACACGGTTTTCACAAATATCTGTGATACCAATACCGTTTTTGCCACCGACTTCATTCAATTTTGTCAACAAAGCCACAGGAGAGAGTTTTTCGCCGTCCAAAGCCACAGGGATACCTTTTTCAAAATCCAGTGTGATATAGGTAGGGGTATCGGGGGCATCTTCGGGTGTGACACCCATTTGCAACAGATGCTTGTAGTTTGGTTCGTTTGCGGGGTCTTCCAATTCCAAACCTTCATGGCTCAAATGCCAGATGTTGCGGTCACGGCTGTAAGAATCCTCTTTTTTTGCGGCAAATGGAATACCGTGTGCTTCCAAATATGCCAATTCGTCCTCACGACTTTCCATACCCCATGTATCCAAACGCCAAGGTGCAATGATTTTCAATTCGGGTGCTAATGCTTTGATGGTCAATTCGAAACGTACTTGGTCGTTGCCCTTGCCGGTAGCACCGTGACAAATGGCGGTTGCTCCCTCTTTTTTTGCGATTTCCACCAATTTTTTGGCAATGATGGGACGTGCCATAGAAGTTCCCAATAAGTATTTTCCTTCATATACAGCGTTTGCTTTGATACAAGGGTAAATGGCATCTGTGATAAACTCTTCTGTCAAATCGGCAAGATATAATTTGCTTGCACCGGTTTGCAATGCTTTTTGTTCCAAACCGTCTGTTTCTTTGCCCTGTCCCACATCACCGCAAACCGCAATGACTTCGGCGTCATAATTTTCTTTTAACCAAGGAATGATAACAGAGGTATCCAAACCACCGGAATATGCCAATACAATTTTTTCTTTCATCATCAAAGTCCTCCTTTATGTCAACGGTTCTGTTGTGTGTATGGCTGTGGATATTTATAAATAAATTATACAACATTGTTGAAAAGATTGCAAGTATAAAATGCAAAAAATAGAAGATATTGTGTATATTTATGAATAAAGAGGGAGGATAATCATGATATTTTAGTGAATTTATGGGAATAAATATGCATAATAAAATGCATACATGAATATACAGGGTAAAAAACATGGTTTTTGACTTTGCGAAACAAGTGTTTTGTGATATGATGGTATCATATAAAACATACAGTGTATGGTTTGGTATAAAGGAGGTATGGTTTTATGAAAGTTGTGACATATGCACAAGGTACACATACAGCAGTTGGTATTTTGAAACAAGATGGTTCAGAAGTCGTACCCGCACACTATTTGGGCTGCCCTGCAAAGGATATGACAGAATTTATCGCAGATATGACAGAGAAAAAATTGCAAAAACTCAAACGCAATACAGAATTGATGCAAGGCATTCCCGTAGAAGATGTGCGTATCCTTTCTCCAATCATACACCCCAAACAAGATGTGATTTGTTTGGGCATCAATTACTATGCCCATGCACAGGAGGCAGCACGTTTTAGCGATGCGGCATTTGGCGGAGAACGTCCACAACCGATTTATTTTTCAAAAAGAGTCAATCAGGCAGTGCCGCCAGATGGTGAAATTGACGGACATTTCGATATTGTGGACAGTTTGGATTATGAAGTGGAATTGGCTGTGGTCATTGGAAAAAATGCAAAAAACATCAGCGAAGCAGAGGCGTTTGATGTGGTGTTTGGATATACTATACTCAATGATATGAGTGCAAGAAATTTACAAACGGCACACAAGCAGTGGTATTTCGGCAAGAGTTTAGATGATTTTACACCCATTGGCCCATGTATTGTGACAAAAGACGAATTTACAAATCCCCCTGCACTTGCCATTCGCAGTTTTGTGAATGGGCAGTTGCGACAAGACAGCAATACATCACTGATGATAAACCATATTGCAAAAGTCATCAGCCAACTTTCGCAAGGTATGACATTACAAGCAGGCACCATCATTGCCATGGGGACACCCGCAGGCGTGGGTATGGGCTTTGACCCACCAAAATTTTTGCAATCCGGTGATGTGGTCACTTGTGAAATCGAAGGCATTGGCGTATTGGAAAATCGTATAAAATAAAGCAAAGCAAGGAGTAACCATACTATGAAAAAAATCAAAGTGATGAGTGTATTCGGTACACGTCCCGAAGCCATTAAAATGGCACCTTTGGTCAAAGAATTGGAACAGACAGAACAAATTGAAAGTGTTGTCTGTGTGACGGCACAACATAGAGAAATGCTCGACCAAGTATTGGAAATATTTGATTTGCACCCCAAACATGACTTAAACATTATGCAAAGCCGTCAGACATTGGCAGGCATTACCACAAGAGCATTGACTGGCTTGGAAGCGGTGATTGCAGAAGAACAGCCGGACATTGTGCTGGTGCATGGAGATACTTCCACCACATTTGCAGGAGCATTGGCAGCATATTATAATCAGGTGAAAGTCGGTCATGTGGAGGCAGGTTTGCGGACATATGATAAATACCAACCATTTCCGGAAGAAATGAACCGTTGTTTGACAGGAACATTGACCGATTTTCATTTTGCACCCACTGCATTGGCAAAAGAGCATTTGTTGAAAGAAAATATCAATCCGGAGAGTATTTTTATCACAGGCAATACGGTCATTGATGCATTGGCACATACCATTGAAAAAGAATACACATTCCATGAAGATGTGTTGAATACCATTGATTTTGAAAACAAACGTGTCATTGCCATGACAGCACACCGTCGTGAAAATCTGGGACAACCTTTGGAACAGATTTGTCATGCAGTCAAACAGATTGTAGAAGCATTTGCAGATGTGGAAGTGGTGTATGCAGTGCATAAAAACCCTGCAGTGACAGAACCTGTCCATCGCATATTGGGCAACCACCCCCGTATCCATTTGACAGAACCTTTGGATTTGAAAGATATGCATAATTTGATGAGCCGTTCTTTTTTGGTCTTGACAGACAGTGGTGGTTTGCAGGAGGAAGTACCGTCTATGGGTAAACCGGTTTTGGTGTTGCGTAATGTCACCGAGCGTCCCGAGGGTGTGGAAGCAGGTACATTGAAACTGGCGGGCACAGACCAACAAACCATTTATACGATGACAAAAACATTGTTGACAAACCATACAGCATATCAGGAAATGGCACAAGCCAAAAATCCTTTTGGCGACGGGTATGCATCAAAGCGTATTGTGCAGGCAATATTATACGCATATGGACAAACACAACAAAGACCAAAAGATTATATTGTAACAAAACACACGGCAAACCGTACAAATAAGGAGGCATACAATATGAAAGAAGAACGCTTGGCAATCTTAAATATGTTGGAAAAAGGTATCATTACTGTGGACGAAGCAGAACGCCTGTTGACTGTGTTGCAAAATGGCATGGGCTTGGAAAAAGACGGCATTGGCAAAGCTGTGGGCAATGCATTGGAAAAAGCAGGTGATGTGTTGGGCAGTGTTGCAAAAACAATGGGAGAAAAAGCAGAACAGTTGCAACCCAAGGTGAAAGAAGTGGCAACAAAAGTGGCAGATAAAGCAGATGAAATGCAGCCAAAGGTAAGAAGTGCAGTATTCCGTATGACAGAAAAAGCACATGAGTTGAAAGAAGATTTCAAAACATACAAAGAAAAAATGAAAAACCAGGCATCTGATTGTGATGAAGCAGAATGTTGGGACGATGCAGATGTACAGGAATTGGACGCAGAAGAAGCACAAAAAGCACAAACACAGCCGGAAGAACAACCTGCACAAACAGAACAAGCAGAAAATGAAATCACAGAAAATGACCCTGTGATTGAAAAATATGTCAAAGGCGTAGAAGCTGTTATGAATTCTGTGGAAATGCAGATGGAGCAGATTGATGATGCGGAAAGTTTCTTAAAATCTGCATTTGGCGATGTTGACCCTTCCGAATGGGAAGATGATGAGGAAGAAGAACCGAAAGAAAAAGAACAACAGAAAAAAGAAGAACAATAAAAAAAGGAGCGAAATCGCTCCTTTTTTTATTCAATAATATGTCGTTCGTTGATTTGATATTGACTGCCATCGAATGTATTTGGTGGGATATATTTTTGTAATGTTATCACATTTTTATGGGTATCAATTTCAACTGCGAAAAAAATTTCAGATGCCACAGGTGGGCCACCACAAATGACAATACTTTTTTCATTGGTTTTGGAGTCTGTGCGAACCCATAAAGGGGAAGTACCATCATCTGGATATTCCCAATCATCTGTTTGCCCTAATATTGGTTTGGGTGTTAGAAAAAATTTGATGACAAAATTTTTGTTTTGGTTTTTCCGAATATGGATTGCCATACAATATTTGAGCCATTTTGGTTGTTGCTCTAAGGGGCATAGTTCTTCAAATTTTTCGCACGCTATAGAAAATGCTTGTTCATAATCGTGATGTTTTTTATCCATCTGTATTCTCCTTTTGTGCAATTAGAATAACAAATCCAATTCTGCTTTTGCCTTTTCAATATCTTGCAATATGGATTGTTGTTTTTCTTCAAACAGCAATTCTTTGTTATAGCGGTAATAGGTGTCACTGCCATTTTCGCTGATGAATTTTACGCTGTAATAATTGTTTGTCAGCTCTGTAATGAATATGACCATTTCTTGCCCTGCACCGAATGTTTCTTCCAAGAAACGAAATGCACAATCCAAGGCATCAGATGCAGTGGCAATGGCATATTCCCTTGCTTGTACCACAGTGGCAAAGCGTTGTTTGATAAAATCAAATACGGCTGCTTTTTCACGCAAATCGTTTTGTTTTGCCTCTTTGGTGTCATTTTCCAATGCCTGCAATACCAAAAGCTCTGTTTTGGTTTGAATTTTATCCAAAAGACCTGCTTTTTGGTTGCGTGTAAATGTTTCCTGTCGTTCTGCCAACAATGCAACATTTAATGCCTCCCATGGTGTTTCGGCACAGTAGGGGCTTTCGTAGCGTTCTTTTAATTCTTTCAAACAGCCATGCAATGTGACTGCAAACAAATCTGCTTGATATGCATTTGTAAAATGTTCGGTCAAACGGCTCAACAATAAGCCCATAACGCTCAAACGCTCATCAAAAGGAGCATCTTGCAGTTTTTGCACAGCAGATGTGGTATATTTGCCTGCCAATATGTCATCGACATGGTAATCATCACGATATTTGCGGTATAAATCCAAATAGTTGGCAAAATCTTTTGCAATTTTTTTGTGTTGCAGATATTGATAAATCAATGCCTCATCGGCAGAAATGCCCAGTTGGTCGTATACCTGCAAGACATTGGATAAATCCTCCCAACCTCTGGCAGTGACAAAGCGTTTGCCGTCAACTGTGGTTTCCACAGTATAGAAATGATTTTTCTTGATTTCTAAATAAGACAATACTGCCCCATGTAAGCCTTGTTTCCAAGCATAAGCTTTCCATGTTTCAAAGTCGGGTTCGATATCTATTTTTTTCACCCTGTCCAATGTCACCACGTCAAATTCACGCACAGATTTGTTGTATTCCGGTGGGTTCCCTGCCGCAACAATCACCCAGCCTTCGGGTACTTTGTGACTGCCGAATGTTTTTGCCTGCAAAAATTGCAACATGGCAGGTGCTAATGTTTCGGATACACAGTTGATTTCGTCAATGAACAAAATCCCTTCCTGTAATCCGGTTTCTTCGATTTTGTCATACACAGCGGCGATGATTTCGCTCATGGTATATTCTGTGACTGCATATTCTTTGCCACCGTATTCTTTATGGCTGATAAAAGGTAAGCCGATGGCACTTTGTCTGGTGTGGTGTGTGATGCTGTATGCCACAAGACCGACACCACATTCTCTTGCAACCTGTTCCATGATGGCAGTTTTCCCGATACCGGGGGCACCCATCAAAAACAAAGGACGCTGACGCACCACAGGAATGAGATATTGCCCCAATTCATTTTTTGCCAAATATGCTTGTATGGCGTTTTTGATTTCTTCTTTTGCCCGTTTGATATTCATATCGTTTTACTCCTTACGTTCTTTGATTTGTAAATCTTCTTTGCCGAATATAACTTTCATCGCCCAAGGTGGCACTTCCCGCTCGTTGTATGTGCCATCGTCCAAAAACAGAAATGCGGTTTCGTAAGAGGGGCGTTTTTGAGGAAAGATACCCCAGCCGTCTGTAAAATATAATAACCCTTTGAGGTTTTGAAATACTTTTTGTGTTATCAGTTCATCTACATAAGCAAATACAGGACGGAAGTCTGTACCGCCATTGCCTTTCAATGTGAAATCTTCCATATATGCCTGTAATTCCTGTTGCGATGTGATTTTTTTATCTTCTACAATGGTCACATCGCATTGTAATATGCGGATATGGAATTTGTGAAAGAAACTCTCGTTTTGCATGAGTATGGCGTATGTTTGTTCCAAAAATTGTTTGACGGTATCACCTTCGCAAGATTCTGATGTGTCTATGGCAATGACCAATTCTTCAATTTTTTTGACTTCTTTATATTCCAATGCTTCAATCAAAGGCATATTGCCATATAACTGTAAGCCGTATGTGTAAAAAATATAATCATAGCTGTCATCATCTACCTGCATATCTTCCCGCAGTGTGACAAATTTTTGCAAAAAGGCATGGTAATCATACCGTTCTCTGTTTTCAATCTGCAAATTTTGGAGCAAGTCGCCGGTTTCTTCGCCTGCTTCCTGTGAGAATGTTTCCAGATTGGTTTGCATTTTTTCGCTGATTTCTTTCCATTGTTGTTCCAATTCCTGCCGACATTGCTGTTCCTGTTGGTCATTTTGCCGGTCGTCTTGGTTATCATTTTGGTTTTGGTTGTCTTGGTTTTGTTCGTCGTTATCGTCTTGTTTTTGTTCCCAAAACACATGGTCATCTACCCAAAATTCCAGTTGTAATTTACCAAATTGTTGCAAAGAAAGCTGTTGCTTTTGCAACACCTCATAAATCCCCTCCGCAGAAAGCACTTTCAATTCTTTGTGTAATTTTTCATACCATTCATTTCGTAAATCGGATACCACCAGTCGCACAGAGGGATAAGGCAGGGCATCAATCATAGATTCCACTGCAATGTCACACGCCAAATGCCAATATTCTTTGTCACGTTCTCCTTGGCGGAAAGGGTGGCGGAATAAACAGTGCAATATCATGTGCAAATATACACGATTGACCAGAACATGGTCAGACAAATAGCGTTGTATCAAATATCTTGGGTTAAACAGTATTTTTTCGCCATCTGTGCCGACATATAAAGAAGATAAATTCATTTCATATTTGAGTTTGCTCAGTGCAATATCTAAAAATCGCATGGATACATACAATTCATTGCGTGCAGATGTCAAAATGTTGCTGCCGATGGAGATGAGCTTTTGATGGGCTTCATTCATGCAAGTTCCTCCTTTCTGTTATAAATCGAATGATTTTTGTTTCGGTTTCAAATGTTTTTGTTGATAATCCAATAAAAAGCTGGTAATTTCTGTCCGTTTGTGTGTGGCAGAAATTTGCAGTATGGTTTCTATATTTTCCGTAGTCAGCAATCCCCATTGTGCAAATAAGCGTATGGTGTGCAAGTCATTTTGCTGTGTGTAATAGCCAAATGCCCACAAAAAATGCTCTTGCAAGTATTGCAAATAAGCCTCTTTACGGTTTTCTTGCAGACGATAGGGATATTCCAAACGATACATGGTTAAAAACAGCACCATAAAAGCGGCATCTTCCCGCTTGGTCAAATAAAACAATTCATCAAATCGCCGAAAGTCAATATCAGAATTGCCAATACATTGGCGGAATAAATGCCCTGTGCCATAATTGACTTGATGGAATTGGCGGGCAGGTGTATCCTCAATGTATTCGTATTGAAAATCGGGAATTAACAGCTTGGCTGTTTGGTTGTCATCGAATGTGATGGTCAGATGTAATTCATGATTTAATACTGCAATCATATCTGCAATATGTTTGCAACGTCCAAAGGAAATGTATTTAAGCTTGTCGCAGTTCAAAAATAAGCCTGTCCCTAAGTTTTCTGCGGCTTTGGGAATGTTGATGCTTTCCAGTACACGACAGTTGTAACAAGCATATTTTCCGATTTGTGTTATGGTTTCGGGTAAAACCAATTTTTTCAGACTGCGGCAATCATAAAATGCATATCCTGCAATGGTGGTCAATGTTTCGGGCAGGGCGATGTTTTCCAAAGCGATACAACCTGCAAACATATGGTCAGATATGGTATCCAGTTGATTTGGTAAATGTATGATTTGTAATGCACTGCAACCACCAAACGCATACGCACCGATTCTTGTAATGGTGTTTGGCAAATAAAGCTCTTGCAATGCTTCTCCTGTTTGTATATCCAGCGGTTTTTTGCGTATGGTATCACAAATACAATCCAGTTGTACTTGTGTTGGTTCTATGGTTGTTTGTGTCAATTCTTCTTTGATGGCAAAAGCAAAATCGGCAATTTCTGTGACCGGTATTCCCTCTATGGTTTCGGGAATGTGCAATATGGCAGTTCTGCCTTGTATACCGATGATTTTTATGCCATGCTCTGTTTTACAATATTCTATGGTAATCAAACCCATGTTTCTCATTCCTTCAAAATTTGTTTGTTTGTATTATACCACCTGTATACAATCCATGTCAAAATAAATCCTAGTAAGTATCTAGGGAAATACAGATAAAAGAACTTCTATATTTTTTCATTATTTTTTTTTATGCATCTGACTTGACGTGTGTATTCAACATGGTAAAATAGTAATGGAGCAGGGAAAAGAATTTGTCTTTGTAGCTCAGCAGGATAGAGCATTCGCCTCCTAAGCGAAAGGCCGCGAGTTCGAATCTCGCCAAGGACAGAAAAAGCCAAAAAGTGATACCTGTCACTTTTTGGCTTTTTATATTTTGGGAAAATGATATTTATGTATTGATATAGCACCAATGTTTTTCACAGATTTCTACCACAAACAATGTCCCGTATGTTGTTTGTTGCCAGCGAATGTCACAATCTTTTTGCCGTAAAATGGTACGACAGATAGACAATCCCAAGCCACTGCCGCCATTATAGCCTTTGACAAATGGCTGGAATATAAAATCTTGAATTTCCGGTGTGATGGTTTGTCCATCATTATAAAAATACAGCAACAAATTGGTATCTTGTATTTTATAAGAAATGGAAATCAAAGATTGTGCATATTTGATTTGATTGGAAATCAAATTTTCCAATAAAATATTTAACTTTTCTCTACTGCACACAAAAGCAATCTGTTGCGGAATATGTATGTGAATGGTTTTGTCTGCCTCTTTGGTTTCAAATAATTGCAAGACGCTTTTGATGGCAGGCAATAGTGCAATCTCTTTGGTATTATCGGGTACGGAGGAGGACTCCAATCGTACAATGGTCAGCAAATCGGCAACTTTTCGCTTCATTCTGTCTGTTTGTGTCAAAATGGTTTGCAAAGAGCTGTCCAAATCACCTTTCGGATAAATACCGTCTTGTGCGGAAGTGGTATACCCTTCAATAATCATCAATGGTGTTTTCATTTCGTGAGAAATATACTGCAATGTGGATTGGCGAATGGCAGCTTCTCGTTCCAAATGCTGTTGCATTTCATGCAAATCTGTAATCAGATATGCCAATTCCTCATCTTGTGTTTTTGCAACAATTTCAGGTGCTTGTTTGCCTTTTGTAATTTGTTGTGTGTAAAGGCGAAGTTTTCGGATATCGCTGTACAATGTGTCGCTGATGGAACGGGTGTAGTGAATGGAAAACCAAACCAACAACGACAAAAAGACAATAAAGCTCAACACAATTTTTGGGAAAATTTCCGCATAAATATCTTTGATAACAGAATATTCATATATCGTTTCCCCGTTTTCTGTATCCAAATGTATGTTATACAATAAATGCTTATTGTCAATGGTTGCTTTATATAATTTGCTCAGTTCTTCCTGCTGTTTTGCCTGTTCTTCCATGGTGCGGGCAACATTTGGCCCATGCACACTGCGAATGATATCAATGCTGTCTGTGGTCACACCTAAAATCCATTCATTTTTAATACCCATATCTTTCTTTTTTTCAAATGTGTATGCATCTATGACTCTATCCTCAAAAATTTTACTGAAATGATAAAAAGACCAGTAATACACAACAGAAAGGGAAACACCCGCAACGCCAAGTGTGAATATAATTGTACTGAGAATGATTTTTGCACGAATGGTTTTGTTTTTCATAAGTTGTACCGATATCCATATCCATAAATGGTTTCCAGAGCAAGTTCAGGCAGTTTTCGACGGATATTTTTGATATAGTTATCCACAATACGGTCGTTTCCGTAATAATCCTGTCCCCAAATATCATTGAGCAGACAATCTCTGGAAATGGCTTGTCCTTTATGTTGTATAAAATAATAAATGATATCAAATTCTCTGCTTGTGATGTCAATTTTTTCTTTGTTTTGGAATACCAATCTTTTGGTCAAATCAATTTCATAAGGAGAAATGACAATAATATCACAAGTAGTTTGTGTTTTCAAGCGAGGATAAATCTTATCTACACGAAATACCAGCTCAGCAGGCAAAAATGGCTTTGCAATATAATCATCACAACCGATTTCAAAGCCGGCAACTCTGTCAAAACGGTCACCTTTGGCAGATATGATGATGGTCATGGTGTCTTTATTTTTTTGTTTGATGGTTTTCAATAGTTCCAGACCGTTTCCATCAGGCAGCATAATATCAATCACCCATAAAGGAATGGCAAGGTCGACATATTGTTGTGCTTCCAGTATGCTGGTGCAAGTATACACATGATAATTTGCTTTTTCCAGATAATATTTGAGCATCTGGTTCAAATCTTTTTCATCTTCCACAAGACAAATATCCTTCATCATCAGCAATATCCTTCCTAAAATGTTTTTTGTATACAGAAAGAAGAAAAAAAGAAAAGCATAATTACACATTTCGGATAATATCTGCATTTTTTCTTTTTATCTTCTGTTTATATTGACTGCATAAACGATGAGATAACGAATATGACAATCATTCTGTTTGTCAATACGACAATTTTTGTATATATTCTAACACAATTTTGTATATTTTGTCAAATTTATCTTATCTTGTTCTTATAATCATACGTTACAATCACAAGCAAAGGAGAGTGATAGTATGAAAAAGAAGAAATTCACAATGCCAACTTCATTTACAACACTATTGATTTTGACAGCGATTGTAGCAATCATGACTTTTATCATTCCTGCCGGTCAATATGAATATGTAGATGGAACTCCCATTGCTGGTACATACCAAGCAGTCGAACCAAATACACAAGGTTTGTGGGACGTTGTGAAAGCACCCATTGAGGGTTTCAAAGGTGCGATTGATGTTGTCTTGTTTGTTTTGGTTTTGGGTGGTTGCCTTGGCGTATTGTTTGAAACAAAAGCCATTGATGCTGCCTTGTCCAAAGTTGTCAAACGTTTGGAAGGCAGAGAAAAAATCATGATTCCCATTATCATGTGTATTTGTGCCATTGGTGGTACAACATATGGTATGGCAGAAGAAACCATTGCATTTTATCCGATTATATTCCCCATATTATTGGCAGCAGGATATGACGTTGTAACAGGTGTTATGGTCATTTTCTTGGGTGCCGGAGTGGGGATTGCAGGCGGTATTGTCAATCCGTTCTCTGTTGGGATTGGTTCTAACCTTGCAGGCATTTCTTTGGGCGACGGTATTGTTTGTCGTATCATTTTATTCTTGGCTTATTTGACATTTGCGATTTTCTTTGTGATGCATTATGCGGAAAAAGTGCGTAAAAATCCGGAAAAATCTATTGTATATGATTTGAGAGAAGAAATAAATGCAGATTTTATGAAAAATACTTCCGCAGATGTTCCTGAATTTGACAAAAAAAGAAAATTGGTTATCTCCATATTCGGTTTGATGTTTGTGATTATGATTTTGGGTATCATTCCTTGGGGCAGCAAATTCAATATCCACATTTTTGAAGATTTCCACAATTTCTTGTTGGGTGTGCCTGTATTGGGTACTATCATCGGCAACAGCACACCTTTGGGTGATTGGTACTTTACAGAAATGACGATGTTGTTCTTTGTAGGTGCGATTCTGATTGGGAAAGTATATGCCTACAATGAAAAACAAATTGTGAATTTGTTTGTATATGGTGCAAAAGATATTTTGAGTGTTGCACTGGTGTTAGGGGTTGCAAAAGGCTTGTCTGTTGTGATGACAAACGGCTTGATTATTGATACCATATTGCATTTTGGTGAACAAATGCTGGAACCTTTGAAAGCAGAATTGTTCCCTGCAATTTCTTACTTGTTGTATATACCAATGTCATTTTTAATTCCATCTTCCTCTGGTTTGCAAACCGCAACCGTGCCCATTTTGGCTCCATTGTCTGACTTTATGGGCATTGGCAGAGAATTTGTGGTTATGGCTTGTCAGGCAGGTGCAGAAACCATGAACTACATATCCCCCACACAGGCGGTATTGATTGGGGCATTGACATTGGCAAAAATTCCATATGAACGTTGGTTGAAACACATTTTGCCATATTTCTTCGGCTCGATTTTAATCACCGTTACAATTTTAACATTGGGTAGTATTTTTTTGTAATATAAAGTATGTATAACATTTTTAGTGTATGTTAGGAGGTTTTTTTGATGAGTAAAGTAACCGTTATTGGTGCAGGTAATGGTGGCGTAACCGCTGCATATCATTTTGCAAAATTGGGACATGAAGTATGTATTTATGACGACCCTAAATTTGCGGTGCAAATCAAAGCAATTCAGGAAAAAGGCGGCATTGAAGCATTGGCAGAAGAACATGGTTGCCAAATGTGTTTCCCCGGTTTTTCCAGCATTGCATTGGCAACAACAGATATCAAAGAAGCAATGGCATTTGCAAATATCTTTGTCATGGTTTGCCCTTCCTTTGCACAAGAACCACTGTTTACATCTATGATGCCTTATTTGAAAGACAACCAGACAGTATTGTTGATGCCCGGGAACTATGGCGGTTTGGTATTGAAAAACGTTTTGAAAAAAGCAGGCAAAGCAGATTTGAAAATCAATTTTGCAGATGCAATCACCATTCCTTGGGCGTGCCGTATCGTAAGCCCCGGTGTCATCACAATCATGGGCTTGAAAGAATTTTTGCCTATGAGCATTATGACAGAAGGCGACAAAGATACGATTGTAAAAGAATTGCGTGATATTTTGCCTATCTCTATCGAAGTTCTGCCTAACGCAGTTGCAGCAGGTTTGGAAAACATCAACTTTGGCGGTCACCCTCTGTTGACAACATTGAATATGGGGATTTTGGAAAACTTCAATGGTGAATTTAACTACTACAAAGATTGTTGCAGTACAGCAACTGCAAAAGCAGCAGCTCGCATGGACGAAGAACGTTTGAGCGTTGGTGCGGCAATGGGTATCAAACTCAGAACCGAATTGGAAGCCATGAATGCATTGTATGCAAGTGATTATGAAACTGTATATGACTTCAACCGTGCATCTACCACACATGGTAAAATCAACAATTCTCCAAACAGCTCCAAAGCAAGATACATCACAGAAGACGTTGCATACTTATTGGTGCCTTGCTATGAATTTGCGACTTTGTTTGGTATCAAAGTGCCGATTGTGGAATCTTGTATCCATATTGCATCTGCATACAATGATGATGACTATTTCACAACAGGTCGTACATTGGAAAAAATGGGCTTTGGCGGCATGACAAAAGAAGAATTGTTGGAAGCAATCAAAGCACTGTAATGCATACTCGACCATAGTGTATCTAAGTATAGCTTTTATAACTTTCCATAATAAGAATCATGTTCATAACTTCACAATATAGAAAAAGGGTGATTGCAATAGGGGGCAATCACCCTTTTTCTTTGATTTTCTCTTTTTTTTCCAATGTATTTGGGGTATAATAATATGGAAAAAAAGAAACAAAGGAGGTTTTTGTATGCAGGCAACAAAAGATATGACAATCGGCGAATTGTTGATGATGGACAGAAGTGTGGGAGCAATCTTGATGCAAAATGGTATGCATTGTGTAGGTTGCCCTTCTGCCGCAGGCGAAACATTGGAAGAAGCAAGCATGGTGCATGGTATGGATATTGACAAATTGATGCAAGACATCAATGCATATCTGGCAAACAAATAATGCATAAAAAAGACGGCGATTTTCAATAGAAATTCCCGTCTTTTTTCTCATCATAACAGGATAGACGGAAAAGAGGAATTGTATGAAGAAACAAACCATTCCCCAAAATGTATTACAGATTTTACAGACACTGCACACAGCAGGATATGAGGCATATATTGTGGGCGGCTGTGTGAGAGATTTTATATTAAACAGAGAACCGCAGGACTGGGACATTACCACATCGGCATTGCCGGAACAAATCAAAGCGTTGTTTCCACATACGGTGGATACGGGTATTCAGCATGGTACGGTGACTGTGGTGTATGAAAAAAACAATTATGAGGTGACCACATATCGGATTGATGGCGTATATTCCGATGGCAGACACCCTGATGCGGTATCTTTCACACCCAATTTGGCAGAAGATTTGTTGCGGCGTGATTTTACCATGAATGCCATGGCATATCACCCACAACATGGGTTGCAAGACCCCTATGGCGGAGAACAGGATATTGCAGATAAACAAATTCGTGGTGTGGGAGAGCCTGCAAAGCGTTTTCAGGAAGATGGCTTGCGTATGTTGCGTTGTGTACGGTTTGCGTCACAGCTTGGCTTTGCCGTAGAGCCTGCAACATACACCGCATTGCAGGACAATGCATATTTGATAGAAAAAATCAGTGTGGAGCGTATCCACGAAGAATTGGACAAATTGTGGAAAGGAGCATATATCGAACAGTTGCCATTGTTATTGGAAAGCGGTTTGTTGCCGTATATTGATACGTTGTTTGCAAAAAATCTGGCAGCTTTGCAACAAAATATCATACCACAACTCAAACAGATGCCAAAACAAACGGCATTGCTTTGGACGGTGGTACTGCAAAAACATACCGAAGAACAAGCAAAGGCATTTTGTAAAAAATTGAAATTTGATAATCAAACCATGAAACAGATTTTGATATTTTTGCGTTATCTGTGGCAGGAAATCCCAAAAGATTTGTATGCGGTACGAAAACAGGCAGGCGAGCTGGGAGAAGATACCATGCGACAGCTGTTGCAACTGCAAGCAATCATATGTCAGGCGGAGATTACAGATACATTGGTGTTGTTGGAGCAAGTCCTTTTGCAAAAAGATTGTCTGAACTTAAAAATGCTTGCCGTAGATGGGAAACAGTTGATGGCGGCAGGGATACCCGCGGGAAAGGTGGTCGGCGAAACACTGGCATATTTGTTGGAAGATGTGTTGCATGAACCATCACACAACACCGCAGCATATTTAATCCCATTGGCAAAACAATATCAAACGGAACAGGAGTGAACCCATATGAAAACATTTACATTGGCAAACGGCGTTTCGATACCTTGTGTTGGGTATGGCACTTACAAGGTCACAGGAAAATCGGCAGTGGATATTGTAAAAATGGCATTATCCGCAGGATACCGCCATTTGGATACGGCTCGTATGTATGAAAATGAAAAAGAAATCGGACAAGCCATCAAAGAAAGCGGCGTGCCAAGGGCAGATTTGTTTTTGACAACAAAAGTATGGCGTGCAGATTTGTCTTATGATGGTGTGATGCGTAGTGTGGAAGGTTCTTTGCAAGACTTGGGTACAGAGTATTTGGATTTGTGTTTGTTGCATTGGCCCATGCCCGAAACAGACCGTGACCAATGGCAGAAAAAAGATTTGGACGCATGGCGTGCATTGGAAACATTATATGCACAAAAAACATTGCGTGCCATTGGTGTCAGCAATTTCTTGCCACATCATTTGATGCCCTTGCTTTCTGCGGCTGATGTAAAACCGATGGTAAACCAACTGGAATACCATGTAGGATATTGCCAACAATACGCAGTCACATATAGCCAGCAGCAGGATATTTTGGTGGAAGCATGGCGACCATTGGGGCGTACTGCCGTATTGGAAGAACCATTGGTTTTGGAATTGGCAGAAAAATATCAAAAAACACCGGCACAGATTTGTTTGCGTTTTGCATTGGAAAACAATGTATTGCCTTTGCCGAAATCTTCCGGTATAGAGCGTATGCAATCCAATTTAGATGTATTTGATTTTGAAATATCGAAAGAAGATATTTCCCGTTTGTTGACCATGCCACAAACCGGTTGGAGTGGACACTTGCCAGATACATTTTGAAAAAAAGCCTATATCATTTGATATAGGCTTTTTTTGTATGTTTCTTTTTGAAAAAATAATACAAACCAACTGCCAATAAAGCATATAGCGGAAAAAATACCAAATCATATAAAAGCGATGCATAAGACGAAAAAAGCAAGCGAAATCCCAAATGTACGAGATATGCAAGTGGCACAAACAAAGCACAAGTGGTGTCACACCATTGTATGAGAAGATGTGCTTTTGTGTGGGAAAGTATGTTGCCAATCCCATAACAAATGCCGCCACATAATTGTATGGCAATGCCAATCCAAATAGAGAGCATGGATTTGTGTTCATACCAATCCAAAATGGTAAATAACAAGCCGGCAAGCAATAATGCGGCAGAAACCATATAGAGTGTTTTGCTGATGACAATTTGATTTTTGGTGTGAGGCTGTGGCTCTGTCCCTTTTAAGATATAATCTGTTGTCACATCAAAATAGACACTCAAAGCGATGATGTTGTCTAAATCCGGTAGACTTTGCTGACTTTCCCATTTGGAAATTGCCTGTCTGGAAATATGCAGCACATTGGCAAGTTCTTCTTGTGAAATCCCTTTTTCTTTTCGCAATCCTTGTATGCGTTGTCCCATATTCATAAAAATCAAACTCCTTTCTGTACCCTTGATTGTACTCAAAAATCGGTTGCGATGCCACCATTTTGGCATGGAAGTTTGTCAACCACCGGTTGCAATGCCTAATTTATAAGGATTTTTTGTGTAATGTTTAAGATTTTTGAAAGATGGTTGACAAAAGCGGTTAATTGTATTATTGTATTAGCATCTTAATACAATCATACAGGAGGTGATACCATGCAGTTTGAAAATCATGCACCGATTTATTTGCAAATTATCAAAGAAATGACTATACGCATTTTGTCCGGCGTGATACAACCGGGGGATAAATTGCCATCTGTCAGAGAATTGGCAGCAGAATTTGGTGTCAATCCCAATACCATGCAGCGTGCCATGACAGAGATGGAGCGGGAAGGCTTGGTATATACAGAACGTACAAACGGACGGTTTTTGACCACACAAACAGACTTGCTTTCCGAGAAAAAAACAATGTTTGCCAAAGAAGAAACAGAAAAATATTTGGCATATATGCAAAAAATCGGATTTACACATACAGAAATCATATCGTATTTGCAAGGCTTGCAACAGGAGGGAGAGGAACAGGTATGAGTTTATTGGAAATCAAACAATTAGAACATCGGTATGGGAATAAAATGACTTTGGCAGGATTGCATTTGACATTGGAACAAGGGGAAATTGTCGGGCTGTTAGGGCCAAATGGTGTGGGCAAAACCACATTGATGAAAATTATATCCGGATTGATTGCAAACTATGAGGGCAGTGTGTGTATTGATGGCAACCCTGTCGGCATACAGACAAAGTCATTGGTATCTTTTTTACCTGACCAGACGTATTTTCGAAAAAGTGAAACCATTCGCAGTGCAATCACCATGTTTCGGGATTTTTACAAAGATTTTGATGAGAAAAAAGCCATGGAAATGGCAATCGATTTGCAATTAGATGCCAAACAAAAAATTGGCAGTATGTCAAAAGGTATGCAGGAAAAATTGCAGTTGGTGTTTGTGATGAGCAGAAAGGCACGTTTGTTTGTGCTGGACGAACCAATGGGCGGCATTGACCCCTCCACAAGAGATTATATTTTGACAACCATATTAAACCAATACACAGAAGACAGCTCGGTGTTGTTGTCCACCCATTTGGTGCATGATACAGAACAGATTTTTGACCGTGTGGTATTTTTGAAACAAGGTCGTGTGTTTATCAATGAGCAGGTGGATATTTTGCGTGAGGAAACGGGTATGTCTATGGACCAATATTTTCGGGAGGTGTATCGTTAATGTTTGGAAAAGTTGTAAAACATGAATTGCGGGCAAATGCTTTGTTATATGGTGTATGTTTTGCGATTGCATTTTTGTTTTGTATCGGCACAGTCATCAATGGGAAAATGGTGGTATATGAATCCACGGTAGCAGACTGGGTGACATCTACATGGGTATTTCTGGTGATGGCGTGCGGGGTATCGGTTGCGGTTTTGGCATTGATGTATGGCATCAACACAGCCATACGGTATGACCGCAGTATGTATGGCAGAGAAGGGTATTTGACATTTACACTGCCCATATCCACAACAAAATTGGTGCTTGGCAAAATGGCTTCTGCCATGATTTGGGGTACGGGTGTCTTTGTGGTGTGTGGGTTGCTTTGTTTCAGTATTTTATATAGTGCAGTCAATCCTGATGTGGGCATTATGCGTACATGGGAACTTGTCAAAACCATTTTTTCGGAACAAGAAATTATACTCAATATTGTATTGTTTTTGATACTTTGTTTATTGGCTGTTTTGGAATTGATTTCTATGATTTATATTTCCATTTGTATTGCATATCTGCCCTGTTTCCGCAAAGGCAATCGTATCATTGCATTGGTGCTGTTTTTTGTGATTTCTTTTGTGGAAAATAAAATTTTGAACTTGGTATCATTTGCAACACAAGATGCACTTGGATTGGTATTGGAAGAAGATATAATGTATATTCCGAACGGAATCGAATTGGCACAACAACTGTTTTCCAATTTTAGGACACTGTGTATCATGGGCATAATATGGTGTGTGATTTTCACAGCGGTTTATACAACCATTACCATTTATCTGACAAAGAAATATACAGCATTGCAATGATGCAAAATCCATAAAAAAAGAGGAGAACCAAGTGTTCTCCTCTTTTTTGCCTATCTTGTGGGTGGCTGTTCGACAAGGGCGATATCTACAATGATTTTTTTGCATTGCGGACAAAGTGCCCCCTCCATTTTGGCACCGCTCATATAACTTTTGGCAACCAAATATTCCTCTTTTTTCTTACCGTTTTCAATTTCCTGAAATTGTATGTACCGACCGGACTTCAAAATACCTGTCATCATTTCTGCGTTGCAATAGGGGCATTTCATTTGTCACTCGCTTCCTTTCCTGTTTTTTTCAGTGTATCATAAATTGGAAATGGTTGTAAACAGATATTGGTTTTTCACTCGTCAGAATGTATATTTTGTGGTATGATAAAAATATTTGAGAAAAGGGGGACTTTATGTGGCAAAGTTATATTTTCGTTATGGTGCAATGGGAAGTTCCAAGTCAGCACAGGCGTTGATTACAAAGTTCAATTATGAAGAAAAAGGTATGCACGTATGGTTGTTGAAACCTGCCATTGACAACAGAGATGGCAAGGCAATTGTCAAAAGTCGCGTTGGTTTGACAGCAGATGCAGAACCGATTGCGGCAGATTTGAATATTTTGCAAGTGTTCCAAGAAAGAGAACGGGAATTTTATGATGTGATTATTGCAGACGAAGCACAATTTTTTACCATGCAGCAGATTGAGCAGTTGCGTGATATTGTGGATTTGTATCATGTGCCTGTGTTTTGTTATGGATTGCGTACAGATTTCCGCACAAAAGCATTTGCAGGCAGTATACGATTGTTTGAATTGGCAGACTCCATTTCCGAATTGAAAACCGTTTGCAGCTGCGGCAACAAAGCCATTGTCAATGCAAGAATAGATGAAAATGGGAAAGTGGTGGTAGATGGAGAACAGATTTTTTTGGGTGGGAATGAAAGTTATGAGCCTATGTGCTACCGCTGTTGGAACAAGGCTGTGAAAAAGGAGCAGACAACATGACACCAAAACAAATGATGGATTTTTTGCATATTGCAGAACGTTTGAAAGACAATACCAGACACTGCACCACGAGCAAAAGACGACAGGAAAGTGTGGCAGAGCATAGTTGGCGTGTGTCTTTGATGGCAATGATGCTGGTGCATGAAGTTTCCGATGTGGATTTTTATAAAATCATACAGATGTGTATATTGCATGATTTGGGGGAAAGTATAACGGGAGATATTCCCGCTTTTTGGAAAACACAACATGACAGCCAAAAAGAGGAAATGGCGGTATTTGATTTGTTGGACACATTATCGAAAGATTTATGTGACGATTGGAAAGCGTTGTTTTTGGAAATGGAGGCACAGCAAACCAAAGAAGCAAAGATATATAAAGCTTTGGATAAATTGGAGGCAGTCATTCAACATAATGAGTCCCCGTTGGATACATGGCTGCCGCTGGAATACGAATTAAACCAAACGTATGGTACAAAAGAGGCAGAGGCAGCAGATGCCTTTTTAGCGGCATTGCGTGCATTGGCAAAAGAAGATACCAAACAGAAACTGATACAAGAAAAAACATCAAAATAACAATAAAGAGGGTGACAATGTGGTTCGTTCCCGTATGAAACTTTCCAATTTACAAATTGTAGCATTGGGGTATTTTTGTGTAATTTTAATCGGCACATTGCTTTTGCTTTTGCCCATATCCACCAAAAGCGGTACAACAACCGTATTGGACGCATTGTTTACGGCAGTTTCCGCCTCTTGCGTGACGGGGCTTGTGGTGCAGGATACCGGTACACACTGGACGCTGTTTGGACAAATTGTGATATTGCTTTTGATACAAATTGGTGGTATGGGATTTATGACCATATCGCTGAGTTTTTTGCTTTTGATGCGTAAAAGAATTGGCTTGCGTCATCGGGAAGTGATGGTAGAAAGCATTAACTCGACACAAATTGGCGGCATTGTGCGATTGACCAGAAAAATATTGCGGGGGACATTGCTTTTTGAAGCCTGTGGTGCTATGTTATTGGCAGTACGGTTTGTCCCGCAGTTTGGCTGGAAAAAGGGGCTGTATTTTAGTGTGTTCCATTCCATTTCGGCATTTTGCAATGCAGGGTTTGATTTGTTCGGCGAATATCGCTCGATTGTGGACTATGCAGGTGATGCATGGGTGAATATCACCATCATGGCATTGATTACCATTGGCGGGCTTGGTTTTTTGGTTTGGGACGATATTTTGCAAAAAAAATGGCGGTTTCATCGTTATCGCTTGCAGACAAAAATTGTGTTAAGTACCTCTTTTGTGTTGACATTTGGAGGTGGCTTGCTGTGGTTCTTGATGGAGCGTCATAATTTGGCTGTGGGTATGGATACCAAAGAAAAGATATTGACATCGTTGTTTCAATCCTGTACAGCAAGGACTGCGGGATTTAATACCGTGGATATTGCCGCCATGACAGGGGGCAGTCAGTTGTTGATGATGCTGTTGATGTTTATTGGCGGTAGTCCGGGTTCTACGGCAGGGGGTATCAAAACCACAACATTTGTTGTCATATTGATGTATACACTGGCGGGTGTGCGTCATGAAAAAGGTGCGAATATCTTTGGCAGGAGATTGGGACATGAAGAATTGCAAAAAGCAATTTATGTGTTTTTTGTCAATTTGACATTTATATTGATGGGGAGCTTGGCAATTTGTTTTGTGCAGAATATTTCCATGACAGATGTGTTGTTTGAAGCATTTTCTGCGATGGGAACAGTGGGCATTACCACAGGCATTACCAGAGATTTGGTGCCTTTGTCACAATGTATCATTATCTTTTTGATGTATTGTGGCAGAGTGGGCAGTATTTCGTTTGCGGTTGCCTTGCTGGAACGAAAAGCACCGCCTCCTGTGACATTACCGGTGGAAAAGATTACGATTGGATAAACGATAAAGGAAAGGAACGAAAAATATGAAATCCTTTTTGATTGTGGGTATGGGTTCTTTTGGACACCATCTATGCAAATGTTTGGCAGAGAATGATTGTGAAATCATGGTTGTGGACAAAGATGCGTCTGCGGTGGAAGATGTGCTGTCCTGGGGTGTGAGTGCAAGAATTGGAGATTGTACAAACCCTGATGTATTACATTCTTTTGGAATCAATTTGTTTGATGCCTGTTTTGTATGTATGGGAACGAATTTCAAAAACAGTTTGCAAATCACCAGTTTCCTGAAAGAATTGGGAGCAAAAAAAGTGTTCGCAAAAGCAGATGAGGATATACAGGCAAAATTTTTGAAACGTATCGGTGCAGATGAAGTGATTTATCCGGAAAAAAATGTGGCAGAGCAGTTGGCATTGGCTGTCAATTTGGACAATATTTTTGATTTGATTCCGTTTGCGGAAAATTATTATATTGCCGAAATACAGCCGTTGCAAAGCTGGATTGGAAAAACAGTCATTGATGTGAACTTTCGTGCAAAATATCATTTGAATATCGTTGCTGTCAAGCAAGGCGATGAAGTGATGCCGTTGCCAAATGCAGATTATGTGTTTGCAAAAGAAGAACATTTGATGGTACTGGGGCATATGGACGATATTCGCAAAGTGGCAGATTGAATGTGCTATATTACAAAATCCTTACAGTTTTGTAAAGACAGGCGTTTTCATGATTTTATGCTTGCGTGACATACTGTTTTTCTGTTAAACTATAACAATGCAAACATTGACCGTTTGAGAGAATACGGCAATAGAAAGAAAATCAAGATGAGGTGAACCAAATGGGTTTGTTGGAAAAAATATTTGGGAATTACAGTGAAAAAGAGATTAAAAAAATCAAACCGATTGTACAAAAGATTGAAGCACTGGGCCCGGAATATGAAAAGCTTTCAAACGAAGAGTTGAAAGCAAAAACACAAGAATTTAAGGAGCGTTTGCAAAAAGGGGAAACATTGGACGATATTTTGCCCGAAGCATATGCAGTTGTCAGAGAAACCGCATCTCGTCCACACGTTTTGGATATGCGTCACTTTCCTGTGCAGTTGATGGGTGGTATTGTCATGCACCAAGGACGTATTGCCGAAATGAGAACCGGTGAAGGGAAAACATTGGTGGCAACCCTTTCCGCATATTTGAATGCTTTGGAGGGCAAAGGCGTACACGTTGTTACAGTCAATGACTATCTGGCACAACGTGACAGCGAATGGGTAAGCCCTGTATTTGAAGCTTTGGGTATGACCGTTGGCGTTATTTTGAATGATATGGATAACAATGAACGTCGTGCGGCATATGCCTGTGATGTCACATATGGTACAAACAATGAATTTGGCTTTGACTATTTGCGTGATAACATGGTGGTACGCAAAGAAAGCATGGTACAAAGAGATTTGCACTTTGCCATCATCGACGAAGTGGACTCCGTATTGATTGACGAAGCAAGAACCCCCTTGATTATTTCCGGCAGCGGTTCCAAATCCACAGACTTGTACCGTGTGGCAGATTTGTTTGTCAAACAGTTGAAAAAAGGTCGTATTTTGAATGAAGATGACGCTATGAATCCTTTGATGAAAGAAGAACTCAAAGAAGAAGGCGACTACATCATAGATGAAAAAGCAAAAAGTGTTGTGCTGACACAAGAAGGGGTTGCAAAAGCAGAAAAATTCTTCTCTGTGGACAATTTGTCCGACCCGGACAACTTGGAATTGCAACACCATATCAACAATGCATTGAAAGCAAACTATAATATGCATTTGGATAAAGATTATGTGGTAAATGAAGGCGAAATTGTCATTGTTGACGAATTTACCGGTCGTATGATGCCCGGCAGAAGATATTCCGATGGCTTGCACCAAGCCATTGAGGCAAAAGAAAACGTACAGGTAAAAAGAGAAAGCAAAACACTGGCTACCATCACATTCCAGAACTATTTCAATAAATATAAAAAGAAATGCGGTATGACCGGTACAGCGAAAACAGAAGAAGATGAATTCCGTAACATTTATGGTATGGACGTTGTGGAAATCCCCACAAACAAACCCGTTGCCAGAATTGATAAACAAGATTTGGTATACCGCACAGAAGCAGGAAAATTCCGTGCAGTGGTAAAAGATATTGCACAAGCTTATGAAAAAGGGCAACCGGTTTTGGTTGGTACCGTAACCATTGACAAATCCGAAGAATTGAGCAAAATGCTCAAAAGAGAGGGTATCAAACACCAAGTGTTGAATGCGAAATATCACGCACAGGAAGCGGAAATTGTTGCACTGGCAGGGCAAAAAGGTGCAGTGACCATTGCCACAAACATGGCCGGTCGTGGTACGGATATCAAATTGGGCGATGGTGTGCCGGAATTGGGCGGTTTGAAAATCATCGGTACAGAACGCCATGAATCCAGACGTATTGACAACCAGTTGCGTGGTCGTGCAGGTCGTCAGGGTGACCCCGGTGAATCCAGATTTTATATTTCTTTGGAAGACGATTTGATGCGTTTGTTTGGCTCTGAAAAAACCATGAAATTGGTTGATGCCATGGGCATGAGCGAGGACGAACCCATCGAGGCGGGTATGTTGACAAAAGCCATCGAAAATGCACAGAAAAAAGTGGAAGGCAACAACTTTGCCATTCGTAAACATTTGCTGGAATATGACCAAGTCATGAATGAACAGCGTGAAGTCATTTATGGCGAAAGAAAACGTGTATTGTATGGAGAAAACCTGCGTGACAGTATCATGAATATGATTGCACAGACCATCGACCGTATTGTAGATGCACACATCAGTGAAGAACAACTGCCAGAAGAATGGGATATGAACGCATTGAGCGAAACATTCTCTGCTGTCATTCCTGTGGGCAAAATCAATATCAAAGAAGACGCTTTGTCCAAAATGACAAAAGAGAAAATGAAAGAAAATCTCAAAAAACTGGGTGTGCAGTTGTATGAAATGAAAGAAAAAGAAATCGGCGAACCGGAACGCATGAGAGAACTGGAACGAGTTGTCATGTTGCGTGCCATCGACCAAAAATGGATGGACCATATTGATGATATGGACCAAATGCGTCAAGGCATTGGCTTGCACGCATATGCACAGCGTGACCCATTGATTGAATACAAATTTGCGGCATACGATATGTTTGAAGAGATGAGCAACCATATCCAAGAAGATACATTAAAAATACTGTATCGTGTGCGTATCGAAACAGAGGCAACCAGAGAAGAAGTACAACAGCCTATGTTTACAAACAGAGATGACAGCTCTGTCAAAAAGCCAAAAACAAGAAGTGAAGAAAAAATCGGCAGAAATGACCTTTGCCCTTGTGGTAGCGGCAAAAAATACAAACAATGCTGTGGCAGAAATGCATAATGGCATAGTATCATGATAAACTGGACGGCAAAACATGGATTTGCCATGTTTTGCCGAAAAGATACAAACAAAAAAATATCCATATATGAAGGAGTTGATTTTTGATGTTCGAATTAGAACAAATTCGTTTGGGCTTATCTGCCTACGATGAAAAATTAGAGGAAATGGGGGCTTCACTTTGACGTCGCTGGTGCGAAAGAAAAGATAGCCGAATTGGAAGAGCTTTCTGCTGACCCGGAATTTTGGAACGATATGCAGAAAAGCCAAAAAACATTACAACAGTTGAAAGCTTTGAAAACCAAAGTGGAAACATATGAAGGTCTTGTGACAACTTACGAGGACATTTTGACATTGATTGAAATGGGTATCGAAGAACAGGACGAAAGTGTGTATGAAGAAGTCAAAGAAATGAATGACAACTTTTTGGAAGCATATGAACAGTTGCACGTGGCAACCATGTTGGACGGCGAATATGACCGCAACAATGCCATTGTGACGTTGCACGCAGGTACAGGCGGCACAGAGGCTTGTGACTGGACAAATATGATGTTTCGTATGTATACCAAATGGGCGGCAAAAGCAGGCTTCGAAGTGGAAATTTTGGATATGTTGGACGGCGATGAGGCAGGCTTGAAGTCTGTGACCATACAGGTCAACGGCGAAAATGCGTATGGGTATCTGAAATCTGAAAAAGGTATCCATCGTTTGGTACGTGTGTCACCATTTGACAGCTCCGGCAGACGACACACTTCTTTTGCCTCTTGTGATGTCATGCCTGAAATTGAAAATGACAATGAAATCGAAGTCAAAGCAGATGACATTCGTATTGACACTTACCGTGCCAGCGGTGCGGGTGGACAGCACGTCAACAAAACATCTTCTGCAATTCGTATCACACACTTTCCCACAGGGATTGTGGTACAGTGTCAGGACGAAAGAAGTCAATTTAGCAACAAAGAACGTGCATTCAAAATGCTCAAAAGTAAATTGCTGGCATTGAAAATTGAAGAACAAATGCAAAAATTGGCAGAAATTCGTGGCGATGTCAAAGAAATTGGCTGGGGCAGCCAAATTCGTTCTTATGTATTTATGCCTTACACTATGGTAAAAGACCATCGTACCGGCGAAGAAACAGGCAATGTCAATGCAGTGATGGACGGTGCGATTGATAACTTTATGAGTGCGTATCTGTCTTGGATACACAACTAAAAGGAGCATACGGACTTTGAAAGAAATCAAAATTACACAAAACGAACAAAATCAAAGACTGGATAAATATTTGATGAAATATTTCAACAAAGCCCCCAAAAGCTTTGTATATAAAATGCTCCGCAAAAAGCGGATTAAACGCAACGGCAAAAAAGCAGAGGGCGGCGAGCTGTTGTTGGAGGGGGATACCCTCCAACTGTATCTGGCAGAAGAAACCATGCAGGATTTTATGGAGCAAAAAGAAGTGCCTGTGGCAAAAAGACATTTCGGCATTGTGTACGAAGATGATGATTTGCTTGTGGTAGCCAAACCCGCAGGGCTTTTAACACACCCAGAAACTGCAACGGACAGAGAAACGCTGGTAGACCAAATCTTGTACTATTTGCATGAAAAGGGACAATACACCCCTGATGCACAAAGTACATTTACTCCTGCGGTATGCAATCGCTTGGACAGAAACACAAGCGGCATTGTGATTGCGGGCAAAACATTGCGTGCAGTACAAGCAGTCAATGCCGCAATCAAAAACAAGCATCTGGAAAAATACTATCTGACATTGGTTTCGGGTGTGATTGACCAAGCAGGTGAGATTGATTTGTATTTGTCCAAAGACGAAAGCCGCAACCAAGTGCGTACCAGCACAACCGAAAAAGCAGGATACCGCAAAGCATTGACAAAATACCGCCCTGTGGCAAACACCGCAGACATGACGTTGTTGGAATTACAGCTGATTACAGGAAAAACACACCAAATTCGTGCACATTTGCAAGCAATCGGACACCCTGTACTGGGGGACAGAAAATATGGTGATGCCGCAGCAAATACGGCGTTAAAAGGCAAATTTGCAATATCCAATCAATGTTTGCACGCACAAAGAATTGTTTGGAAAGAAAAAGAGGGCTTCCTTGCCTATTTATACGGCAAAGAAATGAAAGCCCCTTTGCCAAAACAAATGCAGGCACTTTGTGATACCATGTTTGGTGAACAGCAACACTTCTGAACAGAAGAAGGAGTGATATTTTTATGAAAGCAATTATATTGGCGGCAGGGTATGCCACCCGCCTGTATCCTTTGACCATAAATACACCAAAGGCGTTGCTTCCCATTAACAAAAAACCCATTATTGATTATATTGTGGAACAGCTCAACACCATTGCACAGATTGATGCCATTTATGTGGTAACCAATAGCCGTTTTGCCGATGATTTTACACAATGGGCAAAGACAGCACCCTCTCAAATCCCCATCACTGTGCTGGACGATGGCACAACCAGTGACGAAAACAAAAAAGGGGCTGTGGGGGATATTGGGTTTGTGATTGCACAAATGCAGATTGATGATGAATTGCTGATTATTGCAGGGGATAATTTCTTTACTTATTCTTTGCAGGATTATGTGAAATTTTATAGAGAAAAAAACCACGATTGTGTCTGTGTCAAAGAATGGCAAGACCAATCCATGCTTCCACAGTTTGGGATTGCATTGTTGGACGAAAACAACAAAGTGCTGGATATTGAAGAAAAACCAAAAAATCCAAAATCCAATACAGCTGTGTTTGCAACATATTTGTATCAAAAGGAAACAGTGCCTTTGTTCAAAGAATATTTGGACGCAGGCAATAACCCAGATGCACCGGGAAATTTCCCCGCATGGTTGTATCGCAGAAAAGATGTCTATGCATATAAATTTGCAGGGGAATGTTATGACATTGGTACACCCGAAAGCTATCGGGAAGTTTGCCGATTGTACGAAACAGATGAAACATCATATAAAAAATAATCGTAGAAGAATACTTTGATACTCAGAGTATTCTTCTATTTGAATGTTTATGAAATTTTTAGATGGTGGCACAAAGAAAAAGGAGGCGGCAGTGTATGGAATGGTTAGAAGTGTTTGTGGAAACTTCCCAAATCGGTTTGGAACCTGTGGAAGGCGTGTTGTATCAATGCGGGCTGACAGGGTTGATGATACATGATGCAGATGATTTTACGGAGTTTTTGGAAAACCCCAACAGAGATTGGGATTATGTGGCAGACGAATTGGTGGAAGAAAAACAGGAACAAATCACAGGGATTACATTCTTTTTGAGAGATAATTTGTATGGCAGAGAACAGCTTTCTCAAATCAAAGGGGCTTTGCAGGCAGTCAAAGAAACAGAAAAAGAGTTGGACTTGGGTTCTTTGGCATTGACACTGAAAAATGTGGCAGAAGAAGATTGGGCAAATAACTGGAAAAAATATTTTAAGCCTTTCCCTGTGGGCGAAAAAATCATGATTAAACCTTCTTGGGAGGAATTGCCTGCACAAACAGATAAAATTGTGTTGAAAATTGACCCCGGTCATATTTTTGGGACAGGTACACACGAAACCACACAACTTTGCATGGAATTGATAGAAAGTTATGTCAAAAAAGACGATATGGTGCTGGATATCGGTTGTGGCAGTGGGATTTTATCCATTGCATCTTTGTTGTTGGAGGCAAAAGAGGCAGATGCGGTGGATATTGACCCCAATGCCATACAGATTGCCTATGAAAACAGCGACAGAAATGATATTCCCCGTGAAACATATCATGTCAGAGCAGGCAATATTTTAGAGGACGAAATATTACAACAGGCATACAGTGGCAAACAATACGATTTGGTTGTGGCAAATATTGTTGCCGATGTCATCATTGCATTGACAAAACAAGTGCCCGATTACATCAAAGACGGCGGTATCTTCCTTTGCAGTGGTATCATTACAGAACGTAAAGAAGATGTTCTGCACGCCTTGGAAGAAACAGGATTTACCGTATTGCAAATCAAAGAAAAAACAAGCTGGGTGGCAATCGCAGCAAGATATGAGGGATAAGAAATGCCGAAATTTTTTGTAACACCCCAACAAATCAAAGAAAATCAAATCATATTGACCGGTGAGGACGCAAAACACATCAAAACCGTATTGCGTGCAAAAGAGGGGGATATGCTGACAGTATGCGATGGTTTGGGTATGGATTATGTGTGCCGTATTACGGCATTTGCCGATGGTGTGGTGACGGAAGTGGTATCAAAAGCAGTTTCCGATGTAGAGCCGCAAACAAAAATCACATTGTATCAAGGCTTGCCCAAGGGCGATAAAATGGAATGGATTATTCAAAAATGTGTGGAATTGGGTATTGAAAAAATTGTGCCTGTTTCCACAGAACGTGCCATTGTGAAATTGGATAAAAAAGAGGCAAAAAAAATAGAACGTTGGCAGAAAATCGCAGAGGCAGCGGCAAAACAAAGCGGACGTGGCATCATTCCCCAAATCGGTGAAAAAGTGCTGACATTTGCAGAGGCGGTTGCACAGGCAAGCACACTTGATGGTGCTATCATTCCTTATGAAAAAGAAACCGAACGGGGGATTCGTCGGTTTGTGCATGATTTTTCCGGTACACAAGTGGGCGTGTTCATTGGGCCGGAAGGCGGCTTTTCGGAAGCAGAAATACAACAGGCACAACAACAAGGCGTATTGCCTGTGACATTGGGCAAACGGATTTTGCGTACAGAAACAGCAGGCATGACAACGGTTGCATTGTTGTTGTATGAATTGGGTTAAAGGAGGTAGTGTGATGATTTATTTTGATAATGCGGCAACCACAAGAGCATTACCGGAAGTGGCGGAAAAAATGACATATATGCTTTGCGAAAACTTCGGCAATCCCGCATCTGTGAGTGTGATGGGGCTGGAAGTGGAAAAAGAAATCCGTAAAGCGGCAAATATATTGGCAAATGGCATTCGTGCCAAAGAAGAAGAAATCTTTTTCACCAGTGGTGGTACGGAAGGCGACAACTGGGCAATTTATGGTACGGCAGAAGGGTATGCCAGAGCAGGCAAACACTTGATTACCACAAAAATAGAACACCCTGCGGTCACCAATCCCATGAAAGCATTGCAGGAAAAAGGATATGATGTGACATGGCTTTCTGTGGACGAAAAAGGCTATATTTCTTTGGAAGAATTGGAACAAGCCATTCGTCCCGATACCATACTGGTCAGTGTGATATTGGTAAACAATGAGACAGGTACGATACAAGATGCCGAAGCCATTGGGAAACTGGTGAAACAAAAGAATCCAAACACATTGTTTCATATAGATGCCGTACAGGCATTTGGGAAATACCCCATTGATGTGCAGAAAATGAAAGTGGATTTGCTCACCATGAGCGGACACAAAATCCATGGGCCAAAAGGCGTGGGAATGTTGTATATGCGAAAAGGTCTGAAAGTACGCCCCTTGCTTTTGGGTGGCGGACAACAAAAGGGACAGCGTGCAGGCACAGAAAACGGTGCAGGTGTTGCGGCGTTGGGTGTTGCGGCAGAAATTGCTTTTTCCGGTATGCAACAAAATCTTGCACATATCCAAGAAGTCAAAAAAACATTGCTGGACGGTATTTTGGAAATGCCTGACACACAGTTAAACGGTGACGATTTGGAACAGGCAAGTCCTTATGTATTGAATGTGACATTCAAAGGTGTGCGTAGCGAAGTATTGTTACACAGTTTGGAAAGCAAAGGCATTTTTGTTTCTGCGGGTTCTGCCTGTGACAGCAGAAAGAAAATTGGCAGTCCTGTTTTGACGGCGATGGGGTTGCCGTTTGAGGAAATCGAAGGTGCAGTCCGTTTTAGTTTCTGTCGTTACAATACGGTGGAAGAAGCAAAAGAATGTTTGCAGGTATTGAAAGAAACTGTGCCGTTTTTACGCAGAATGAACAGACCAAGATAACAGAAAGGAGAAACAGTATGGCAGAAAAGGTATTGCTTGTCAAATTTGGCGAAGTTGCCATGCGTGGGGATAATCAATATATTTTTATCAACCGTTTGATATTGGCAATCAGAAGAAATTTAGACCCTGTGGGGCATTATTATGTGGTAAGAGAACCGGGACGTTTGATTGTGGAGGACCGTGGCGGAGAAATGGATTATGATACGGTCATTCCAAGAGTAGAACCGATATTTGGTTTGGTGGGACTTTGCCCCGGTTTGAAATTGGACGAAATGTCATTGGAAACATTGAAAAAAGATGCTTTGGCACATATGCAGGAAATGTATGGCGACAAGCCCATGACATTCAAAGTCAATGCAAGACGTTCCAACAAAGGTTTTGAGGCACGTTCTCAGCAGATTTGCGAAGATGTGGGCGAATATATTTTGGATAATATGCCAAACATGAAAGTCAATGTCAAAACACCTGATGTGGTATTGTATGTGGAAGTCAGAAACCGCATTTATCTGTATTCCAAAGTCATCAAAACATATGGCGGTTTGCCATACGGCAGTTCCGGAAAAGGAGTTTCTTTGCTCTCCGGCGGGATTGATAGTCCTGTGGCAACTTGGATGATGGCAAAACGTGGTGTGGAAGTGGAAGGTGTGTATTTCCATAGTCCTCCATACACCAGCGAATGGGCAAAACAGAAAGTCATTGATTTGGCAAAACGGATTGCGGATTTTACAGGCTCTTTCAAATTGTATGTTGTGCCATTTACAGATTTGCAGTTGTATTTGTTGGAAAATGTACCGCATGATAAATTGACCATTCATTTGAAACGTGCCATGATGCGTGCCGCAGAACAGATTGCTGTCAAGGACGGTGCATGGAGCTTGATTACAGGTGAAAGTGTGGGACAGGTGGCAAGCCAGACCATGCAGGGCATTTATGCCATCAATGCCGTTTGTAATATGCCTGTATTGCGTCCTTTGGCAGGTATGGACAAACAGGAAATCATTGACATTGGTACAAAAATCGGGACATACGATATTTCCATTCGTCCTTATGAAGATTGTTGCACCATATTTGTGGCAAAACACCCGCAAATCAAGCCTCGTCTGCACGTGATTGAACGTATCGAGAAAAAATTGACGGATTTAGACCAACACATTGCCGATGCAGTGGAAAAAGCAGAAGTGATTGAACTGTAAAAACAGCATATTCTGACAACAAAGCCTTGCAAGAAATTTGCAGGGTTTTTTGTTGCATGACAAAACAGTTGAGAAATCAGATGTTTTATGCTATACTATATCATCGCAATATGCATTGAACAAAAAAGGAGGCGATACCATGTCGGAGCATACATTCGATGTGGCAACAAATATTCGCATGACAGAACAATTACAATGTCAGATGTTGGCGTTGCTTTCCGATTTTTTTACAGGTATGCATCAAAATGTATCAAAATCGGAGCAAGCGGAAATATTGGCTGATATGGAGATTGCATTGTTTTTGATGGCGAAACGGTTAGGCATTTCCAAAGAACTGCTGGACAGAAAAGCGATATCCGCAATCAGAGCAACATTGCTCAAAACAGAAAATACACTTTGGAAAGAAGATTTATTGCATATTTTGTATGCGATGGAAAACGACGGAACAGTCAATGGAGGCTGAATTATGAACCAAAAACAAGAAAAAGATACAAAGGCAGGCAATGGAAAGATTTGGAGTATTGCAGCGTGTGTCGTATTGGTTGTGGTGTGCTTGATTGTTGATGTGCGTGTAGGTGTAGGTGCATTGGTAGGTGTGATTGTCAGTGTAGGGCTGCAACCTTTTTTGAAAGATTTGTTTGGGGAACGTCCACAGCCGACACAAGACCAAAACCGATTTTTGGATACCGCAGTATTACGGGAAAATTTTTCCATTCCGCAAAATTTGCCCTTACCGTATGCAGTGTTGGATATTCGTGGAAAATTGATGATGTCAAATCAGCATTTTGCTGAAATATTCCCACAACCCGAAGATGCAAAGGAAATGATTGATATACTTTTGAAAACAAGCGGTGGCGGCGAAGTGCAGACCATTGGTGTGGGAGAACGATATTATCAAGCGGCATTAGACCATTGTGATGTGATGGATAAAAGCGGTGCGGTGGGTACGGTATTGACATTGGTCATGTCAGACGATACGGAAAAACATCAGCTCAAACAAAAACTGCAAGAAGATGAAACCGTTGTCGGTATGATATTGTTGGACAATTACGATGATGTGCTGGATAGTATTGACGAAAACCGTTTGCCCATATTGTCTGCACTGATTGACAGAAAACTGCATCAACTTGCGGTCAATTACAATGGTTTTGTCAAAAAATTGGAAAAAGACCGTTATATTTTTCTGCTTTCCAAAGGAAATTTGGAAAAGTGCAAAGAAAAGAAATTTGAACCATTCCAAGAAATCAAAGAAATTTCTGTCGGGGAACATATTCCTGTTACATTTAGTATTGGGATTGGGGTAGCCGGCTCGTCTTTGTCAGAAGCCATGCAGAATGCAAAAACTGCCATAGATTTGGCTTTGGGGCGTGGTGGTGACCAAGTGCTGATTAAAGATGGAGAAAAATATCTCTTTTATGGCGGCAAAAGCGGGGAAATACAAAGAAATGCCCGTATCCGTGCCAGAGTAAAGGCAGACGCTTTGATGGAATTGATGACAGATGCCACCGATATACTGGTGATGGGACACAGACAGGCGGATTTGGATAGTTTGGGTTCTTGTATCGGTATTTATGCGATGGCAAAAAGTATTGACAAAAAATGTAACATTGTTATGGATAAAATGAGCAAAGGTGTGGAACGACTTTGCCAAAGAATGGACGAAAGCGGTAAATTTGTCGGTGTGATTGTCAATGGGGCAGATGCCATGCGTATGATGAGTGACAAAACATTGGTGGTCATTGTGGATACGCATAGAGAAACCATCGTGGACAGTCCACAAGTGCTGATGGCGGCAAAGAAAATTGTGGTGTTTGACCATCATAGAAAAAGTACAGATTATATCGACCAAGCGGTGTTGATGTATCATGAACCATATGCCTCGTCCACGTCGGAATTGGTTACGGAAATGATACAGCATATGGACAAAAAAATGAAACTGAACCATGTGGAAGCAGATGCACTGTTGGCAGGGATTACCGTAGACACCAAAAATTTCTGTGTGAAAACAGGGGCAATGACATTTGAGTCGGCGGCATTCTTGCGTAGAAACGGTGCAGACAGCATTCGTGTCAGATTGTTATTCCAAAATGATATGGACGCTTACAAAGCAAAAGCAACGGCAGTGCGTGATGCAGAACTGTTCCGTGAACATATTGCCATTTCCGTTTGCCCGTCTGATGTGGAAAATTCCACATTGGTGACTGCACAGGCGGCAGATGATTTGATGAATGTCACAGGGATACAGGCATCTTTTGTGTGCTGTAAAGTGGAAGATACCATTTATGTCAGTGCAAGAAGCTTTGGCGAAATCAATGTGCAAAGAGTGATGGAAAAATTGGGCGGGGGCGGTCATTTGACGGTTTCCGGCGCACAGCTTGTGGGTTGCAGCATGGATGAGGCAAAAGAAAAAATACGCAATGCCATTGTAGAATATTTGGAGGAGGAAGCATAATTATGAAACTGATATTACTGGAAGATGTAAAAAGTGTTGGCAAAAAAGGGGAATTGGTAAACGCAAGCGAAGGATATGCAAGAAACTTCTTATTGCCAAAAAAATTGGCTGTGGAAGCAACCAAATCCAATTTGAACGATTATGAATTGAAACAAAAATCAGAAGCAAAACGCAAAAAAGAAGAATTGGAACACGCACAGGAAGTGGCAAAAGTACTGCATGATAAAGTGGTGACCATTCGTGTGAAAACAGGGGAAAACGGCAAGTTGTTTGGTTCTGTTACCAATAAAGAAGTTGCAGAAGAAATCATCAAACAAACCGGTATGGAATTGGATAAGAAAAAAGTTTCCATTGGCGACCCCATCAAAATGTTGGGCGAACGCACCGCAGTTATCAAATTGCACCCAAAAGTAAGTGCGGAAGTTACCATCAAAATTGTAGAAGCGTAACAAATAGGGAGGCGGTCATACATGGAACAACAGAATATACCTGCACAAACATTTCAAAATGTGCCGCCTCATGATGATGCCGCAGAATTGGCAGTGCTGGGTGCTATGTTTTTGGACAGAGAGGCTGCCTCTTTGGCACTGGAAATGTTGCAGGGGGCAGACTTCTACCGTCCCGACCACAGACAGGTGTTTGAGGCAGCCGCAGAATTATATCATAGTGGTGTACCCATTGATATGATTACGGTGAAAAATAAGCTGGAAGAAAAACAAGTCTTTGAACAAATCGGCGGGATTTCTTTTTTGGCAAGCATTTCTACGGCGGCAGGCAGTTCTGTCAATATGCGACATTATGCGGCGATTGTGGAAGAAAAAGCGGTTTTGCGTCGCCTCATTCAAACCGCAGGAAATATTTCCCAAATGAGTTATGAGGGGAAAGTGGATATCAATACCATTATGGATACGGCGGAAAAAAGCATATTCGATATTATGCAAAACCGGCATTCTGACCAATTCCATCATATTCGGGATATTGCGGTGGATTCCATTGAAAAAATAGAAGATATTTACCACTCCAAAGGGAAATTAACCGGTGTACCGACAGGGTTTGTGGATTTTGACCACAAAACGGCAGGTCTGCAAAAATCAGATTTGATATTGTTGGCAGCTCGTCCCTCTATGGGAAAAACAGCATTTGCATTGAATATCATTCAAAATGCGGCAATCCGCAGCAATGTGCCAACGGCTGTGTTTTCGCTGGAAATGAGCAGGGAACAACTGGTAAACAGAATGTTGTGCTCAGAGGCAATGTTGGACGCTCAGCGGTTGCGTACCGGTGAATTGACCGATAGCGATTGGACAGACTTAATCCAAGCAATGGGGCCTTTGTCACAAGCACCGATTTATATTGATGATACCCCCGGGGTGACACCGATGGAAGTGCGTTCCAAATGTCGGCGTTTGAAAGTGGAAAAAGGTCTGGGTTTGATTGTCATTGACTATTTGCAGTTGATGAACGGCAATGGCAGAACAGACTCCCGTCAGCAGGAGATTTCAGAAATTTCCCGTTCTTTGAAAGCCATTGCAAGAGAAATGGAAGCCCCTGTGATTGCATTGTCACAGTTGAGCCGTGCCTGCGAACAACGTGCAGACCACCGCCCGATGCTTTCGGATTTGAGAGAGTCAGGGGCAATCGAGCAAGATGCCGATGTTGTGGCGTTTTTGTATCGTGATGAATATTATTTCCCCGATACGGAAAAGAAAAATCAAGCAGAATTGATTATTGCAAAACAAAGAAATGGCCCAACGGGTACGGTAGATTTGACTTGGATGGGGCAGTATACAAAATTTGGAAATTTTTTAAAAAAGTTTTGAGGAAATCCTCTGTATGTGTGGCATACAGGGGATTTTTTGATGCCATGTGTGATTGCCATTGACGGACATATTTCTGTTTGATACGATACAGATATACAAAAATTGATAGGAAAGGGGTAATTGTCATGCAATATAAAAAAATGATGATAGCGATGTTGTCTATGGGTATCATGGTGTTGTCTGCGTGTGCAAATACAGAACCAACAGCATCAACAGAAGCCCCAACGAAACAAGAACAGACAAATGATATGGTGCATTCAAAAGATATCAGTAAAGGTTCTTATTCTGATGATGATACATTTTCACAACTGCACAAATTGTATAGGAATAATGGGGAGTATGTGAATTTTTGGATAGATAATACAGGAGATAAAAGTATAACCATTACGATTGATGGAGAGGGTGCAAGAGTGATTAAACCAGGAAAAAATGGGCATATTTCTGCGAAAGTAGGTAAAGTAACAAGAATTTATGAGTTTATGGCAGTGCCATCAGATGGAAATGGTGGAACAATTACATTTGATTATCGCATTGTACAAAGAGATAATGAATAAAAAATATCACAAAAAGTGATAAAATGTACGTCGATGTTTATCATTGACGGACATTTATCTTTCTGATAGTATGAAGATGCAGTAAAGACACAAAGAAATATTCAATATGATTTTCAAACAAGAAAGGGGTAATTGTCATGTAATATAAAAAAATGATGATAGCGATGTTGTCTATGGGTATCATGGTGTTGTCTGCGTGTGCAAATACAGAACCAACAGCATCAACAGAAGCCCCAACGAAACAAGAACAGACAAATGATATGGTGCATTCAAAAGATATCAGTAAAGGTTCTTATTCTGATGATGATACATTTTCACAACTGCACAAATTGTATAGGAATAATGGGGAGTATGTGAATTTTTGGATAGATAATACAGGAGATAAAAGTATAACCATTACGATTGATGGAGAGGGTGCAAGAGTGATTAAACCAGGAAAAAATGGGCATATTTCTGCGAAAGTAGGTAAAGTAACAAGAATTTATGAGTTTATGGCAGTGCCATCAGATGGAAATGGTGGAACAATTACATTTGATTATCGTATTGTACAAAGAGAAAACTAATAAACTCTATCATGATTTTTAGGATTTCAAAATAAAGAAAAAGAAGCGTTCACAAATGATGTGTAACGCTTCTTTTTTATGCAAGTACGAGCCATTGTGCCACATGGAAGAATATCAACAATGCCACAGCGTCTACCACTGTGGTAATGAGTGGCCCTGCCATGATGGCTGGGTCCAGACGGCAAACTTTTGCCAATATCGGGAGCATACACCCCATGGCTTTTGCCACCACAACCACAAGCCCCATACTCACAGAAACGGTCAAATCCACCATAATATCCGTTGACGGACTGAATATGGTTTGTTTGCAAAAATTCAGTGCCGCAAGCAACACCCCGCAAATCAAACCGACTTGCACTTCTTTGCTTAACACACGAAAAATATCTCTGGGGCGGACTTCTCCCAATGCCATACCACGAATAATCATGGCAGAGGCTTGCGAGCCTGCATTCCCCCCTGTACCTGTCAATATGGGGATAAATGTAGACAAAACCACCACTTCGTCTAATATACTTTGATACATACCAATGATAAAACTACTCAACGTACCGGATACCATCAGGATACAAAGCCACACAATACGGTTTCTTGCCAATTTGACCACAGATGTTTTGAGATATTCTTCATCAGAGGGCAACAATGCTGCCATTTTTTCCATATCTTCTGTGGTTTCTTCGTCGATGACGTCCACAATATCATCAACGGTGATGATACCCACCAAGCGGTTTTCCCCATCAACCACAGGCAGGGCAATAAAACTATATTTCCGAAAGAGGTGTGCCGCCTCCTCTTGGTCGGCTAATGTTGGAATGGATATGACATCATCTTCCATCAATGATGAGATTTGCACTTGCTCATCTGCCAAAAGCAATGTACGCAGTGGCAATACACCTACAAGATGTTTCTGATTATCAATGACATAACAGGTGTATATGGTTTCTTTGTCCAAACCTGTTTGGCGTATGATTTCCATTGCCCGTTGTGCGGTCATGTTTTTATACAGATACACATATTCTACGGTCATCAAACTACCGGCAGAGTTTTCCGGATAATGCAGAAATTGGTTAATCAGTTGTCTGGTTTGACGGTCTGTATTACGCAACACCTTTTCCACCAAATTGGCAGGAGCTTCCTCCAAAAAGTCAATGGTATCGTCCAAATACATATTATCCACAATATTCTGTACTTCGCTGTCACTGATAGAGGTGACCAGCATTTCCTGTGTATCGTTATCCAAAAAAGAAAAGGCTTCTGCGGCAATATCTTTTGTCAGCAGACGAAACACAAACAACAGTTTTTCGTCATGCAGTTCTTCCAGAAATTCTGCCACGTCCGCAGGATTTTGTTCGTTCAATGCAGTGCGTAATGCCAAATATGCACCCTGCTCCAAATAGGTTTGCCATACGGCTTGATTTTCCTGTTCCATGCTGTCCCCTCCTTTTTATAATACAAATATGGCTGCAATGTTAAAATAAATAATGAGGGCAATGGCATCGACCAATGTGGAAATCAATGGGCCTGCCATCATGGCAGGGTCGACTTTTACCAATTTTGCCAATATGGGCAATGTGCAACCAATGGTTTTGGAAAGCACGACAACGGCTGCCATACTCAAAGAAACGGTAAAATCAACCGCAAAGCCTGTGCTTGGACTGAGAAATGTCATACGCAATATATTGACAATGCCCAAAACAACCCCACAAAGCACACCCACACGCAATTCTTTCCATATGACTTTGAAAGCGTCTTTGATTTCGATTTCCCCCAACGCCATACCACGAATAATCATGGTAGATGACTGAGAGCCTGCATTCCCGCCTGTATCGGTGATGATGGGAATAAAGTTGGAGAGGACAACCGCTGTGGTTAGCAATGCCTCATATCGCCCAATCACCAGACCGCTGAGTGTACCGGATATCATCAATGCACAAAGCCACACAATACGGTTTTTTGCCAATTTCAATACAGGTGTTTTGAGATATTCTTCATCGGAAGGCAACAATGCCGCCATTTTTTCCATATCTTCTGTGGTTTCCTGTTCGATGACATCGACAATGTCGTCAACGGTGATGATACCCACCAAACGGTTTTCCAAATCGGTGACAGGCAGAGCCATCCAGTTGTATTTTTTGAATATATTGGCAACTTCTTCTTGGTCGTATGTGGTATGCACAGAAACCACATCTTCTTCCATCAAATCTTGCACCAGCTGGTCATCTTTGGCACAAATGAGTGTACGCAAAGGAATCACCCCAATGAGTTTGCGGTATTCATCAATGACATAACAAGTGTATATGGTTTCTTTATCAGTGCCTGTGCGTTTGATTTGTTGCATGGCGGCGGCAACCGTCATGCCGCCACGCAATTTGACAAGTTCAATGGTCATCAAACTGCCGGCAGAGTTTTCGGGATAATTCAAAAAACGGTTAATCAATGCTCTGGTTTGTGCATCGGTGTTTCGCAACACTTTTTTCACCAGATTGGCAGGTGCTTCTTCCAAAAAGTCTACGGTATCGTCCAAAAACATTTCATCTACAATGTTTCGGACTTCTTTATCTGTAATGGAATGGACAATATGTTCCTGTGTGTCATTGTCCATATAAGAAAACACTTCTGCCGCCATGTCTTTGGTCAACAAACGAAAAACAAAAAGCTGTTTTTCTGCGGTCAATTCTTCAAAATATTCTGCCAAATCGGCAGCGTTTTGGTGGTTTAATTCTTTTTTCAATGCAATATAAGCACCATCATTCATCAGTTGGTTGAGATGGTCAAAAAGTTCTTGTATTTCCTCCATTGTATTCACCCCTTTTTAGACAATAAAAAAACACTTATTGTCCATATCAAAAGTGTCAACAGAAAAAGATATCCAGATGTCGTATTTTTTGAAAAAAGCACGCCAAACAAAGGTTCACATATGATAGAAGGTGAACCTATGGATATCCTGTTCGTTGTTTTGATACGGTCGCTCGTCTCCCAAAGGGATACTTTCGTCGTTATTATCCATATGTGGTTCACCTCCCTGACATTCGTTTTCTTATCTAAGTATATGTGCTTGTAAAATGACAGTCAAGTCCTTATTTGATAAAAAAACATTTTTTGTAAGCAAGTGATGTGTCAAAGAGCAATATGTGATTGTATTTTGTTGCCAAGTATATAAGCGAGAATGATTTTTACAGTATCCAATGGTAAAAATACCAAAGCACCCATAGGCAGTGTTTGTAAAAATGTGGCATTTGTCAGATGTGCCATATAAGCAGTGCCGATGGTATATGTGACCAGTGTTGCCAAAAACATACCGCCGATTTGAAAAAAGGCACGTTTTGGAAAGCGGTATATAAAAAAACTACTGATGGAAATCAAAAACAGATATCCGATTAAATACCCACCACCGGGAGAGGCAAAGCGGGAAATGCCACCAGCATAACCAGAAAAAACAGGCAATCCGATAGCACCCAAAAGCAAGTATAAGCCAACACTTGCCAGTGCCTGCCTTGGGGGCAGTATGTAAGCAGTGAGATAAATGGCGAATGTGCAAAGTGTCAGTGCCACAGGGCTGACGGGAATGGGGATACTGATGGGTGCAAGTATGCAAATGACGGCTGTCATCAATGCGGTTGTGGTATATGTTTTTGTTGTTGTCATGCGTAAGACCTCCTTTTTTGTTTTTGAGGATAAGCCTTTTTCAGTCAAAAGTCAACCAATTAAATTAAAAATGGTTTACAATAGATAAAAATTTTATCAGAATATGGAATATATTTTGTGATATAATGAAAAAAAGAGCGATAGAAAGGCGGTGTGATATGGAAAAACAATGTATACATTGCGGTGCGGTCGTCAATGCACAAGACAAGTATTGTGTGGTGTGTGGCAAAACGTTGCAAAAACAATCCATACCATGCACAGCAGATGCAAAACCGTTGACAGTATGGGAGTATGTATTGCTGTTTTTGGTGACAGCAATTCCAATTGTCAATATAATCATGCTATGTATTTGGGCATTTCGCAAAGAAGAAAATCAAAATCGAAAAAATTTTGCAAGAGCAGCATTGGTTTTTGTGGGTGTTGGCACGGTTGTGGGCGTTATCGTTATGGCGGTCTTTTGGCAAGTCATATTATATGGGATTGCGTTTGAGACACAAAAATGGGATATAGATGATAGATGTTGGTATTATCATCAGCATCATCATACAGTACCACCGCAAGATAGGGATTGGCTGCAAAACCAAGAGTTATTGGACGAAGCATTTACCACATCAAAAACAGATACCCATATCAAACAAATATGGGTACATGAAAGCGGGACTGATATTTTATAAAAAATGCGTATAGACAAAACCATTTGGCACATACTACCTCTATGTGAAAAAGGAGGAAATGGATATGAGCCAATGGTTTTTGTTTTTTGCACAACTGCTGTTTTTTACATTTGGGGCATGGTATTTTTGGAGAAACGCACGAAAGAGCAAACAAATCAACACAGGAATGTCCATGGAAGAAAATGAAAAAGAAATGCAAAAATTATATACCATGCGACAAACAAAATTGACAGAGCCATTATCGGAACAAACACGCCCCAAGTCATTGCAGGACGTGATTGGGCAGGAAAAAGGCATTCGGGCATTGCGAGCAGCATTATGCACTGCAAATCCACAACATATTTTGATTTATGGCCCGCCGGGGGTAGGGAAAACGGCTGCTGCCCGTTTGGTATTGGAAGAAGCAAAACAAAAACAACACTCTCCTTTTGGAAAAGATGCAAAATTTGTGGAAATTGATGCAACGACACTGCAATTTGATGAACGCAGTATCGCAGACCCTTTGCTTGGTTCTGTCCATGACCCCATCTATCAAGGGGCAGGGGCTTTGGGGCAAGCAGGGATTCCAAAGCCGCAAATCGGAGCCGTTTGTGAGGCACATGGTGGTGTTTTGTTCATTGATGAAATTGGGGAATTGCACCCCATGCAAATGAACCGTTTGCTGAAAGTGTTGGAGGACAGGGTGGCAAGGTTTCAAAGCAGTTATTACAGCAAATCCAATCAAAGAATACCGCCGTATATCCATGATATTTTTCAAAATGGTATGCCTGCGGATTTCCGTTTGATTGGGGCAACCACGAGAAGTCCGTCAGAATTGCCTGCGGCATTGCGTTCCCGTTGCACAGAAATTTTTTTTGATGGATTGAGCCAAAATGCCATAGAACAAATTGCGGCAAATGGTATGCAGCAAGCAGGGCTGCAATATGAAGAAGGATTGTGCCGACAAATTGCAATGTATGCAAGCGGTGGGCGTGATGCCATCAATATGGTGCAATCTATGGTTGCTCTGGCAGAAATGAAAGGCAGAAAGTATGTGGGCAGTGCAGAATTGGAACAAGTGGCAGAAAGCGGCAGATATCAGCCTTTGTACAAACAAAAAAGCAGTACAAAGCCACGCATCGGTGTTGTGAATGGATTGGCAGTGGCAGGCAGTGTGGGTGGTTTGTTGCTGACAGTGGAAGTGCAGGTCAAACAAAGCAGACAGCCCCGTTTAGATGTCACAGGAATTGTGGAAGAAGAAGAAATTCGCAATGCCCATGGTGTCAGTCGCAGAAAAAGCAATGCCCGTGGCTCGGCAGAAAATGTATTGACGGTATTGGAACAATATGGTTTTGACCGTAACGCATATGCAGTGCATATCAATTTTCCAAGCGGTATGCCCATTGATGGCCCGTCTGCAGGGATTGCCATGTTTTTGGCAGTATATTCTGCTTGGCAACAAAAACCGATTGCAGGAGATATTGCAGTGACGGGTGAAATTTCACTGACGGGACAGGTGTTGCCTGTGGGCGGTGTGACAGAGAAATTGCAGGCGGCAAAAGAGGCAGATGTGCGACAAGTGTGTATTCCAAAGGCAAACTGGCAAAAACGGTATGAACGGTTGGGCTTGGAGATTTGTTGTGTGGAATGCGTGGAAGATTTGTTGTGTGCAGTGTTTGCAAAACAGCAAAATCCGGTGCCGCCGCAACAAACGCAAGTGCTTTCCGCAAAAGGCGTATTTGAGTAAGCAGACAAATTTGTCTGCTTTTTTTATATAACCTTGTGCAATACTAGGAATTGACCGTCCGCCTGTTCTGTTGTATAATAATCAAATTAGGTTTATAGCCGTTTGACAGAGGTGAATAGAGAATATGATAGAAAAAAAAGAAAAAATACAGTTGCCGTTGATTGCATTGCGTGGATTGACGGTTTTTCCGAATATGGCAGTGAGTTTTCCCGTAGGCAGACAACAATCTTTGGACGCATTGGAAGTGGCAGACGAAGAAGATAAAAAAATCTTTTTGGTGGCACAACGAGATGCAGAGGACAGCAGTCCAAAACAAGGCGGATTATATGAATTCGGTGTTGTGGCAGTGGTAAAACAGATTTTGAAATTACCGGGAAATTTGACACACGTCATTGTGGAAGGCGAAGAACGGGCAAGACTCGAAACCGTACAGAAAAAGAGAAGATGTGAATATGCGAATGTGACAACCATTGCACAAGATATTCCGGGGCTGCCAGATGTGCATACGGTGGCAGAAATGCGTATTGCACAGGAATTGTATGAGGCATATACAAAATTTCTACCCAATACATCTGCTGTGGATTTGATGCCAAGCATTATGGCGGCAACAAAACCGGGGCGTTTGGCAGATATCATTGCTTCAGGACTGGAAATTCCGTTTGAACAAAAACAACGCATATTGGAAATATTAAATCCATATGACCGTATGCAAAAAGTGATTGAAATTATGCAGTACGAGCAAAAAGTATTGCAGTTGAAAAGAGAAATCGAAGGCAAAACAAAAGCCAACATTGACCGCAATCAAAAAGAATATTTCTTGCGGGAACAGATGAAAGTCATTCAGGAAGAATTGGGCGACAAAGACGGTGTAGGGGCAGATGCGGCAGAATTTCGCCGTCGTCTGCAAGAAAAAAATCCACCCGAAGAAGTCAAAACCGTACTGGAAAAAGAAATTGAGCGTATGCTCAAAATCCCTGTGACTTCTCCCGAGTCCAATGTGGCAAGAAATTATATTGATACGGTGTTAAACTTGCCTTGGAGAGAGCAAACAAAAGAAAGTTTTGATTTGCAAAAGGCGGAAAAAATATTAAATCAGGAACATTATGGCTTGGAAAAAGTCAAAGAACGTGTTTTGGAATATTTGGCAGTACGCAAAAATGCACCCGAGGAAAAAGCGACCATATTGTGTTTGGTAGGCCCTCCCGGTGTAGGCAAAACTTCCATCGCACGCTCTGTTGCAAAGGCACTCAACAGAGAATATGTGCGTATGTCATTGGGGGGTGTGAAAGATGAGGCAGAAATTCGTGGACACCGCAGAACCTATGTGGGGGCAATGCCCGGACGTATCATCAATGCCATGAAACAGGCAGGCACTATCAATCCATTGATGCTTTTGGACGAAGTGGACAAGCTGGGGGCGTCTTATAACGGTGACCCGGCGGCAGCGTTGTTGGAGGTGCTGGACGGAGAACAAAACTTTACATTTCGTGACCATTATATCGAATTGCCGTATGATTTATCCAAAGTGCTGTTTATGTGTACCGCAAACGATACATCTACCATTCCCAAACCATTGTTAGACAGAATGGAAGTCATTCGTTTGGGCAGTTATACAGCCAAAGAAAAAGAACATATTGCAACAGACCATTTGCTCAAAAAACAAATGAAACGACATGGTTTGAAAAATACACAACTCAAAATCAAACCGGACGCATTGGAAAAAATGATTGACGGATATACAAAAGAGGCAGGCGTGCGACAGTTGGAGCGTACCATTGGGCAGGTTTGCAGAAAAGCCGTCAAAGCCATTGTCAGCGGAGAAAAGAAATCCTTGACCGTGACCATGAAAAATTTAGAGGCGTTGTTGGGGAAGGCACAATTTAGCCAAGAACAAATTTATGACGAGCCACAAGTGGGCATTGTGCGTGGATTGGCTTGGACAGCCGTAGGTGGTACAACACTTTCTGTGGAAGTCAATGCCATGACAGGTGACGGGAAATTGCGTTTGACAGGTAATTTGGGGAAAGTGATGAAAGAGTCCGCAGAGGCAGCGATGACATTTATCCGTTCCCAAAGTGATGTTTTGTGTATCAAACCTGATTTTTACAAAACTATGGACTTGCATATGCATATCCCCGAAGGAGCAACACCGAAAGACGGGCCTTCCGCAGGGATTACCATGACAACCGCCATGATTTCCGCATTGACAGGTGCAAAAATACAGCATGATGTTGCCATGACAGGGGAAGTCACCATTCGTGGGCGTGTGCTTGCCATTGGCGGATTGCAGGAAAAAGTGTTGGCGGCAAAAAAAGCAGGTGTCAAAACCGTGATATTGCCACAGCAAAATGAAAAAGATTTAGATGAAATTGCAGAAGAAATCAAAGAAGGCATGACATTTGTGTTGGCAAAAACCATGGACGATGTATTGCGTCATGCATTGGCGAAAGGGGAAAGTGTATGGAAGTAAAACAATCATCATTGGCAGCGATTGGTACGAAGTTTTCACAATATCCTACCGATGGCAAAACCGAAATTGCCTTTGCAGGCAAATCCAATGTGGGAAAATCCACGCTCATCAATGCCATGCTGGGCAGAAAAGCACTGGCAAGAACCAGCTCCCAACCCGGTAAAACAAGAACCATCAATTTTTATGATGTCAACGATGCCATGTATGTGGTGGACTTGCCGGGGTATGGCTATGCAAAGGCACCCAAAACAGAAATTGCAAAATGGGGTGCTATGATTGAAGAATATTTGGAAAACAGAGAAGAATTGAAAGCCATCATATTATTGATTGATATTCGGCATGAGCCGGGTAAAAATGATATCATGATGTATGAATGGCTGAAACATTATGGATATGATATCATCATTGCAGCAACCAAATCCGATAAAATCAACCGCAGTCAGATACAAAAACATTTATCTGTCATTCGCAAAACATTGGGATTGGGACAACAGGATATTTTAATTCCGTTTAGCGGCGAAAAGAAAACAGGTGTTGCCGAATTATGGGCAGAAATTGATAAATTTTTAGACTAAACCAAAACAACCTTTGCAAAATGCAAAGGTTGTTTTTCTTTCCACCCATTCCCTGTGGTTATGTGTCGGATATGTTGCTACAATAATAGCAATCACCATAGGGAGGAATAGAACATATGACATTTTGGGATTATTATCAAAAAAAGATACAGCCACAAGTGATGATGGCTGACATTTTTTTTCGCACAGAGCAAGAACCATATGATTTGCAAAAGGTGGTCAAACAATTTTCGTTATCCAAAGATGTACTCAAACAATGTGACAAAACAACACTGACAAAAACAGAATGTATGCAGTTGTTGAAAAATCATGATACATATTTTGGGAAATTGCTTTCCAGACAGTTGCAATCGGGATTTCCTGCATATTACACAATGGCACAAATTTCGTACATATATGATTTGGATATACAGTTGCTGGAACAGGCGGCAGAACAAACAGGGTTGTTTCACTGTTCGGAACACTTGTTGCCACTGTTGTTTTCTGCGGTAAAACTCAACCAAACACAATATCGTCTTTGATGCGTTGTGCAGTTTCTTCTCCTTCCAATGCCGCAATGAGTGACAATGTGAACAACATTGCGGTTGCCGGTGCTTGTGATGTGATGATATGCCCATCACGACACACCTTGTCTGTGACAGGCTCTGCACCGATTAAGCGGCTTTCCATACCGGGATATATGGTGGCTTTTTTGCCTTTGAGGATACCCAAATGCCCCAACACCATAGGAGCGGCACAGATGGCACAGACAAACTTTTTGGCAGCGTCAAATTCCAAAAGCAATTTACCAAGTGCGGCATGGTTTTGCAAATGTTCTGCACCCGGCATACCACCCGGTAATATCAACATATCTGCTTGTTTGGCAATGTCATATGCAAACAGCATATCTGCATGGTATGTGATGCCATGTGCCCCTGTGACTGCCAAATTTCCGGTTAAAGATACGAATTTTGCGTCAACACCTGCACGACGCAACAGGTCTAAGGGCGTGACTGCCTCGATTTCTTCAAAACCTTCTGCTAAAAAGATGAGTGCTTGTTTCATAAAAAATCCCTCCGTTTTTGTTTTTATTATAAATGGTTTTGGTGTATGATGCAACTTGACAAACGGATTGGTTGTGGCTATGCTGAACCAAATAGGAGGAAATGACATGGAAATTGAAAGAAAATTTTTGACAAAAGCAGTACCGTTTGCATATGAAACCTATCCACATAAAAAAATCAGTCAGTGTTATATCAGTACATTGCCAACCATTCGCTTACGCCAAATGGACGAGATGTATATCCTGACGGTGAAAGGAAAGGGACACCTTGCAAAAGAAGAATTTGAGCTGACTTTAACGGAAGAAGAATACACACATTTGAAACAAAAAGCGGAAACACCGGTTTTGGAAAAAACAAGGTATGAAATCGCATTAGGCAATCATTTGATTGCAGAATTGGATATCTATGCGGGACATTTGCAAGGGCTGATGACAACAGAAGTGGAATTTTCATCTGTGGCAGAGGCAGAGGCGTTTGTGCCACCCGATTGGTTTGGAATGGATATCACAAATGATATACGATACAAAAATACCAATTTATCAAAATATGGGATACCCGATTGAAAACCGGTTCTTTTTTGATTGTCCCTGTCATACAGTAACAATAGACAAACATGGACAAACAAAAGAGGGGGAGCAAATGTGTATCAAAGACGATATGATAAAGTGTATTTGATGTTCAAACAAGAAACCACAGGATATAGCAGTGCATGGGGCAGTTGTATTATGGAAATCAAAAACGGTAAAGCAACATTACAAATTTCTGTGCAGGGATTGTTACCAAAAAATGGACAGCAGTATGTGGTGTATGGTCTTTTGGCAAAGGAACAAGAATGTGCAGGCGTTTTTTGCGGTGATTTGCCATGCAATCCAAACGGACAATGTACATTGACCTGGGCATTTGACCCCGATGATTTGACAGAGGGGTATCAAGTGGAGGATTTGTTTGGGGTGGCTGTGATGACACAACAACAAGGCAAAAAGGTTGCCCCTTTGGTGGCATATTTTGGACAAAAAAGAGAGTGGCTGTCTGTATTTTGTCCATTGCAGGAAAAAGCAGATATACAGGCGGCAGAAACCGTTACATTGCCACCTGTACAAACAGAAGTCAAAACACCCACGATGCAGATTGTGGAAGAAATACAACAAAGCACAGAAATACAACCACAAGAAGAACCGGAACCCATCAAGCAACCAGATGTTTCATATCATGGGAATTTTTTTGGGCTTTTGAAAAAATTTCGGCAGGAAATGCAATCCTTGGAGGAAATGGGGATATTTACAACAGAAGAAACAAACAGGATTTTGGGAGAGCCACAAACCAGACAGGAATTGATTGAAGACCGTGCAGATGCATTACAGGACAGAACAGCAGAAAAAGATAGTTGTGACACAGAAGATGAAATGGCAATGTATATCGACATGACACCAAAAAAATTCTTTGAAAATCATGCAATATTGTATCCATTCGGCGATGGAAAAGCATGGTATCAAATTTCTTTGAAAGAATTGTTGTTTTTTGATAACTTACCTTTGGCGTGGCAAAAAGAACCATTTTTTTTGTTGCCTTACCACCGATATGGGCATTTGATTTTGCGGGAAGAAGAGGGAGCAATTTGGTTTGGGTTGCCCGATTTCTATGAACCGCAAGACAAACCAAGAGGTATGGCATTGGGATTTTCGGAATTTTTACCTATTGAGCAAAACAATGGTATGGGGTATTGGATTGCCAAAATGCCTGCGGATTGAAAAAGTTATTGCAGGAAAGCGGTTTCGATAGTATGATAATGCTATATGTTTTAGAATAAAGGAGCAATAGCATGAGAGTACGAAAAAAACCTTGGGCAGAGGAAGAGTTGGCACAAAACAGCCATGTGATGCAACAGGCAGAACAATGGAAAGGCAGATGGGCAGAATATTTTGGAAATGATAACCCCATTTATATTGAAATCGGTTGCGGCAAAGGTGGGTTTATCCGCCAGAACGCAAAAGCATTTCCCAATATCAATTTTATCGGGATTGAGAGAAATTTGAGTGTTGTGGCAGTTGCGGCAAGACGTACACAGGAATCCATACCAAATTTGGCTTTGGTTTGGGACGATGCAAAAAAATTATCCGATTTTTTTGCTGTGGGAGAATTTCAAAGATTGTATTTGAATTTTAGTGACCCTTGGCCAAAGAAACGATTGTATAAAAGACGCTTAACCTATCGTGGGTATTTGCAAAGCTATCGGGAAGTGTTTGGCAAAAGCGGAGAAATCTTTTTCAAAACGGATAATCGAGGATTATTTGAGTTTTCGTTGAATGAATTTTGTGCAGACCATTGGCAGTTGTCCAATATTTCACTGGATTTGCACAACAGCGATTTTGAGGGAAATATTATGACGGAATATGAAGAAAAATTTTCTGCACAGGGTATGCCCATTTATCGACTGGAAGCAAGATTTGGCAAAGAAGAAGCATAACAAGAAAACAGCAAACAATTTTTGTTTGTTGTTTTTTTATTTGGAAAAAATAATTGACATATATAGATTATCTATATATAGTAATAGATAGATAATCTATATATTAGGAGGGTATGCAAATGGCACAGGAAAAAGCAAATTTGACATTGTTGTTATTGAAATTGTTGGACGAAAAAGACCGTTATGGATATGAAATCATCGAAACATTGGCACAGCGTTCCGATGATACGTTTTGTCTGAAAGCAGGTACATTGTATCCGTTGTTGCATGGTATGGAAAAAGATGGATTTGTCACTGCCTATACCCAACAGGAAAAAGGCAGAACAAGGAAATATTATCACATCACAGAAGAAGGCAGGCAACAACTGCTACAACAAACCGCATATTGGAACAGCTATGCAAAAGCAGTGAGCAAAGTGTTGAGAGGTGGTGTTTCCTGTGCAGGCGTATGAAAATAGGGAGGCATATCTGCAAGCGGTGTGTACACAAATGCGATGGAAAAAAGCAAGACAAGGTGTATATGAGGAATTGGAATGTCATTTGCAAGACCAAACAGATGCCTTTGTGGCACAAGGTTTTTCCGAACAGGAGGCAGAACAAAAAGCAATCGCAGAAATGGGAGATGCTGTTTCTGTCGGTATGGCGTTGGACCAAGCACACCGCCCTGTCCCACAATGGGGATTGTTGCTTTTGACAGGCGTGTTGTTCTTGGCGGGTATGTGTTGCAGATTGTATGTGTCAGATAACCAAACATGGGCAGAAGTGGTGTTTATGGTTGGTTTGGGTATGGCAGTGTTTTTGGGTGCATATTTTTTGGATTTTTCCATATGGATACGATATGCAAAACCCATTGTTTGTGTGGCAATCGGTATTTTGGTGTGTGGGTGGTTGTTGCAAACGCCGAATGTGAACGGAAAACCGCAATTCTTGTTTTTTTCTATGACCTCTTTTGCACTGTGGTTGCCATTGGTGTATGTTTCTTTGTTGTGTTTGTTGCGACAAAAAAAGGAAATGGGTGCTTTGCTTGCTGTCATGGCATATCTTGGCGGGATTTGTTTTTTGGTGCCATGTGCATTGTTTTCCAATACCATACTCTTTGCCATTTCCGCAGGCGTAGCCTTATGTATGGCAGTTTCACAGGATTGGTTTGGGATTGGGAAAAAACAAGGGCAAAAATGGCTGTTACTGCTAGTGGTGGTCATTTTGACAATGGGAGGCTTGTTCTTTATATCAAGATACCACTATTTTATGTATCGTTTTGCCTCAAATGACCCTATGGGAAGTGGATATTTGCAGAACTTGTTTTACTATGTATGGCAAGACAGCCGATGGCTGGAGGCAGGTGTCCCAGAGAGTGCCTTTTTACAAGCGATTTTGGAAAATACCGATGGCAATTTGTACTTATCACAACATCATGCCATATTGTTGGAAATCGGTTTTCGATATGGGAAAGTATTTGTGGGGGTGTTGTTGGCGTTGTTTGTGTTGTTTTTTGTGCAATGTTGGTTGCAAATCAGAAAACAAAAGGCAATTTTGGCAAATATGACAGCAAAAGTCATATATTGGATATTACTGGTACAGTTTTTGTTTTCTGTGGTGTTTCAGCTGGGTATACCGTTTTTGCAATCGTTTTCACTGCCTTTGATTTCATGGGGGAATAGTGAAATTTTGCTCAATGGTATGTTGATGGGCTTTCTGTTGTCTGTGTTTCGCAGTGGGCAGGTATCCATAAAATGGGACGTTTTCCCAAGCGGAGCCAAAAGAAACATATAAAAAAATGGCGTGACAATGCATTGTCACGCTATTTTTATAGAGTTATCATTTTTTGTAATATCATCGGTATGATGAATATAGCGGAGAATATGACGAAAATCACTACCATACTTACCAAAGATAATGACCATACACGTTCCCCCTGTGGTGTGGGTTGTACCATGCGGGGAGCAGGTGCAGGGTGACGGCGGATAAACAAATAAAACAAGCCGACCAAAAACGGCAGATACGCCAAACATTGTATTCCAACATCATACAGTTGTGTAAAAAAAGATGTTTTTTCCGGTGTGGGAGCGTGTTCCGGCATCAGATACATGGCAATACAGTTTGTGGCATTGACGAAAAAATGCGGCAACATAGAAGCCAATATAGAGCCTGTACGTTGCACCAAAAAGGCAAATATCGCACCGAATAAAAACGCATACAACCCTTGCTGTAAGTTTAAGTGCAACATACCGAACAAAAATGCACTCATCAAAATGGCTTTCTGCCAACCCAGATGTCGGTACCCTGTCAACGCAGCACCACGAAACAATAATTCTTCAAATACCGCAGGCTGTACCGCAATGAAAAGCAAAGACAACCAAATGCTGTTGTGACTGAGTGATGACATGGCTTCTTCTGCAATGTTGGGTTGCAAAGGCGATGTCAAAACAACCACAAAAGCCAAAAACGGCAAAGAGAAAAATGCAATCCCCATAGAAATCAAAGCATCTTTCCAATGCAAGGGATAGAACGAATAACAATCTTTGACAGATTTGTGTTCGATGATGGGATACAACACCAATATGGGAATGAATATCATGCATTGTACAATGATATTTTGCAGTATATAGGGAACAAAGGGAAGTGCGATACCAAACAGTAATGGCAACACATTAGCACAAAGTAAAAAATATAAAAATACACATAAAAAAATGCGATTGGTTCTTTTGGTCATAAAATACCTCCTTATATGATGAAAAAATACCCCCTGTATCCATATGGACAAAGGGGATACATATTTATGGTTTTGGTGGTGTATGGGGTTGCTCATATTTTTTATGATATCTGCGGTCGATATATTCATTACAAAACATTTTGATTGCGGCAAATATGGGCACACCAACAAACATACCCAAAGGCCCAATCAAAGCACCGCCGATGATGACTGCCAATATAATCCACAAAGGACTGACATCTAAGGAATTGCCCAAAATTTTTGGCCCTAAGAAGTTGCCGTCAAATTGTTGCAATGCCAGTATGAATAAGCCAACCCAAACGGCGTGTAAGGGGCTAATCAACAGCGTCAAAATGACAGCAGGGATACCACCCAAGAATGGCCCGAAATAGGGAATCATATTGGTAACGCCAATGATTAGGCTCAATACCAAAACCAGTGGTGCTTTGATGATGGACAAACCCACAAATGCCAATATCCCAATAATCAAAGAGTCCAATGCTTTCCCAACAATAAAGCTCTGGAAAATGTTATGGATACGATTGCCGTTATAAAAAATACGTTTGGCGGTGGCATCGCTTGTCAAGGCGTATGTGATTTTTTTCATCTGGCTTTTGAAACTCTCTTTATCAAACAACATATAAAATGCAATGAATATTGCCATAATGGTGTTGAATGCCGCACGTCCCATACTGAAGACATTGCCGATGATGGTTTCCACAATCAAGGACATATTTTCGGAAGCCAGTGACATATCTTGTGAAGCCCCCAACAACGGTTGCAGTAATTGGTTGATGAGGTTGTTGACATCTTCCCCATCAATGAAATCAATCTGTGCAAAGAGTTGTTCGATTTTTTCATTCAGTGTCGTGATATACATAGGCAACTGCTTTGTAAATGTAATCACAGAAGATTTGACTTCCGGTATCAAATAAATCACAATCCAAATCATACCGCCAATGACAATGGTGTATATCAATAATATGGCGATGGTACGGGTTGCTGTTGCGTGTTTTTCAAACCAAGAGTTATTTTTTTTGGTATGCCGTTCAAAAAAATTGATAAAGGGATTCAGAATATATGCAATCATAAATCCCAATAAAAACGGCAAACATATGGTTTGCAACAATGCAAAAAAGGAGTATATGCTGCCGCCGATGGCAGGCAGATTGCCGATGACTTTTTCAAAAAGTACGGTCGCTGCCAATACAGTAAACACATATACTGCAATTTTGAAATAAAATTTATCTGTTTTGTTGAAATTCCATTTTTTCAATGTCGTGTTCTCCTTTGTGATGGCTTCATTCTTCTTTTATCATACTATGAAATATAAAAAAGTGCCATAATATTTTCCTGAAAAATGTTGAAACCAAAAAATCTAATCATTTATTAAGAAAAGTATAATATTTCCATACCAAAGCTTTACATTTTGGGATATGCATTGACCGATATTTTATGGTTGTTTATAATGGAAAAAAAGGGAAAACTTGTGGGAGGTATGCAGGTATGGAAGAAAAAGAAATACAACAGTTTGTATCTGATTTTGAAAGTATCGAAAAAGAAATCGGAAAAGTGATGATTGGGCAAAAAGAATTGATACGCAACGTTTTGGTGTCCATGATTGCCGGAGGGAATGTGTTGTTGGAGGGTATGCCAGGCCTTGGAAAAACACAGTTGGTCAAGACCATTGGCAAAACGATGGGATTGGCATTTTCCCGTATTCAGTTTACGCCGGATTTGATGCCTGCCGATGTTACAGGCACAACCATATTGACCACAGACGAAGAAGGCAGGCAGTCTTTTTCATTCCGAAAAGGCCCTGTATTTGCAAATGTGGTATTGGCAGATGAAATCAACAGGGCAACACCAAAAACGCAGTCTGCACTGTTGGAAGCCATGCAGGAACATACCGTTACCGGTGGCAACCACACCTATACGTTGGAAGAGCCGTTTTTTGTATTGGCAACACAAAATCCATTGGAAACAGAAGGAACATATCCTTTGCCAGAAGCACAAATGGACCGTTTTTTGTTAAAATTGGACGTACCATTCCCCAATAAAGCGGAATTGTTGCAAATTGTACAAACAACAACAAAAGAAGAAACACAGACAGTGGAAACCGTTTGCAGTGGTGAAAAATTGTTGCGTATGCGAAAAATTGCAGAGCAAGTACCGATTGCAGAACCGGTGGCAGAATATATGATGGATTTGATATTGCAGACACACCCCGAATATGCACACGCACCCGAAGTGGTCAAGCAATATGTACGATATGGGGCAAGTCCCCGTGGGGCACAGTCTTTGATGAAAACAGCGAGGATATGGGCGTTGTTGGCTGGGCGGTATCATGTGGCATATGAAGATGTGAAACAGGTGGCAAAACCTGCATTGCGTCACAGGGTATTTTTGAATTTTGAAGGTATTGCAGAGGGAAAAACATCAGACGAAATCATAGAGGCGTTGTTGTGATATGGACGATTTGAAACAGGCACTCACAAAAGAATATTTGGCAAAATTGGCAACCGTTTCGATTGCCTTAAAGCAGAAATTATCGGTCAATGGATATAGTGGCACAAGACGTTCTACGGCAAAAGACAGTTCTTTGGAGTTTTCGGATTACCGCAATTATGTGGCAGGAGATGATTTGCGGCGTGTGGATTGGAATAATTTTGCACGTTTCGGCAAATTGTATTTGAAATTATTTTTTGAAGAAAAACAAGGAGCTATCAATATTTTTTTAGATGTCAGCGGTTCTATGCAGCAAGATGATAAATTTTTGACAGCAAAAAAGATGGCAGCATCTTTTGCATATCTTGGTTTACAAGGCGGGGATAGCGTCAATTTGTTTTTATGGAGTAACCATATGGTTGCAAAAAAACAAAATATCATGCAAAAAGCACGTTTTTTGGAATTGGTTTCTTTTTTGGACGAACAAATCCCAAGCGGTGATACGCATTTTTATGATGCCATCAAAACTTGCGGCAATTTGGGCAGAGGGATTTGTGTTGTGATTTCCGATTTTATGACGGACAGCCAAATCGAGCAAGCACTTGCCGTATTGCAGCAAAAACGCCAAGATGTGATACTGTTACAGGTGCTTTCCGCAGAAGAAGAACACCCAAAAGGCGGGCAGGCAGTGCGATTGACGGATTGTGAAACAAAACAAACCCTTGATGTGGAACTGACAGGCGATGTATTGGCACTGTATCAAAAGGCATTGCAAAAACATCGTTGTGCATTGGCAGAATATTGTAAAAAGCGTGGTATTGGGTTTTATCACATGACAGAACAGCAGGATTGTTTGAAAATGATGTATGAAATGATATAGATTTGGTAAAAATAGGTTTGTATACAGATACAAACTTATTTTTATGATAAAATATAAAAAATTTTTATCTTGTGATGTAAATTCTTATATTTTTCTGAAACATTGGGAATTTGCTTGAAAACGAAAAAGATTTTCGATAAAATGAAAGCGAAAAGAACCTGTAACGGCGGGATATTCATAGGGGGTTATAATTTATATGAAAAAAAATCATACATGGACAAAAATGTTGCTGTGTGTATTGGTCATCGTTTGTCTGGCTGGGTGCGGAAACGAAAAACAAGCACAACAAGTAAACACACAACAGGCGGTGACATTGGAAACAACCCAAAAAATATTGGGGGAAACACAAAATTACACCGGTCATTTGCAAGTGGTTTCCGATATGGAAGGTGAAAGCAGTCAAGTAGATGCAAATATAGAAATGAACCAAGAACCATTGCGTATGAAAATTGATGAAACATTACAATTTCCACAACAAACCATCAAAAATGTGACATATGTGAAAGGTACGGAAAGTGGTGCGGATATTTACCGCAATTATGGCGACCAATGGACAGAAATGTCATTTGAAAAAGATGCAGCCATGGCATCTGTGCAGATTTATCACATACAATCCAATATGCAGTCAGTATTGGCATATGGAACAAATTGGGTGGAAGATGAAACCAGCGACAAAGCATTACTGTTTCATGGAAATATACCTGCAAAAGATGCGTTTTCCGTTGTAGAAGGTGGAAAACTTTTGCAGCTGGCAGGCATGGGCGGTATGGCAGAAAAATATTATGCCGGTGTGGCAGATATTCCGGTGACATTTACCATTGACAGCCAAAGCGGTCAGCCAATTTCTTGTACCATGGATTTGTCAGATACATTGGAAACCGTGACAAACAATGTTTTGCAGGAATTAAATCATGACAATACAAAAATTTCTGTGACAAAATATGATGCAATTATGGAAATTTCAAAATGGAACGAAACACCTACCATCGAAATTCCGAAAGAAGCACAAAGTGCCATCAATTATGAACAAGAAATCACAGATATGCAAAAAGATGCCGCAGCATAAAAAAAGACCGATATTGGTCTTTTTTTTATATGTTGGAAAAAGAATTTGCGAAAATATGGAAAAAAGCAATGTGGGGACTATGATTTCCATGTAATGTGCGATATAATAGGAAAGATTTGAATATATTTCGTTGATAAAAAAGAAAAAGGAGAGAATACAACATGATTGCAGCACAAGGCGTAAGTTTGCAGTATGGCGGACGTGTACTGTTTAATGATGTAAACATCAATTTTACAAAAGGGAATTGTTATGGTTTGATTGGGGCAAATGGTGCCGGCAAATCTACATTTTTGAAAATATTGGCAGGGGAAATGGAACCAAATAAAGGTTCTGTGTTTATCACACCCGGAGAAAGAATGGCAGTATTGAAACAGGACCATTTCATGTTTGATGAATTTGGTGTTGTGGAAACGGTATTGTATGGTCACAAAAGACTGTTTGATATCATGAAAGAAAAAGAAGCATTGTATGCAAAAGAAGATTTCAGTGATGAAGATGGGATTAAAGTTTCCGAATTGGAGGGCGAATTTGCAGAATTAGATGGCTGGTCTGCGGAGTCCAATGCGGAAATTTTGCTCAATGGTTTGGGTGTGACAAATGAATATCACTACCTGAAAATGAAAGAATTGACAGGTACACAAAAAGTCAAAGTATTGCTGGCACAGGCATTGTTTGGCAATCCCGACATTTTGCTTTTGGACGAACCGACCAACCACTTGGATTTACACGCCATCAAATGGCTGGAAAGCTTTTTGATGGATTTTGAAAATACTGTCATTGTGGTATCCCATGACAGACATTTTCTGAATAAAATCTGTACCAATATTGCAGATATTGATTATGGCAAAATTACCATGTTTGTCGGTAACTATGATTTCTGGTACAGCTACACACAAATGACACAAAGACAGTTGAAAGACCAAAACAAACGTGTGGAACAAAAAATGAAAGAATTGCAGGAGTTCATACAGAGATTTAGTGCCAATGCGTCCAAAGCAAAACAGGCAACCAGTCGTAAAAAATTATTGGATAACTTGCAGATGGATACCATCAAACCATCTTCCCGTCGTTATCCGTTTTGCAGTTTCAAACAGGATAGAGAAGTCGGCAACGATGTTTTGATGGTGGAGGGGATTTCCAAAACCATTGATGGAAAAAAAGTATTGGATAATGTCAGCTTTATGGTACGTCCCAATGATAAAATCGCATTTGTGGGCAAAGATGAAATTGCAAGAACAACATTATTCCGTATTTTGATGGGCGAAACAGAACCCGATGCAGGTACATTCAAATGGGGCATTACCACAAAAACAGCGTATTTCCCAAAAGACAATACAGAATATTTTGCAGATTGTGACGACTCTTTGATTGAATGGTTAAGACCATTCGCAAAAGAGGGAGAACAGTATGATGCAGATATTCGTGGTTGGTTAGGCAGAATGTTATTCAGCGGGGAAGAAGCATTGAAAAAAGCAAAAGTGCTTTCCGGTGGCGAACGTGTGCGTTGTATGCTTTGCAAAATGATGATGAGCGGTGCAAATGTCATGATTTTGGACGAACCGACAAACCATTTGGATTTGGAATCTATCACGGCGGTCAATGAAGGCTTGATGGATTACAAAGGTACGTTGTTGTTTGACTCTCACGACCATCAGTTTACACATACGATTGCAAACAGAATTATCGAAATTTTGCCAAATGGTATCATTGACAGAGAAATGACATTTGATGAATATATCGAAAGTGAAGATATTGACGCATTACGTGCAAAAATGAGTGGGGAGGCATAATGCAATGATAAACGGAAAAATTGATTTACGTAGTGATACTGTAACTGTTCCAACAGATGCAATGCGGCAAGCGATGTGCAATGCAGTGGTGGGCGATGACGTATATGGCGATGATGTGACAGTCAATGAACTGGAAGCATTGGCGGCAGAAATGATGGGCAAAGAGGCAGGGCTGTTTGTGCCAAGCGGTGTGATGAGCAATCAGTTGGCGTTGTTTACCCATGCACAACGTGGCAACGAAGTGATATTGCCCGATAACTGCCATATTGTGGTGCATGAAGCGGGGGCTGCTGCCATCATTGCAGGGGTGCAGCTGCGTACCGTGCAAAATGTGGCTGGGGAAATGCCTTTGGATATTGTGGAACAGTATATCCGCAAAGACCCCGATGATATCCAACAGCCAAAAACCGCATTGATTACTTATGAAAATGCAGACTCTGATGGACAAGTCAGAGATTTGGCGTATATGCAATCCATCAAGGCATTGGCAGACAAATACAATCTGCCCATTCACTTGGACGGTGCCAGAATATTCAACGCCGCAACCTATTTGGGTGTTGATGTCAAAGAAATGACGCAGTATGTGGATACGGTTTCTGTATGCCTTTCCAAGGGATTGTGTGCACCTGTGGGTTCTGTGTTGGTTGGCAGTGCCGATTTTATTGCACAGGCAAGAAGAAAACGCAAAATCATTGGTGGTGGTATGCGTCAGGTAGGGATTTTGGCAGCAGCAGGCAAAATTGCATTGACCGATATGACCAAACGATTGCAACAAGACCATGACAATGCCGCATATATGGTAAAAAGAATGCAGGAAATCAAAGGAATTGAAGTGTTGGCAGAACGCCAGCAAATCAGCATGGTCTTTTTCCGTTTACAGGATTATCCGTTGACTGCCAAAGAATTGGTAGCCTATTTAGCAAAACATGATGTGGTTATCAATGGAGCAGAAAATGGTGTGATGCGTTTTGTGACACATCAATATGTATCCAGGGAAGAAATCGACAAAGTGGTTGATTTGATGAAACAAGCAAAATAAAAACATGGGTGTCATTTTTGACACCCATATCTTTTATAGGGGGGAAAAACAATGTATTTTTCAGATGTATTTTGGCAAACCATCAAAACATTATACCAAGTGGAACAGTTGCAAGGATATACAGAGCAGGAATTGGCACAGATAGAAAATATGTATGGGAAATTGCCCAAAGCGTTGGCAGAATTTTATCGCACAGCAGCAAAAACACCTGCATTGCATCATGTGCAAGATACATGGATTACGCCACAACAGTATCAAGAACACCCGAAATCATGGTTTGCGGAAGATATGTTGTTGCTGCTTGCAGAAAATCAATGGGTGTGTTGTGCGGGTATCAAAAAAGAAGATTTGCATTTAGACAATCCGCCTGTGTATGTGACGGAAGATAACAAACAATATTTGTTGTCTGCACCAACCACAAGTACATTTATATCGGCAGTGTTATTGTATCAAGCTGTATTTGCCATGGAATATGGCTTTGATGATGTTCTGTGGCTGGAACAAGAAGATTTTGAAACATTGGAGCAAAGGTTTGAAAAATATCCGTATACCATTCAAAATTGGCTCAGTACAGGGGAGATTACTTGTTATTTTGATGATATAGACAATTTGGTCAACGTTTGGGATTTGGACGGAGAATGGCAGGTGTTGTATGGTGCAGCCAATGCGGCAGCGTTTGAAAAATTAAGTGCAAAATTGGCGGATTTGGGAGAAACCGTATAAAAGAAAAATGTATTTGACATTTGTATGGAAATACGTTACAATCAAATCAGAACATATGTTTGATAAATCAGAATAGGAGGAAATGCATATGATACCATATACACTCGACAATATAGAATACGACATTACAGAATGTGTCAAAAAACTGGTCAATGCACTGGCAGAACAGGATTATGATGGATTTTATCAAATGTTGGATACATCGGTTTGGACGTTGGAAGAATTGAAAGAATTTGCAAGTTTGAATTTGGACATGGGTGTAGATGCGTATGGTGCATATGACGAACCCTGTTGTTTGCCGGACTGTGTGGATTGTTTGTATGAATTTGATGATGACAGCGGTTTTGCTGTGGATTACGATTTGACAACAAATGGAGAATACAACGATTGGACGTTGCAACTGGAATTTTTATATGCAGGTGATTTTTTGAAAGTGGGCTTAGCAGACATTCATATTTTATGAAACATGAAAAAAGTGTTGACAAACACTTTTTTTTGTATTATGATAGTTAGGCAAATGCAAAATCATATGCGGATGTGGCGGAATTGGCAGACGCGCTAGATTCAGGTTCTAGTGGACATTACGTCCGTGCAGGTTCAAGTCCTGTCATCCGCATCTTGCAAAAAGGACTACACAATGTGTAGTCCCTTTTTCGTTGTCAAATAAGGAGTTGTGTATGTTTTCGGAGATTGATTTTCAAAATGGTATCATCACTTATTGCGAAACAGAAGATATCAAAAAAGAAGATTTGTTGCAGGTGGTGTATCCAAACAATATATTGTTAGATGTGGGTTGGTATGCGGCAACAAAGGCATATCATATTTATGTGATTGTCCATGATGATTGGGAACACCCCAAAATTACCATCAAAACAACAGATAAAAAAGAATTGTATCAACAATTACAAGCTGTCATATATGAGATTGGTTCAACCGGCACATAATGCAGTGTATACGGTGTTGCGGATTTGGGCGGGCGTTTTCCCCAAAACCACTGCCAATTCCCCGAACACAAATGCTTCTGCGTGTTTGAGGAATTTTTGTTCGGTCTGTGGTACAGCTTTTCCCTCTTTGCGTAATTTCTGTGTTTTCAGATATAATGTTTTGACAAGTTGTAAGCATTGTTCAAAATCATGGGTTTCTAATATTTTGGTATATATGGCTGCATTTTGGCGGGCATCTTTTGCACTGCACACAGTGTTTGGCAATTCTTGGATATGTTGCAAACAGGATTTTGCTTCGGCAAGGGAAATCAAGGGACGCATAAATGCCTGTGAATGGATAAAAACACGTATGGTTTGGGTAGCCGCAAACAAGGGTTGTAAGGTATAGTATTGTTTTTCTTGGTTGTTGGTGTGTGGTAATGCAGAAATATCAACAATGCGACAAGCACCGGTATGGTGATACATGACAATATCATTTTTCTGATACATAAAAAACAGCTCCTTTCCAAAATGTTATATCCATTGTTTCCCAAAAGCTATGTTTTTATGCAAAAAAAGCCCCCTTTTTATAAAGGGGGCTTTTGCTTACAAGGATATTGTCAATTTTTGACGCATTGCTTCGATTTGTGCATCTGTCAAATCCATAGGTTGATATGCAATGGTAATGCCATCGTTTTCATAACGGGGAATCAGGTGCAAATGGAAGTGGAATACGGTTTGTCCTGCAATCGTACCGTTATTTTGCATAATATTCATGTGTGAAAAACCTAAAATGTCTTTCATTTGTCTTGCAATTTGTGCTGCCAATTTGAACAGTCTGCCTGCTTTGTCTGGGTCGATTTCAAAGATGTTTGCAACGTGTTCTTTGACCAAAATCAAAACGTGCCCTTCATTTGCGGGAAAACGGTCTAATATGACTTTGAATTCTTCATTTTCGTACAATGTGGCAGAACCAAATTTACCGGAAACAATATTACAAAAAATACAATCGTCCATAAATCAAACTTCCTTTCTGAGCTGTCTTTTTGTTACAGTATAGCACGAAAGGAAGTACAAGGACAGTATTTTGTCAAAAATATTTATGGTACAAATAACAGCAGGCAGTTGCATGATTTTGTTTGTCGGTTAAGATTTCAAATAAAATATTTTGTAAATCTTGGTCGTCCATACAAAGCAAAAGATTGCGGTAAAAATCGCAACAATCCATTTCCAGTAACAAGGTTTCTTCCAAATATTCTTTTGGGTTTGTCATGGGTGTGGCTGTGTATGCCTGTTTTTGATTCGGCATTTGCGGAGGTTGGTTGGTGATGGTATAGTAGGCTTCTCTTAATTGATTGCAGTGTTTTTTTTCGTCCAGATACATGGATTGTATGATGTTTTCGGAGGGCTTACAGATTTCTGCCTCTGTCATCAAATGATGATACCGCTCCATCAGTTGTGTGCTTTCCTGCAAAGCCAATTCCAATAAAGATAACAGGCGTTTGTCAGATGCCAAATCTTTTTTTGGGGTGGTTTGGGTGTATTCTTCTCTGATGGAAATATTTCTTTGTGGGTTTCGATTATATGGGTACATGATACGAACGCTCCTTTTGTGCAAAATCTGTTTTTTATATGGATATGCAAAAAAAGAAAATACTTTCTTCTTTTTGGAATATTCTTTTTGGAAATACACCTTTTCGTCTGTGTATTTTTTTGTTATGATACAGGTATTGTATGAAACAAATGATGTTTGCATAAAAATAGCAAAAAGCAAATAACGGGAAAAATACAGAGGTGAAAAATATATGAAACGAATTGTATTGACAGGTGGCGGCACAGCCGGACACGTGACACCGAATTTGGCACTGTTGCCTGTGTTGCAGGCAGAGGGTTGGGAAGTGGTTTATATTGGTTCTGAGAACGGGATTGAAAAAACGCTGATGGAAGATGCAGGCGTACCATATTACAGCATTGCAACAGGGAAATTGAGAAGATATCTCTCCAAACAAAATATAACGGATATGTTCCGTGTGGTCAAAGGGGTGCAAGAGGCAACCAAATTGTTGAAAAAACTGAAACCAGATGTGGTATTTTCAAAGGGTGGTTTTGTGGCTGTGCCTGTGGTGTTGGGGGCAAAGAGAAATAAAATTCCTGTTATCATTCACGAATCAGATATTACACCCGGTTTGGCAAATAAAATTGCTATGCCGTTTGCAAGAGTGGTTTGTACCACATTTCCGGAAACGGTGCAATATACAAAAGGAAAAGGTGTGCATACAGGTACACCAATCCGAAAAGAATTGTTTGCAGGACAAAAAGAAAAAGGACTGCAACGATGCGGTTTTACAGGAGAAAAACCGGTTGTGATGTTGATGGGCGGTTCTTTGGGTTCTGTGAAGTTGAATGATTGTTTGCGGGAAATACTGCCCAATTTGTGCAAGGATTTTGATGTCATGCATTTGTGCGGAAAAGGACATTTAGAACCAAAATTGCAACAGCAGACAGGATATTGTCAATTTGAATATATTTCAGAAGGATTGTCGGATTTGTTTGCGGCAGCAGATGTGTTGATTTCCCGTGCAGGCAGCAATTCTATATCCGAATTTGCAGCACTGCAAAAACCGCATTTGCTCATTCCGCTTTCTGCAAAAGCAAGCAGAGGCGACCAAATTCTCAATGCGGCATCTTATGAAAAACAAGGGTTTGCCATGGTGTTGGAAGAAGAACGTCTGACAGCAAACGCCATGGAGCAGGCAGTACGCAATTTATACCAAAACAAAGACAAGTATCAAAAAGCAATGGCAGAAAGCACACAAAAAGACGGTGTGGAGGCAGTCATGGCACAAATCAGAAAATTATCATAAAAAAAAATCCCCTATTGGATAGGGGATTTTTTTTGATTATTTTAAGTTTTCGGGATTTAAGCAATCCAATTCAGGCAGAACAAAACGACCGTCTTTGCGAATTAACACATCATCAAACCAAATTTCGCCGCCACCGTACTCCGGTGTCATAATCAAAACCAAATCCCAATGGATTGCGGATTTGTTGCCGTTGGGGGCATCGTCATAGCAGTTACCGGGGGTAAAATGGATACTGCCCATGATTTTTTCATCAAACAATATGTTATTCATGGGTTTTGTGATATAAGGGTTTACACCGATGGCAAATTCCCCCACATATCTTGCACCTTCGTCTGTGTCAAATATTTTTTGCAGGCGTTCTTTGTCATTTCCGTCACAGTCAATGATTTTACCGTTTTCAAATGTCAATTTTACATTTTCAAATGTAAAGCTGTTTTCCTCAGATGGGGTGTTGTATGTGATGACACCGTTGACAGAGTCTTTGACAGGTGCGGTATAGACTTCCCCGTCAGGGATATTGCAACCGCCTGCACATTTGATGGCAGGAATGTCTTTGATGGAAAATGTCAGGTCTGTGCCTTTTGCAATCAAATGCACTTTGTCTGTGCGGTTCATCAAATCCACCAAGTTGTCCATAGCTTTTGACATCTTGCTGTAATCCAAGTTGCAAACATTGAAATAAAAATCTTCAAAATCTTCTAAGCTGGTATGGGCAGACTGTGCCATGCTGTTTGTGGGATAACGCAATACCACCCATTTGGTGTGTGGTACACGGATATCATGATGCACAGGAGAGGAATAAAAACGGTTGTACAAATCCTGTTTGTCCATGGGGACATCTGCTTGCTCTGCGATGTTGTCCTCTCCTCTGACACCGATAAATGCGTCCATTTCTTTCATCAATAAAGCGTCGGCTTCTGCCATTAAATGCATTTGGTCTTCTGTTGCACCCATCAACAACTCCCGTTCCAAAGAATTGGTCATCAATCTCAGAAATGGAGTCGCACCGATTTTGTATACTTCTTTGATGATGGCTTTCACCAAAGGTGTGGGGTGTATGCCGTTTTGGTGAATCATGACTTTTTCGCCTTTTTGCAAACGGCAGGAATGATGCACCAAATTATATGCCAATGTTTCTAATCTAGGGTCCATATGATTGCTCCTTTCTTTGTTGCTTGTGTATGCTACATGGTTTATTTTACCCTTTTTTTCTGAAATACGCAAAAAATTTTTACCAAAAGTTTGACAATATAAAAAAGGATAGATAAAATGAAAAAAAAGAAAGGCGGTGTGGTCGTATGCGTGTGGCTTTGCCCACAAAAGACGGTCAGATTTTTTTGCAATACGATAAAGCAAAAGAATTTACAATATATGATGTGGAGATTGAATTGGTAAAATCCAAAGAAATTGTGCCTCTGGGAGAGATGTCGATTGCAGATTTTTTGGAAACACAGCAAATCAATGTTGTCATTTGTGCAGACATTCGCTCTGCGGGCAAAACATTGTTGCGTACCAAGCGGATTGAACTGACCTATGGTGTTACGGGAGATGCAGATGATGTGATGGTGCGGTATTTGAGTGGAGAGGCACTGGGTACGGTAGAAGAAAACGCATGGTTGCGTATGGAATTAGATGTAAGAATGAAGGAGGAGCTATGATACTGGAACGTTTTTTCCCCGATTTGTATATCCAATCGGTGTATGAGTTGCCTTTGCAGCAGTTGCAAAGACAGGGGATTCAAGCATTGGTGTTTGATATTGACAATACGATTGCCCCGTTTGATGTGGCAGAACCCGATGATGCATTGATTGATTTTTTTGCGAAATTAAAGAAAATGGGATTTCGTGTATGTATTCTTTCCAATAACAATAAAGCACGTGTGCAGTTGTTTAACCGCAATTTGAAATTATTGGCAGTGCATAAAGCAGGCAAGCCAAGCACAAAAAAAGTCAAACGTGTATTGGAAAAAATGCATATTTTGCCGAAAAATGCAGCAATTATCGGTGACCAAGTGTTTACAGATATGTGGTGCGGGCATCAGGCGGGTATGTATTGCATTATGACAGCCCCCATTTGTAACCGTGACCAGTTTGCAACAAAAATCAAAAGAGGCTTGGAACGCTGTGTCATGCGGATATATTTCAAAAGAAATGGCATAAAATAAGCAAAAATCTGTTTTTTTCGCAATTTGTGTATTGAAAAATCACAGATTTTCCATTAAAATAAGAAAGGATATGCTTATTTTTTAGAATAAGGTATAATATAAACAAGTAAAAGTTTGCAGAGGGATTTCTGCAACAGAAGTTTGAGGAGGAAAATATACATGATTTCTGCAGGTGAACTTAGAAACGGCGTAACCATGGAATACGAAGGCGATGTATACAGCGTATTGGAATTCCAGCACGTAAAACCCGGTAAAGGTGCGGCTTTTGTTCGTACAAGATTGAAAAATTTGAAAACAGGTGCGGTTGTTGAAAAAACATTCCGTCCTACCGAAAAAATGTCCAAAGCACACATCGACAGACAGGATATGCAATATCTGTACAGCGATGGCGAATTGTTCCACTTCATGAACAATGAAACATTTGACCAGATTGCAATCAACGCAAGCGATGTGGGCGATGCATTGGAATTCGTAAAAGAAAACGAAACTGTAAAAATTCTCTCTCATGATGGTAAAATCTTCGGTATTGAACCACCTTTGTTTGTAGAATTGGAAATCACACAGACAGAACCAGGTTTCGCAGGCAACACAGCACAGGGTGCAACAAAACCTGCTATCGTGGAAACAGGTGCTTCTGTACAAGTACCTTTGTTCATCAACCAGAACGAAATTATCAAAATTGATACACGTACAGGCGAATACTTGGGTAGAGTAAACGGCTAATTTGTTCGGCATATGACCGGAAAGGAGCATAAACCATGGAATATTTTGAAAAGAAAATCACATATTTGCGAGGTCTTTGTGACGGCAGTGGCTTTGACCCTGATACCAAAGAGGGAAAAATACTGCATGGCGTGATGGATATTTTGGAAGATATGGCGTTTATGCTGGAAACTTTTTTGGACGACGAGGAGTTGGAAGAAATGCAGATAGATGATGACGAAGATGCAGAAGAGCCTGTGTACTTCTATTCCTTTATTTGCCCCAACTGCGGCGAAGAAATTGATGTGGACGAAGAAACCATGGAAACAGAAACGGAAATTGCTTGTCCGGGGTGCGGAAATGGTATCCCGATGGGAACGATTGACTTGGACGAGTTAAAATTCTAATCAAAAAGTATGATGAAAGTTCACTTTCATCATACTTTTTTTGTGTTATGCCATTAGGACAAGGCTTCCTGTACTTTATCTGCACGGATATATAAATCTTCATTCATGGAAAGCAGTACCGGATAGTTGTCATGAGAAACAGTTTCTTGCTGTTTTTGATTGTATAAATGACAATTTACGGTATGTATATAGACCGGCCCTTGTAGGTAGCTTTCCACCATGGGTGGCAAAACAAACGGTTTTGCAGACGCAGAAAATGTCAGATGGTCTTTCTGGACGGTGGGCTTGGCACCTATATATTCCAAAAAGTCATTGTCGATACACAGGTATACACATTCAGATTGATTGTCAAAAGATAATGCATATGCACCAAGATATAAGTCACTTTCTTTGGGAGAATAAATTTGCAATTGATGAAATACCGGTACAAAGTTGTCTTTGAGCGATATGGATTGCTCTGTGGGCAGAACAACAGAGGGTACTGTGGTTTTTGTTGTAAAATGTATTGCATAGGTTTCTTGGTCTATATACTCACTGCCAAAGTAATGGTATAAATCTTGAAGGTGAATCATCATTTCTTTTCCGTTATGGTATGCACGCAGTGGAAAGATATCTTTGTCACCGGCACACACTTTGATGTTGGAAGCAACTGGGTGAAATACTTCTGTGTCCGGAGGATATTTCTGATATTGTATTTGTGATTTTTGCATAAAGTTTTGTTTGGGTTTGATATGCAGTATGCGTGTTTTTTTATCCCAAGTGGTGACAAATCCGCACTTTGTCAATACACTTTCCGGCAGAAACAAATACATATTTGAAGTAAGATATTGTGGGCCGAATTGCGGGTGTTGATAAAATTCTGCATAGATATAGGTGGGGACTTCATAACCATCTATGGTTGTGATATCTTTTTCAGATACAAATACAAACTTATCTTTTGCAAAAGCAGGGTGTACCATGGCAGAAAAACACAAAAGTAAAGTGAGGATACCGCAAAAAAATTTTTTCATTTGACATACTCCTTTCTGTAAACCGTATTTGATGTTATGGTCAGTATAACATAAAAATTGTAAAAAACAAATGATTTCTTATCAAAATAAAGAAAGGACGACATATGATGATAAAACCATATATACACAAAGTACAATATTATGAAACAGACAAAATGGGGATTGTACACCATTCCAATTACATTCGGTATATGGAGGAAGCAAGAGTGGATTTTTTGGAACAAATCGGTTGGGGATTTGACAAATTGGAACAAGCGGGCATGGTATCTCCTGTGGTTGGGGTACAGGTACGCTACAAACAGCCTTGCCGTTTTCCGGAAACCATCGAAATTCATGTTACCATAGAAAAATATAACGGGGTTCTACTACATATTGGGTATGAAATGAAACAGACGCAAACAGGCATTGTGGTTTGTACAGGACATTCCGAGCATTGTTTTTTGGATACCGCAGGAAAACCCGTTCGCCTGAAACAACAGTTTTCAGAATTGGATACCATATTAAAACAATATGCAACCATATAAAAAAAGAATGGCATTGTACCATTCTTTTTTAATCTTTGAAATAAATTTTGCCGTTTTCCACCTTTGTAATCACAGCCAAAGAGTCCACCAAGTACCCTGCATCACGCAATTTTTTACTGCCGCCTTGGAATTCTTTTTCGATGATGGCAGCAATGCCGCATACTTCGCCGCCTGCTTGCTTTACCAAATCCGCAAGACCTGCGGCAGCCTCGCCATGTGCCAGAAAATCATCAATGATGAGTACTTTATCATTTGCGTTTAAGTAGTTTTTAGAAACACGTGCCAAAGAAACAGTACCTTTTGTAAATGATTTTACATATGCACCATAAAAATCTTCGGTCATTGTGCTTGGATGTGTTTTTTTCGCAAATACAACAGGAACCAAATCAAAGTACATCGATGTAATTGCTGCAATCCCGATACCGGAAGATTCAATGGTTAAGATTTTGTTGATGCCAAGGTGACCAAAACGACGGTGAATTTCTTTCCCCAATGCCATGAACAAACCAATGTCTAATTGATGGTTCAGAAATGAGTCTACTTTGACAACATCTGTACCAATCTCTGTACCATCTTTTAATATTCTTTGTTTCAACAACTCCATAACAAGACTCCCTCTTAAAAACGATAATTCCCAAATTTTAATACTTATCATTATACGGTGGTCTTTTTACAATGTAAATAGCTCTTTCTTACATTGTAATTTTTTTGTCAATTTAGAAGAAAAGTATATAGAAAAGAGAAGTTTTTCAGACATATTCCATAAAATTGATACAATATTCCTTGCAAAAATTGCGAAAATGCAGGGAAATCTTATTTTTTGGCGAATAAATTTTTGTATAGACCAAAAAATGGAGAAGGTGAAACAAATGGCTTTTTTAGATAAATTGGGTGAAATTGCAAAAAGTGCGGCAGAAAAAGCAAATGATGGATTGGAAATCAACCGCATCAACGGTGATATTTCCGTACAGGAGGGCAATATTACTGCATACCAAAGAGCATTGGGGTTATATTATTGGGAAAAGTTTTTGGCAGGAGAAATATTGGAACAAGAACCTATGGAAATTTGTGAAAAAATTGTTATGGCACAGCAAAATATCGCGTCCTATCAAACAGAGATTGCAAAAATCAAGGCAGACCGACAGGCGGAGAAGGAACAACGCTTACAACAGAAAAAAGCGGAACAATGCGAAAAAGAGCAACAAAGTGAAACAATCACCTGTTGCAGTCATTGCGGGGCGGTGGTGCAACAGGGACAAAATTTTTGCACCAACTGCGGCAACAGTATCATAAAATAAAACAAAAAAACATACTATCATATAGCGATTTCTTCGAGAATGGGAAAAATCTCTACCGGCGGTGACAGCCCGCAAGCCGATGAGGCAGATTTGTTGCAATTACAAAGCCGACAGACAGTCTGGACGAGAGAAGAAAACAACACCTTATGGTTGTTTTTGGCTGTCTGTGACCGAAAAAATCAAACATCAGACACCGAACAGGTGTCTTTTTTATGTAGGGGGGAAAATGGTATGGAACAAACAAAACAAAATCCTTTGGAAACAGAACCGATTGGAAAATTGCTGTTACAGTTTTCTGTGCCAACAGTGATGACATTGCTGGTGAATTGTTTGTACAACATCATAGACCAAATATTCGTAGGCCATGCGGTGGGCATAGATGGTGTGGCAGCAACGAATGTTGCGTTTCCGATGGTGACAATATCGGCGGCGTTGGCATTGATGTTGGGAGATGGGGGTGCGGCAAATATCAGCCTTTGTTTGGGCAGAAAAGAGCAGGAGCAGGCAGAAAAGATATTGGGCAATGGACTTTCGTTATTGTTGCTGTTTGGCATTGGGCTGATGGCAGTGGTTTTGTTGGGTACAACACCTTTGGCGATACTGTTTGGTGCATCGGAAAAGGTGTTGCCGCTTTCTGTAACGTATATGCGGATATTGGCGTTTGGTTTGCCGTTTCAAATGATAAATATGACATTTACAGCCATCATTCGTGCAGACGGCAATCCACAATATGCCATGAAAAGCATGATGGCAGGAGCAGCCACCAATTTGTTGTTAGACCCGCTGTTTATATTTGGTTTGGATATGGGTATAACGGGTGCGGCGATTGCAACCATTATCGGGCAAATGGTTGCGGGCAGTATTTGCTTGTTATATATTCGGAAGTTTGTGCATATTCGATTTTGCAAATCCCATATGAAACTGCAAAAAGATATTTGTAAACACATATGCTCTTTGGGATTTCCGAGCCTTTGCACCCATATGGCAAATGCACTGACGCAAATTATCATGAATCATTTGATGCGTAGCTGTGGGGCAGATACCAAATACGGCAGTGAAATGGCATTGTCGGTATATGGTATGATGATGAAAATATATCAAGTGGCACACGCCATGTTTGTTGGGGTGGCATCTGGTACACAACCCATTAACGGCTATAATTTCGGTGCAAAGCAATATCCTCGTGTGGTGAAAACATTTCAAATTGCAATCGTGGTATCTTTTGTGATTTCTGTGGTGTGGTTTTTGGTATTTTATTTTCTGGGTGGTGTGATTGGTGGTTTATTTGTGGCAAACAATCCGCTTTATCGGGAATTTTCCGCATATTGTTTCCGTTTGTATATGATGGGATTTTTTGTGTATGGCTTGCCGCAAGTGAGTGCATCATTTTTTCAAGCCATTGGCAAACCAAAAAAAGCATTGGCAACCGCACTGGCAAGGCAGGTATTCTTTTTGATACCCTTGGCAATTGTATTGTCAAACAGATATGGATTGTTTGGGGCATTGGCAGCTGCCCCGATTGCAGATGTTTTGGCTTGTGCCACAGCGGCAGTATATATTGTGCAGGAATACCGTATTTGGCGAAAAAACGGTTTTTTGGCAGCAAAAAATTGACATATGGGACAAACCGTTTGGGATACTATGAATACAAACAATCCAATTTGACAGAGGTGGATTTCGGTGAAAAAAGGAAAACCATATGTTTTTTGTGCGTTGTTGTTTGTATGCTGTTTTTTGTGTGGGCATGGGTTGGCATGGTTGCAGGGAAGTGTTTTGACAACAGCCACACCCAATACCACAGCAAAACTTGCCATCATCATTGACGATTTTGGCTATGGCGGAGAGGGGACTGGCGAAATGTTGGCGTTGGATATCCCGTTTACGGCGGCGGTTATGCCGTTTTCGGAGCAGACAGCACAGGATTTGCAACAGGCAGTTTCTGCGGGGAAAGATGTTATCATACATATGCCAATGGAGGCTTTGACAGGAAAAAAAGAATGGGTCGGGAAAAAGGGGATTTTCTGCGATATGAGCGAAACCGATATTCGACAACGCATGGCAGAGGCATACGAAGTTATCCCACAAGCCATAGGTGTGAACAACCATATGGGTTCTGCCGTTATGGAAAACGAAAGGATATTGGACGTGGTGTTAGATGTTGTCAAAGAAAAACAAGGCGTTTTTGTGGATAGTGTGACAACACCAAATTCAAAATGTGGTGCATTGGCAGAACAAAAGGGGATTTCCTATTTCAAAAGAGATGTTTTTTTAGATAGTACAGACAGCGTCCAAAAAGTGGAACAACAATTACGAAAAGCCGCAGAAATTGCCAAGAAAAACGGCGTTGCCGTTGCCATTGGTCATGTGGGGCCTGAGGGTGGTATGGTGACGGTGCAGGCATTGCAAAATTTGAAAGAACCTTTACAAAAGGAGGGGATTTCATTTGTGAAAGTGTCGGAATTGTCAGAGAGATAACCCATTTTGTTTTACCATCTGTCCGCAAAATATGCTATACTGATGCTATGCCTTTGTCTGTTTGGCAAAGGCATTTTTTAGGAGGGAAAAAAGAAATATATGGCATATTGGAATTCAAGAGGACTGCGTGGCAGTGCGTTGGAAGAAACCATCAATTTTACAAATGAACAATATCGTAAAAAAGGATTGGCTTTATTGCAAAAAATACCAACACCCATTACCCCTGTGCAGGTGGATAACAAAAAACATACCATTACATTGGCATATTTTGACCAAAACAGTACGGTGGATTATATGGGGGTGGTACAAGGCATACCTGTTTGCTTTGATGCCAAAGAAACTGCACAAAAGCATTTGCCTTTGCAAAATATCCATGCCCATCAGTTGGCGTTTATGGAGGATTTTCAAAAACAGCAAGGCATTGCTTTTTTGTTGGTACATTTTTCTGCGTTGGGGGAATATTATTTCCTGCCATTGGAAACATTGCGGACATATTGGCAGGCGGCACAACAGGGAGGGAGAAAGTCCATTCCTTATATGGCATTTGCAAAAAAATATCAAATCAAATTACAAGGCAATGGCGTATTGCATTATTTAGAGACGATTGCCTGTTATTTGGAGGAACAGGAGGAAAAAGAATGCTAAAACAATCCGTTGTGATGCATACATTGGAAGCGGCACTGCAAACCGGTGCGGATTTTGCGGAAGTGTATGCAGAAAGAACAAAAAGCAATCGTTTGGAAACCGTCAATGGTGTTGTGGAAACGGCATTTGGCGGCATGGATTATGGTGTGGGCATTCGTTTGTTTTTTGGAAATCGTGTGCTGTATGGCTATACAAACGATATGACAGAAAAAAGCCTGATACAAACGGCACGCAATTTGGCAATGGCACAAAAAGGTGAAAACCGACAGACCATACAACCATTACACCCATATCCATATCAAAACAGAAATCCGATACAGGTATACCCGAATGATGTGGAAAAACAGAAAAAAGCGGCGTATCTGTTTGCGGCATCTGCGGCAGCCACGGCATACCACCCTTGTATCACACAAACAAGAGCCTCTTTTTTCGATGTAACACAAGAGGTATTGGTGGCAAATACAAAGGGGGTATGGGCAGAAGATAACCGCATTCGCAGTCGGTTCAGTATAGAGGCAGTGGCATCGTCTGCCTCTGAGAAACAAAGCGGACGTCTGTCGCCCGGTGGCTCTGTGGGATTTGAATTGTTTTCGCAAATCGATGTGGAAGAAACCGCAAAAGATGCGGCTCGTATGGCAGTGACCATGTTAGGGGCAGGAAATTGCCCCGCAGGGAAAATGCCTGTGGTGATTGAAAACGGTTTTGGCGGTGTCATTTTCCATGAGGCTTGCGGGCATGGCTTGGAGGCAACGGCAGTTGCAAAAAATGCCTCTGTATTTGCGGGCAAATTAGGGAAACAAATTGCCTCTCCTTTGGTGACTGCCATTGATGATGGCACAATCCCCAATGCATGGGGTTCTGCAAACATAGATGATGAAGGTACACCCACCCAAAAAAATATATTGATTGAAAACGGGATTTTGAAATCGTATTTGGTGGACACCATGAATGGCAAGCGTATGGGTATGGCGTCCACAGGTTCTGCAAGACGACAAAATTATCGTTATGCACCTACAAGCCGTATGACAAATACATTTTTGGCAGCAGGAGATACGCCTGTGGAGCAAATCATTCGGGATACGGATTTTGGTTTGTATGCAAAGCAAATGGGCGGCGGCAGTGTAGACCCTGCAACGGGTGCATTTAATTTTGCGGTATTGGAAGCGTATATGATACGAAACGGACAAATTTGTGAACCCGTCAGAGGGGCAACGCTCATCGGCAAAGGTGCGGAGGTGTTGATGCAGATTGACAGAGTGGGCAACAATTTGGACAGAGCCCAAGGTATGTGTGGCAGTATCAGCGGCTCTATTCCGACCGATGTGGGACAGCCTGCCATTCGTGTCAAAGAAATGACAGTCGGTGGAAGGGGGTAATGGCATGAACTGGGACGAGATACAAAAACAAGTCATACAACAAGCATTGAATATGGGATTTTCCGATTGTGAAATGCATTACGAAAAAACAGAGGCATTTGAAGTCATGGTGCGAGAGGGAGCATTGGAAAATTATGAAAACAGCAACACACAGGGGATTGCATTTCGTGGGAATTTTGAAAACAAAACAGGATATGCATATACAGAGGAGCTGACAGAAGCAGGCTTTTTGGATTTGTTGGAAACGGCAAAACAAAACGCACAACTGATTGCACAAACACAGAAAGAAACACTATATCCACCAGAGCCGACGTATCCCGCCATTGTCTGCGAAAATAAGGACTTGGAACAGATGACACCGGAGGATATGATACAAGCGGCAAAAGAAATGGAAGTTGCTGCAAAAGCGGTAGACCATACCATCATGATAGATGATTGCGTGCTTGGAAAATATCGCAAACAAACGGCGATGGCAAATAGTTTGGGGTTATCTTTATCTTTTTGCAAAAACAGTATGATGGCATATATCAGTACGATTGCAAAAGATGGAGACGAAGTGAAAACAGATGCTGACTTTTGGAAAGGGAATGACAGAAATGCATTTGCACCAACCAAAGTCGGCAGATGTGCCGCAGAGCGTGCAGCGTCCCATTTGGGAGCGAAAACCATTCCCAGTGGGAAATATGCTGTGGTGTTAGACAATGCGGTTATGGCATCTTTTTTGGGCGTATACAGCAGTGTTTTTTATGCGGAACAGGTGCAAAAGGGTTTTTCGTTATTGAAAGGCAAAGTGGGACAGCAGATTGCGGCGTATTGTGTGACGATACAGGATAATCCGCTTTTGGAACATGGGTATGCCTCCACACCGTTTGATAGTGAGGGTGTGGCTTGCTATGACAAGGCAGTGATACAAAACGGTATATTGCAAACGTATTTATACAATCGCAAAGCGGCAGAACAAGACGGCGTTTCCTCCACAGGGAATGGATTTCAGGCAGGATTGCAATCCCCTGTCAAAACGGCAGTAACCAATTTTTATATCGAAAAAGGGGAATTGTCACAGGAACAGTTGTTGCAGGATATGGGCAATGGATTGTTGATTACCGATATTTCCGGCTTGCACGCAGGTGCAAATACCATATCAGGTGATTTTTCATTGCTGGCAGAGGGATTTTATATACAAAATGGCAAAAAAGCATATCCTGTGGAACAAATCACAGTGGCAGGTAATTTTTATCAATTATTGGAACAGATACAGGCAGTGGGCAATGATTTATTTTTTGCACAAAGCGGCAAAGGTTCGCCCTCTGTGCGTGTCAAAGAAATGGATATTGCAGGGGAATGAGAAAAAAACCGTAGTGAAAACTACGGTTTTTTTGTTTGGTATATTTTTGTTTTGTTTGCGACACACTATGCCAAAAGGGCAGGTGAAAAACATGAAAATCGCAAAAACATTATCACAAAACATTGCATATCTCAAACAACAATTTGCTGATTGCGGTGATATTGTCTTTCGTGAATTTGGTGCGGCAGACGGCACAGGGCGATTGTGTCTGATTTATGTGGATAATATGGTGAGTGCGGCAGCGGTGGAAGAGGTGATATTGACCAATATTATGAACCGCTGTCAGCAGAAAGAATTAGATGGCAGGTTGCAATCGTTGATGGATAGCGTGATTGCAAACAAAGATATCCAAATGGTAGAAGATATGGAAAAAGTCATCGAGGCGGTTTTGGTTGGGGATACGCTCATACTGATGGATGGCACAGCCTTTGCCTTACAAGCCTCCACCAAAGGCTTTCCCAATCGTGGTGTGGGGCAGGCAGAAACAGAGGTGGTTGTGCAAGGGCCAAAAGATGCCTTTACGGAAGTGTTGGCAACCAATTTGGTTTTAATCAGACGGCGTATGCGGGACACCCGTTTGAAAGTGGTGCGGAATCAATGTGGCAGTCGGGGCAAAACAGATATTGCTTTGTTATATTTTTCGGACTTGGTGCGACCGGAAATATTGGAACAAGTCAAAAAACAAGTACAGCAAATACGAACAAATGCATTGCTTGACAGTGGTGTATTGGAACAATTTTTGGAAAAACGGAAATATTCCCCTTTTCCGCAACTGCAAATGACAGAACGCCCGGACAAAGCAACAGCGGCATTGTTGGAGGGGCGTATTGTGGTTGTGGTGGATAACAGTCCCTTTGTGATACTGTTACCCACCACATTGAATGTATTTTTTCAAGCGGCAGAAGATTATTATGACCGTTGGCAAATCATGAGCTTTATTCGTTTTATGCGATATGTGGCAGCATTTGTGGCAGTGGCATTGCCGGGGTTGTATATTGCCATGAGCGTATACCACCCGGAATTGTTGCCCACATCATTGGCGTTGAAAATTGCACAAACCAGACAAAGTATCCCGTTTTCTGTTGTGGGAGAGGTGGTTGCCATGGAATTGGCATTTGAATTGTTGCGGGAGGCAGGGATTCGGCTGCCCTCTCCTGTTAGCTCCACGATTGGGATTGTGGGCGGTATCATCATTGGTTCGGCAGCTGTCGATGCAGGCTTGGTCAGTCCTGCGGTGGTGATTGTGTCTGCATTGACGGGGATTTGTACGTTTGTCATTCCGAATGTTTCGGTGGTATCCGGTTTGCGGTTGAGCAAATATGTGGTTATTTTTTTGGCAGCCACATTGGGGTTGTTTGGTTTTTGGACAGGGGTGTTATTGCTTTTGGTACATTTATCACAGTTATCTTCTTATGGGATTCCGTATTTATACCCGTTTTGTTCCGCCTCAGCCAATGACTATCGGGATTTGAAAGACAGCTTGTTTCGGTTGCCTGTACAATGGTTGAAACAAAAAATATCCATATTTAGCAGAAAAGGAGGCGAAAAGTGATGTTTTCGGATAATCATAAAATATCCAACAGACAGTTACAAATTATGTTGTTGCTTTGCTGTCTGGGGACATCTTCTTTATGCTTGCCTGCACAGTTGGCAATGGTTGCAAAACAGGGGTGTTGGATTGTGATGTTGTTGGGGGGATTGTTTGCAACGGCATTTTCGTTGATATTGACAGAATTGTATTGCAGAGAGCCAAGCTGGACAGCCATCGAATGGAGCAGAAATACGTTCGGCAACACTTTTGGGGCAATGCTGTCTGTGGGATTTTTGTTGAAATTGGCAGTTGATGGTATGTTGGAATTGCGGATATTTACAGAAATACTGCACAGAACCATGTTACCCGATACCCCAAGTTGGTTGTTGTTGCTTTTGATATTGTGTTTGGCAACATTTGGCGTGGCAAGGGGCATAGAAGGGCAGGTAAGAACGGCGGAAATCTTGTTTTTCTTTGTGGTTGTGCCGTTTGTGCTGTTGTTGGCAGCTGTGGGCGTTTCCGCACAGGAGGCATATTTTTTGCCCATCACAATGCCCAATGTTACGCAAATACGAAAAGGAGCGGCAATGGTACAACCGCTGTTTCAAGCGATGTTATTTTTGCTTTTTGTTTCTCCTTTCTTGCAAAAACCAAAACAGGCAAAAAAAAGCGTGGCAGTAGCACTTTGTTTTGTAACCATATTGTTGAGCGTGGTGACATTTTTTTGTTTGCGGATTTATGGGGCAGAAACATTGTCACAAAAAGTATTCCCAACGTTACAAATGGCAGAACGGATTGGGTTTTCGGGTATCTTTTTGAGCAGACAGGATATTTTGTTGTTGTGGTTTTGGTTTGTATCGGTGTTTTTGTATGTATCGGGTGTGTTGTTTTTTGGCAGTGTCGGCACAGAACGATTGTGTTGCAAAGGGGAACGCAAACGGCGGTATTGGTGCATCGTATGGGTGGTGCTGTTGTTTCTGGGAGCAATGGTACCGCAGAATATGGAAGGTGCGTATCAATTCCGTCATATGGTGCAACCGATTGTGAGTGCAGTATATTTGGGTATTTTTCCGATTTGTTTTTTGGGTAAGAGCATTTGGAAAGAAAGGAGAAGGGCAACATGAGAAAAACAATCACATTGCTTTTGTTGATACTGCCTTTTTGTTTGACAGGGTGCTGGGACGGCAAAGACCCAGAGGACAGGTCGTATATCATTACGTTAGGTGTTGACCGCACAGAAGATGGGCTATTGTTTACATTTGCACCCGCAAAAACAACAGACGGCGAAACAAAGGTCTATTCCATGCAGGCAGATACTTTGGCAAAGGCAGTGGCAAGAGCAGACAGCCACAGTTCCAAAGAGGTATATTTGGGGCAGTTGAAAACGGTGGTATTTGGAAAAGCATTGTTGGAAGATAAAACTGCATTTGCAGGTATCACAGAGGAGTTGTTGCGAGGGGTTGCGGTTTCAGAGAAAGTGATGATTTTGGCAACCGAAGCAGATGCAAAAAGCTGTGTCGATGCCATTACAGAAATAGACCATTCCACAGGGCTGTTTTTATGGGATTTTTATAAAAATACTGCCAATGAGGTGGCTGTGACAAGAGCAGTGGATTTGGACATCATGCAGACAGATTTACAGGTACAAAAAGGCAGTTTGATATTACCACGCATGACAGTGACCGAAGAAGGGATTTCTTTGGGAGGTGGTATTGCGTTGCACAATGCAACCTATGCATTTGCATTGTCAGACGATATGGAGCAATACGCATTGTTGTTGTTGGGAGAGGGCGATGGAGCGGTACTGGAAGCCGAATATGGACAGACAGCCATTGCGTTTGAAATTCGCAAAAACAAAGTTTCTTATGATTATACAGAACAAGATGGCAATTTGCACTGTGCTGTATCTGTCAAATTGATGGGCGGCATAACAGGTGCCGATGGACAAAGTATGTCAGAGCAAAAAAACAGAACAGAAGTACAAAATTTATTTGCAAACATCATAAAAATAAATTTGGAAAATACAATAAAAACAGTACAACAAAAAACAGATGGTGATGTATTTGGATTGTGGGCAAGATTGCAAAGAATGTGTCCCAAATTGTATGATGCAAATAAAAACTGGCAGGATTTGGATATTGCGGTCGAATGTCAGGTGATTTTAGACGATACAGGTCGTATTCGTTGATGTTTCGATATGGTGTATTGTGGATATACTCTTTGTATCACAAAAAAAAGAGGGGATACAAATGAAGTATATTACATTATGGAACTATCAAATAGCACATATCTGGAAAAAACAAAAACGATATCTTTTGATTGCTTGTTTTGCGGGGGTGCTTGTTTGCGTTGGGTATGGTGTCACACAGACAAAATGTTATGCGACACAAATACAACAAGGGCTTTCTGCAAAAGTCGTGCGTTTTCATGTGTTGGCAAACAGCGACGAACAAAAAGACCAAGCATTGAAATTAGATGTACGGGATAGAGTGCTGGAAGTGTTTGGACAACGCTTGGCACAGTGTCAGTCCAAAGCAGAAACACTGACATTTTTACAAAACAGTCAAACAGAAATCTGTCAAATTGCCACCCAAGAAGTGCAAAGACAAGGGTATCAACAAGATGTATCTGTGTCTTTGGTAAAAGAGCATTTTCCGCAGAAAGTGTATGGAGATTTGGTATTTCCCGCAGGTGTATATGATGCATTGCGGATTGAAATTGGTGCGGCAGAAGGGCATAACTGGTGGTGTGTGTTGTATCCGCAAATGTGTTATGTAGATGCAACATGGAGCCAACCCACACAAGAAAGTCATGTGCGGTTACAAAATGCATTGACAAAAGAAGAATTTTTGGTTGTTTCAGCCATGGAACAACAGAAATCCATGCCAAAAATCAAATTGAAAGTGGTGGAGTTATGGCAAAATGCAACATCATAAAAAAGGAGGAGCATACATGAAACAGAAAAAAATGCTGATTTGTGTTTGTATGGTATTGTTGTGTGGTTTGAGCATTTGGCATTTTGCAAAAGCAAATCCGCCACAGCCACAGTCCGTTCCTGCCATTCAGTTGGTATCTTGGGGGACAAGAGGCGGTCTGGTCAGACAGACACAGGAAAAGTTAAAAGAATTGGGATACTATTCCGGTACACCAGATGGTATTTTTGGCACAAGAACATATGAGGCAATTCGGAACTTTCAACAGGAAAACGGATTGCGGGTAGATGGGATTGCAGGAGCGGAAACGTTGGAACGGTTGGGGATTTCCGTTGGTACAGGTACAAGCGGTATCGGAGAAACAGCAGAAAGCAACTATGACGATGACATTTTTTTGCTTGCCTCCATCATACATGGTGAGGCAAGAGGGGAACCGTATGAAGGACAGGTGGCAGTTGGGGCGGTGGTATTGAACCGTGTGGCAAGTCCGAATTTTCCAAATAGTATTGCAGAGGTGATATACCAACCGGGCGCATTTGATGCGGTAAAAGACAAACAGTTTTATTTGTCACCAAATGAAACGGCATTGAACGCCGCCAGAGATGCCATCAATGGCTGGGACCCAACCAATGGGGCATTATATTATTGGAACCCCAGTACAGCAACCAGTAGATGGATTTGGAGTGTGCCCATTACCACCACCATTGGACGACACGTCTTTGGCACAAAATAAAAAGGAGGAACATTTTGATGATGCAAAATGTTCCTCTTTTTTTACCCAATCCATATGAAATGCTTCATCACCATATAACATACAAACATATGCAATAGGGTGGTAAAAGCAAATGCAATGATAAAATCAATATGACGTGTTTTATGGCGTTTGGTGTACATGGCAAGCAAACCACCAATGCCACCGCCTAAAATTGCCATGAAAAACAGTGTCTTTTCCGGAATACGGCGTCTGTTTTTGACTGCCCTGCTTTTGTCCAATGCCATGGCAGCAAACAAAACCATATTGATGATGAGATAATACCCAATGATAATCCAAAAGGGTATGGCATGGAATGTTTTCGGCATATTATTTCACCACATTTCTCCAATCTAAATCTCCACGGTCCAAAGCCAACAAAAGCACTTCTGCCGTTGCCAAGTTGGTTGCAAGCGGAATATTGTGTGTATCACACAAGCGGAACAAAGCAGTGTATTCATCATAAGATTGTGGTGATGCCGGATTTCTCAAAAATAACAGCATATCCAAATCATTGTTGATGATTTGTGCCCCCAACTGTTCAGAACCGCCTAATTGTCCTGCCAAGTATTTGTGTACGTTCAAATTTGCAGCCTCTTCCACCAGTCTGCCTGTGGTTGCAGTTGCAAACAGTTCATGTTTACATAAAATATGACGATAAGCAATACATAAGTTTTCCATCAATTTTTTCTTATTATCGTCCGCAATCAATGCGATATTCATAATAATCCCCCCTCAAATAACGACCTGGAACATTTTTTTCGAATATTCAATACCAATCCAATGGCAACCATATTTGTCCACATGGAGCTGCCACCATAGCTGATAAAAGGTAATGACATACCTGTGTTTGGCACAATGCCTGTGGCAACACCTGCGTTGATGAATGTTTGAAAAGCAAACATACCTGCAACACCAACCACAATCAGTTGACTGAATGTATCTCGTGTTGATAATGCTATTATGATACAACGAAATACCACAAAGAGCAATAGCCCTAATGTAAATATACAACCTAAAAACCCAAATTCCTCCCCAATGACAGCAAAAATAAAATCGTTATGCGGAAAAGGAAGGTAGCTCAGTTGGTTGAGTGTCCCTTGGAACAAGCCTTTGCCGGTTAATTGCCCGGAGCCAAGGGCACTGATTGATTTTTCCGTTTGATAGTACAAATCGGTATTTGCTGTTGGGTCTACAAAGGAAAGAATACGATTGATTTGGTGTGGTTCAAATATTTTGTCCACCAAAATGGGATTTTCCCTTGTAACGTCCCAACAGATGAAAAGCAGTAATGGCAAAAATACAATCATGACATTTCGTATCCAGCGATATTCAATACCTGTAACAAAAATCAATATGCAAAATATGGTAATCAATACCAAACTTGCAGAAAGAGCAGGTTGTTTTAATACAAACAATATCGGGATACCGGCAATGACACAAAGTTTCATAAAAAATGAAAGGTTTGTGATTTCCTGTTTATGCAAAGAAATGTATTTTGCCAGAAAAAACAATGTAAATATCTTGGCAAATTCCGATGGCTGTATGGTCAAAGGGCCAATGGCAATCCAACGGGTGGCACCATTGGACTCTTTACCAAAAACAAATACTGCCAAAAGAAACACAATATTGATAAAATAAATCGGAATATAAAATTGTGAAAAGTATTCATAATCTGCATTGGCAGCCACAATCATCAATACAAACCCAATGCCAAAAAACAGAATTTGTTTATATACTTCCGATGCGCCTTTTCCTAAATTAAAATGTTTGGCACTTGCAATACAAATAATGCCAAACGCACAAAGTATGCAAATGGCACCAACCAGATACCAATCCAAATTTTGAAACCATTTTTTTGTTTGCATAATGCATCTCCGTTTCTGATTGATAAAATACAGGAAAGCCGCGGAAAAAAATCAAATACTGATTTTTGTTTCCCCGGCTTTTTGTTTTATTATTTTGCGTCGTTGTCCTGATTGACTTTCCGCATACTTTTGATGGGAATGTTTGCATAAAGCACAGGTACAGTACCGCTTTTGTCATCAGACTCTGTTTGTGTGATTTGGATATCCAATTCATCATTATCAATTTCCATATAGTTGGAAATGACTTTGATAATGTCGGTTTTGAGCATTTCCAATACCTGAGAGGAACAATTCACACGGTCATGTACCAAAACAAGTTTTAGTCTGTCTTTTGCAACACTGCCAGAGGACGGTACGTTATTTTTTTTGAAAAAACCAAAAAAATCCATAAATGATACTCCTTTCCCAATGTTGCAATATTTAATGACTGAACAATTTTTTTAATTTGTCCATAAAGCTTTCCGGTTGTTCTTCAAATGTCATCAAAGGAATGGTTTGTCCCATGATGCGTTGTACGATATTGCGATAAGCCTGTCCTGCGGAGGATTCGTAATTGCTGACAGCAGGTTCTCCTTTGTTGGTGGCAATGACAATGCTTTCATCATCGGGTACAACACCCAAAATGTCGATGGCAAGAATTTCTGTCACATCTTCAATATTCATCATTTCCCCACGATTTACCAAATCAATACGCAGGCGGTTCAATACCAAACCCGGATTATTTAATCCGTTGGCTTCCAAAAGCCCAATGATACGGTCGGCATCACGTACCGCAGACACTTCCGGTGTGGTAACAACCAAAGCACGGTCAGCACCGGCAATGGCATTTTTGAACCCTTGTTCAATACCGGCAGGGCAGTCGATGATGATATAATCAAAGCCTTCTTCTTTCAGGTTTTCGCATAATTTTTGCATTTGTTCCGGAGAAACCGCATCTTTATCTCTGGTTTGTGCGGCAGGCAATAAAAACAATCCATCATATCGTTTGTCTTTGATTAAGGCTTGTTTCAAACGGCAGTTACCCTCTACCACATCAACCAAATCATATACAATACGATTTTCCAGTCCCATCACAACGTCCAAATTACGCAAACCGATATCTGCATCTACCAAAGCAACTTTTTTGCCTTGTATTGCCAGACCACAGCCTAAGTTTGCACTGGTTGTGGTTTTGCCGACACCGCCTTTTCCGCTGGTGATAACAATTACTTCACTCATGGATAAATCCCCCTAGTCGTTCTTCAAATTTGTTTCAAAAAGCAATTCTATTTGTTTGTAAAAGTATGGGACGGCATGGTGTGCCGTCCTGATACGAAATATCAGATATATTTGTATTTTAGCAAAAATATACCAAATATGCACGAAAATTTTTAAGCAAAATTCAAAAAAATTTTTCCTTTTACGACAAAGGCATGACGAAAATTTGTCCTTCTTGTACAAATGCATATTCCGCAGGTTTTCCATGGCGGTTTCCATCGTCCGGGAAACGGGTGATAATATCAGCAATACGAAGTTGTACCGGTGTCATGTGTATGGCTGCAATAAATGCATCGGATAAACCGTTACAGCCTGCGTGAGCAATACCACGCAACTGTCCCAGTACAATGATATTGCCGGTTGCTTTGACCTCAGCACCGGGGTTGACATCGCCCAGTAAAACCAAACTGCCTTCAAATTCCAAACGTTGCCCGTTACGCAAAGAACCTTTGTGGAATTTGGTTGTCATACAGTCCAAGTTTTGATATAAATCGGTCATTTGTTTTGGCTGGTCTTCTTCTTTAAAATGTGTGATAGTCATAGACGTATTTTCTGTGATGATTTCCAATATACGGTTTTCTTCTTCCTCAGAAAATGTTCTGCCCTGTAATATCAGACTGGTTGTGACATTATCAAAGAATTTTCCTGCTTGTTTGACTTTTGTTTTTAGCTGTTCACAAAGTGCGTCAAAAGGGATATCGCCTAAAAATCGTATGGCAATTCCGTCTTTCGTGCCTTTGAATATGACATGATTTTGCTGTTTCATGCTTTCCTCCTGTTTGTTATTGTGCCAATACTGTTTCCATGTTGGTATTTGTCGGAACATAATCCAACCCCAAATATTCCCGAATGATTGCTTTTGCCACTTTTGGGGCAGGAGAACCATAGTTTTCGCCAAATGGTATCATAACGGTGATGGCAATTTGAGGGTCATCATAAGGTGCAAAACATACCAACCATGTATGGGAACTGCGGGAAAGGTCTTCTTGTGCAGTACCGGATTTGGAAGCCACCTTCACAGGTAAATCGGTAAAGGCTGTACGCAATGTACCCCTTGCACCATAAGATACCAAATACATACCTTGATAAACTGCTTGTAAATTTTGTTCTTGCAATGGAATGATATTTTCCACAACTTCCTCTTTTTGCTCATAAACAGAGCCGTCCGGATTGGTCACCTTATCCACCAAATGATATTGATACAAAGTACCACCATTTGCCAATGTCGCAATATAACGGTTCATCTGTGCAGGCGTGTAACTGTTGACAGACTGCCCGATGAATGCACGAATGGTATCCCCGTCTTTCCAACGTGTTTGGCTGACGGTTGCGTCTGGATTAGATGTTTTGATGATACGCTCTTGATAATAAGGCGATGCCATAGTGGGGGAATATTCCTCCAATTCAATACCGGTGACGGTACTTAAACCAAAAGCAGTCATATATTCGTTCAATGTTGCAATGGATTGCTCGGTTGTGCCGGATTTTGCATTCCCCATACGATACCCCAATTCATAGAAGAAATAGTTACAAGATACTTCCAATGCATGGTCTACGCTCAAAGCACCGTGTGTGCCGCCGGTGTTGCTGTAATACCAACAACGTGCATAAGGTGTGCTGGCATCTTTGAATATCCCTTTTGTCTGAATGACAGTTCTGGGTGTGATGATACCGGTTTCCAATCCTGCCAATGCAGGTATCATTTTAAATGTAGAGCCGGGGGCTTTCTTTTGTTTCAAAGGGCGGTTGACCAAAGGCGTGTTCATATCTTCCAACAAAGCATTATAATAGCTGTTGTTAAATGTGTTTACCAGTTGGTTGTTGTCAAAGGAAGGATATGTCACCAAAGCCAAAACCTTACCGCTGTCCACTTCGGAAACCACAACAGAGCCTGTAGAGGGGTCCAGTCCTGTGTCGGAAGGAGATATTTCTCCGTTTTCCAATTTTCGTATGATAAATGTAGAGGGTGCAATAGCACCGCTTTGCAATGCTTGCAATTCTTCCGGCTTTGCACCAATGCGTCCCTGTTCAATCATAGAAAGCAACAGTTCTTTTGCCGAAACCATACCGTTAGACAATCCATCTGTCAAAAATGTTTGCAAGATTTCAGAAGCATCTTCCTTTTCTATGGAAAAATCAGGCACAGAAGCCTTACAACGTTCCACCAAAGTTGCCTGTATGGTGCCGGAAGATGCAGAAAGCATTTTTGATGCAGAAATATGATTGGTATTTACCATAGATACAAACAAATCCAACGTGGATACGCCATATTTGCCACCGGATTTCAAACGGTTGAGCAAAACTTCACGCAAGGATTCCTCCAAGGCTGTATATGCTGTGGTTTGCAATTTACTGTCAATGGTCAAATATACATCTTTGCCTGCCACCGGTTCGGTAGAACCAATTACGCTCATTCTTCTGCCTTGGTTGTCTACTTCCATGGTGATTTTCCCATCAACTCCGTTGAGTTGTTGTTCATATAATTTTTCAACGCCTGCTTGCCCAACAATATCTGTTGTGCTGTAAACAGGATTGCCTTCTGCGTCCACGATATCTTGATACAGTGGAATATCTGCGTCTGTCATTTGACGGATATAGCCTGTGATATGGGCAAAATGCTCCCCGTTTGGATATTCCCGCAATGATACCGTACCCACCAGCACATTGGGGAAAATATCTTGATTTTCCTCCACATAAGCCAATGTTTTATCGCTGATATCTGTGGCAACGGTAACAGATTTGTATTTTTGGTATCGCACTGCATACAGAGAATTTCGGATACCCAATGTACTTCTGACCAAATCGGTTGGCAAATATTTTGGCAATCCAAAATAATCCCGTAAATAATCCAACATTTCTAGGGAATTATAGTTCGACAAATCCTGTTCAGTGACATTCTTTGTTTTCCAGGTGTGTTTCCAGTTGATTTCTTTCTTTTTGTTGCCACCAAACTGAAAATGATATGGATATTGTAAATCCAGAGGGATTTCATCAATGACAGTTTCTCCAAACGCTTGGAGTTTTTGTGCCAATGTCAAAGCCATCAAGTTTTTATCTGTCAACTCCACAGAATAATAAAGATACATACGTTTTTGTTCTTCTGTGTAATGTGCAGGTGGTGGATATGTTTCATATAAATATTGCAGACATTCTTCTGCTGTAAAATGCTGTTGTTTTTTTCCCAAACCAATTTTTTCTTTCCATTTTTTTTCGGCTGTTTCTTGTTCTTTTTCGTCGCCTGTAAATAAAAATGTATATGGTGTTGTTTTACTGATGGGCAAGTCATCATTTGCGGTTGTACCTTGTGCAAACATATTATCCAGCAATTCTGTAATCAGTTGACTGCGGTGTTCTGTCAAATCCAAGGCAACACTATCATCAATTTCCACAGAATATGCGACTTTGTTTATTGCCAGTGGTCTGCCATAACGGTCATAGATATTCCCACGGGAGGCAGGGACATTGACTTCTTTGGATACACTGGTAATCAAAGAAGCCTCGTATGCACTCCCGTTCAAAATTTGCAACAGGAACAAACGCACCACCAGAGCAAAGAAAAGGACGCAAATACCCAAAAGTACCACAAATATTCTGTTTTTACATAATTCTAAAAAACGTTCCCAGTATTTTCGCATTGGAAACCTCCTTGCAAACAGGCAGGTTAAAACAGCCGATATTTATATTTTTCTTTTAATTCCAGCCATTCGTTGATACCGAATAAAATTCGGTACATGGGAATGGTGATGATTGCGGTGTAAACCACTTCCGGTATCAGTAAATGCAAAAGGAAATAAATCAAGTTGGTTTCCCCTTGCAATATAAACCCTGTGACAAACAATATGGTTTCATAAACAATGGTTGCCAATGCACAGGAAATGATGGGCAATAAGTAGTTTTCACGGTAAAAGTCTTTTTGTCCACGTCCTGCCCAAAGCCCTGCAAGAAACAACAACAAGGTATAAAAACCAAAAGACACTCCAAAAAAAATGTCTATCAAAAGACCATTGCAAAATCCCACAATACAGCCTTCGTTTTCGCCACGCAAAAGACCATATGACACAACCAAAATCAGTGCCGTATTGGGTACAACACCACGAATTGCGGCATAAGGCAATATGGTGGTTTGCAAAATAAAATTAAGAAAAACCAATATGGCAGTGATGAATATTCTCAATTTTGTGCCTCCTCTGTTTGTGTTGTTTCGTTGTTTTTGTCAATGACCAATAATGTGTCTAAATGTTTCATATCCACAGCAGGTTCAATGATTGCATATTTTGTCAAGCCGTTGGTGTCGGCTTTGATTTCTTTCACTTTTCCGATGGTCAAACCGGTTGGATAGATGTCACTTAAATGAGAAGTCACAATTTCATCACCTACCGCAATTTCAGCCTCTGCATCAATATATTCCATTTTGCAAAGTCCTTGGTTCATCAATGTGTAATCCCCTTTGACAACACCCAAATCCCCTGTACGCAAGCTCATGGCAGGTACAGAACTACGACTGTCTAAAATGGATTGTCCTTTTGCATATGTGGCACCGCTTTCCAACACTTTGCCCACCAATCCATCTGCGGCAGATAGTACCATATTTGCCTGTACACCATCAGATGTGCCTTTATTCAATGTAAAGACCTCATATAAACTACCGGGACTTTTGGCAATGATACGTACACCAAATGTTTGGTATTGGGGGTATTTTTGTGTAATTTTCAATAAACCGGACAATGTTTTGTTTTCTTGTTCATATAGAGCCAATCTGTCATTTGTGGCTTTGAGTGATTCGATTTCTTGTCGTAGTGCTTTATTCTCTTCCAATACTTCTTGTGTTTCACGATGAGAAGAAAGGTTCTCTTTTACCCAACTGCCAACACCATCTGTGATTTCTTGAAAGGGCGTCACAATAAAGCCAAACGCACTCTCCAATGCGGTGGCATTTAATTTTTTGCCGCTGGTGATAAATGCCAGCAAAGCAAGTATGACAATCACACTACTGATGATGATTTTTCTGTGTTTTTCAAAAAAAGCAAACAATGTAAACGCTCCTTTTATGATACAGATTGTGTATTAGAATAATGCTTTTCTGGGAGAAATCAATACATTACGCAATGTACCGATTTGGTCTAAAACCAAACCGGTTCCCAATGCCACACAATTTAATGGTTCGTTGGCAATATGCACAGGCATACCGGTTTCTGCGGTAATCAGCTCATTCAAACCTCTGAGCAAAGCACCGCCGCCTGTCAATGTGATACCGTATTCCATAACATCGGCTGCCAATTCGGGAGGGGTTGCCTCCAAAGTCTGTTTGATGGTTTCAATGATGGAGCTTACCGGTTCACTCAATGCTTCACGCACATGGATAGAGTTGACTTCGACGGTTTTTGGCAAACCGGAAATCAAATCACGACCACGAATTTCCATTTTTTCTTCTTGTTCCAATTTATATGCAGAACCAATGGTAATTTTGATTTCTTCTGCGGTACGGTCACCGATGGCAAGATTGAATTCACGCTTGATATAGCTTACGATTGCATTATCCAAGGAATCGCCGGCAATACGCAAAGAAGTGCTTGTGACAATACCACCCAATGAAATGACAGCAACCTCGCAAGTACCCCCACCAATATCTACAACCATACTGCCCGCAGGGTCAGCAACAGGCAAACCGGCACCGATAGATGCCGCCATAGGTTCTTCAATCAAATAGGTGTCTTTTTCTTTGGAGCCTGCGGCAATGGCAGCTTCTAAAACAGCTCTTTTTTCCACTTCGGTGACACCGGAAGGTACACAAATGACAATTCTTGGTTTTGGGCCGAACATGGAACGCACATAAGCTTTATTGATGAAATAACGCAACATTGCTTGTGTCACATCAAAATCGGCAATGACACCGTCACGCATCGGACGAATGGCAACAATATTGCCGGGTGTACGCCCAATCATTTCTTTTGCTTCGTTGCCTACTGCCAATACTTCTTTTGTCTGTGTATTGATGGCTACCACAGACGGTTCATTTACGATAATCCCTTTTTCACGCATATAAACCAATGTGTTTGCAGTACCCAAGTCGATACCCATATCTTTAGAAAACATAAATCAAAATACCCCTTTCTGTATTGCCAAGCCAATCTATATGGCTTTTATATCATATTTTTTTTATTAAGATTGCAAGTCTATCTTTAATCATACCTTTTTTTCAATGATTTTTCAATAAAAAACAAATGAGAAATCAGAAAAACCATATTTTTTTAGAGAGAAAAACTGCCATTTTCCATTTCTCTCAAATGTTTGCAAAGAGTATATCATATTTTGCACATAGGGTAAAGAATGGAACGCAGAAGAATCCTATCCATTTTTTGTGAAATAAAATCGAAATAAAAAAACAGACAAAACCGTTTTGGTTTTGTCTGTTTGGTTGCAAATTATTCAGCAGGTTTTTCTGTAACAGGTGGTTCTGTTGCAGTTTTTTGTTCTGCCGGTTTTTCAGCAGGTTTTGCTTCTGCTGTTGTTTTTTGTTCAACAGGTTGCTGTTGTGCAGGTTTTTCTTCCACTTTTGCTGCGGGAGCTGCTGCTGCAACAGGGGCAGCAGGTTTTTCTGCGGGTTTTGCATCTGCTGCTGGTGCAGGTCTTTTGCCTGTGATAACACCTTTTGGACATTTGTTCGCACAAATACCGCAGGATTTACATTTTGTGTAGTCGATGACAGCAATGTTGTCAATGACATGAATTGCGTCGAAAGGACAATTCTTTTCACAAATTTTACAGGAAATACAACCAACAGAGCAAGCTTGCATAACCACTTTACCCAAGTCTTTGGAAGAACATTGTACTTTGATTTTGTTTTTGGCGGGCAACAATTCAATCAAATGTTTCGGGCAAGCAGATACACATTGACCACAAGCCACACATTTTTCTTTGTCTACCACTGCAATACCATCAATGATTTCGATTGCACCAAAACCACAAGCTTTTTGACAGCTTCCCAGACCCAAGCAACCATAGCTGCAAGTTTTGGAACCGCCACCTGCAAGCTGCACAGCCATGTTACAATCATCAATACCAAAGTATTCATATTTGGATTTTGCTTTTTCGCAAGTACCGCCACATTTTACAAATGCAGCAACAGGTTCTGTGGAAGAAGCTTCAATACCCATAATGCCACCAATTTTTTCAGCAACCGCAGAGCCACCAACAGGGCAAGCGGTTATAGGTGCTGTGCCGGCTGCAATCGCTGCTGCACAACCGCCACAACCGGGGAAACCACAACCACCACAGTTTGCACCGGGCAAAACTTCCAAAATTTCACCGATTTTTGGGTCTTCTTCTACATAGAAAAGTTCACCCGCAATGCCAAGGCCTGCTCCAAAAACAACACCAAGGCCACCGATACTGAGTATCGGATTTATGATATTCATAATGTCCATTTTTGTCACACTCCTTGTTTTACAGTTTAATCAGACCGGAGAAGCCTAAGAATGCAATAGACATCAAGCCGGCTGTAATCAACGCCAATGGGAAACCATCAAACGCTTTTGGTGTATCGTTGTCTTCAATTCTTTCACGGATACCTGCAAACAGTACGATTGCCAGTGCAAAACCTGTTGCACCACCAAAACCGTTCAATACAGATTCGATGAAGTTGTAACCTTTTTGCATATTCAATACGGCAACACCCAAAACCGCACAGTTTGTGGTAATCAAAGGCAGGAATACGCCCAATGCCTGATACAAAGCAGGAGCAGCTTTTTTCAAGAACATTTCTACAAACTGCACCAAAGATGCAATAACCAAAATGAATGCAATGTTATACAAGTATTCGATGCGCAATGGCACTAAAATTAAGTTGTATACCAAGTATGCTACCGCAGATGCCAAAGACATAACGAAAATTACGGCAACGCCCATACCAGCAGCAGTTTCTACTTTTTTAGAAACGCCCAAGAAGGGGCAAATACCTAAGAACTGGGACAAAACATAGTTATTTACGAAAATCCCTGCCAAAATCAGCAATATCAAATTCATTTATTTTCCCCTCCTTATGCTTTATTTTTGTTTCTGAAATGATTCAATGCTGCCATCAAGCAACCCAATGTGAAGAACGCACCGGGAGCCATAACGAACAACAATGTTCTGGGGAAAGCTTCTGGCAATACAACTTTATCGAACAGTGTACCTGCACCGATAAATTCACGCACCAGACCCAAAACACCCAGAGCAAGTGTGAAACCAAGACCCATACCGATACCGTCAAATGCGGAAGCAATCGGGCCGTTTTTGGAAGCAAATGCTTCCGCTCTTGCCAAAATCAAACAGTTAACAACAATCAGAGGAATATAAAGACCCAATGATGCGTTCAAGCTAGGCAAATATGCCTGCAATAAGAACTGAATGATGGTAACAAATGTTGCAATAACAACGATAAAGCAAGGAATTCTGACTTTATCGGGAATTACTTTTCTTAACAGGGAAATGAAAATGTTAGCAAAAATCAAAACCGCTGTTGTGGATAAACCCATACCAAGACCATTGATTGCAGAACTGGTAACTGCCAATGTCGGACACATACCAATAACTTGCACAAAGGTAGGGTTTTCGTCAAGAATACCGTTTTTCAGTATTTTGATAGGATTAGCCATTAGTTTGCACCTCCATTCGCTGCAACCCAATCCAATGCTTCTTGTGCACCTGCACAAACTGCTCTGGAAGTAATTGTGGAACTTGTGATAGGCACAACGTCACCACCGTCTTTTGTAACGGTTACTGTGCCGGATTTTCCTACAAACTGTTCGTAGAAAGTAGGTTCTGTGGATTTTGCACCCAAACCTGGTGTTTCGGAGTGGCCTGTAACACGCAAACCGGTAATCACACCATCAGAGCCAATCCCTACCATTGTGTTTACCGCACCGCCGAAACCGCCGGGAGCAGTTGTCACAACAAAACCACCATTGTCAGCTTGATATACAGCCTGAATAGTACCTGTTTTTTCTACATCTTTTAATTCTTCAAAAGAAGATGCGTCAGGCATAACCGCCTGCATGGAAGCATTCAGTGTTTTTTCTTTCTGAATTTTGATTGGTTCTTTTGTGATTTCAGAAACCGCACCCAAACACGCTGCGGCAACTGCGGAAATCAGCAAAAGCATTCCTGCGGGTTTTATAATTTCTTTTGCGTTCATGCCTTATTTCGCCTCCTTCACTTTTGGTAATGCACCAAAGATTTTAGGTTCTGTAAATCTTTCAATCAGAGGCACAGCCAAGTTCATAATCAAGATGGAGTAAGATACACCTTCCGGATAACCACCAAATATTCTGACCAGTGTGGTAATCAAACCACAGCCAATGGCAAATATGATTTGCCCTTTTGGTGTTACAGGAGAGGAAGCGTAGTCAGTTGCCATGAAGAAAGCACCCAACATCAAACCACCGGCAAACATTTCATATACAGGTTCACGCAAACCGTTTCTGCCGATTGCTGCTGTCAATACAAATACAGTTGCTATGTAAATTACAGGGATTTTCCAGCTGATGACGTGTCTGACAATCAAATAGATACCACCGATAATCAAAGCGATTGCACAAGTTTCACCAATACAACCACCAATGTTTGTACCAAGCAATACATCTTTCAAAGATGCATCAGGCATCACGCCTGTTTTCAATGTTGCCAAAGGTGTCGCAACGGTTACTGCATCAGCACCGGAGAAACCGACGGGTGCTGTCCATGTTGTCATTTCTGTTGGATAAGAAGCCAAAAGGAATGCTCTACCAGCCAATGCAGGGTTAATGAAGTTTTGACCCAAACCGCCAAATAATTGTTTTGCAAAGATAATTGCGAATGCACTACCAACAATCGGTACCCAAATCGGTGCAGATGCAGGTAAGTTCATTGCCAAAAGCAAACCGGTTACAACTGCGGACAAATCGCTGATGGTAACGGGTTTTTTCAATAATTTTTGATATAACCATTCAAATACAACGCTAGAAATAATGGCAGCTGCAATCAAAATCAGTGCAGGCATACCAAAATAGAAGATACCCATTGCTGTTGCAGGAACCAAAGCGATGATAACATCACGCATAATGCTTTGGATCGTTTCTTTAGAACGCACGTGAGGGGTACCGGATACTACAAAATTAGACATTCTTTATTCTCCCCCTTCTTAGTTCTTTTCGGCTTTTGCTTTTGCTTCTGCTTCAGCTTTTGCTCTTGCTGCCGCAGCGGCTGCCGCTTTTTTGCCTGCTTCGATTTTTTTCACCGCACGAATGGATTGTGCCAACTGACGTTTTGCGGGACATTCATAAGAACAGCTACCACATTCGATACAATCCAAACCATGATGTTTTACGAAACCTTCACCATCACCTTTCAATGCTTTTGCATTGAGCAAGAAAGGTTGCAAGCCCATAGGACAGTGGTCTACGCATTTGCCGCAACGGATACAGTTTCTTTCTTCCGGAATGAATGCTTCTTCTTTTGTGAAGCACAACAAACCGGAAGTTGTTTTTACAGAAGCAACGTCCAATGTATACAATGTAGGACCCATCATAGGACCGCCGGCAATCAATTTTACCGGAGGTGTGTCTTCTTTGAACCCACCAATGGCATCTACCAAATCTCTCAGTGTCATACCAATTCTGATTTTGTAGTTACCGGGGTTTTTGATACCTTGACCGGAAACGGTTACAATTCTTCTCATCAAAGGTCTGCCTTTGCAGATGGCTCTTTCGATTGCCAAAACGGTATCAACGTTATCTACAATACAGCCTGCACTTGCGGGCAATGCACCGGATTTTACTTCTCTTTTGGTGATTGCATAAATCAAGTGTTTTTCGGAACCTTGTGGGAATTTTGTTACCAAAGGTTGTACAGAGATGTTATCAATGCCTTCGCAAGCCTTTGTCATTGTTTCAATGGCTTTGGGTTTGTTCATTTCAATACCGATAACACCCTTTGCATTGGGATGCAATTTCAACATAATTTGCAACCCTTTGACAATTCTTTCAGGTTCTTCCAACATCAAACGGTAGTCACAAGTCAAATAAGGCTCACATTCTGCCGCATTGATGAGGATATGATCGATAGGAGTATCTTTGGGAGGGTTGAGTTTTACATGGGTAGGGAACCCGGCACCACCCAGACCAACAACGCCGGCTTCTTTGATTGCCGCCAAAATTTCGTCATTGGACATGGTTGTGTAATCTCTGCCCTGATTTAAGCCTTCGATTTCTTCCATTTTGCCATCGTTTTTGACAACAATAGCTTTTACCATAGCACCGCCAGGTACCAACATAGGTCTAATGTCCACAACTTCACCGGAAACACTGGCAAAGATAGGAGAAGACATAAATGCAGGTGATTCAGCGATTTTTTGTCCTACTTTTACATAGTCGCCAACAGCTACCAATGGTTCACAAGGTGCACCAATGTGTTGGGACATGGGATAGAACAATTCAGAGTTTTCTTTTGGGAGTACCACCTGAATGGGTTGCTCTGCGGAAAGAGCTTTGCCATCTGGTGGGTGAACTCCACGTTTGAACGTTAAAGCTTGCATATTATCCCCCTCTGTCAAGTGATTTTTGCGTTGTTCAAAACGCAATGATAATTTTGTTGCGTTTACAGCACAAAAGACAAGCATTCGTGCAAAAACGCTTGAATAAAAAAATATAGCTATATATAACAGCAATATTTTAATACAAAAGTAAGAAATTCACAATATTTTTTTCATAAAAAAATAGAAAAAAACATTTTTTGAAAAAAATAAATCATTTTCAGTGATACTTTTTTAATAGGTAGAAATACAATAAAAATGATTTTGCATGGATATGTTTATATATATGCGTAAACATTTTACATATACAGTTTACTATAATCGCTATCAGATTGTAAATGTGAACTTATTACCAACATTTTTGACAATTTTCTGTCAACATTTACAAAAAAAAGAAACCCCATATAGGCAAAATAGATATAGGCAAAACAGAAGAACAAACGCAGGAATGATTGCTGTTTGCTGTGCCTTATGATACAATGAAAAACAAATGCAAGCAGGAAAAAAATAAAAAAGGGGGCGTTCATATGGATTTATCATTGCAGTTGCAACAAAAACAAATGCTTTCACAAAGAATGCAGCAATCCGTAGAAATATTGCAAATGAACACATTGGCATTGTCAGAATATATTCGAGAAGTTTCCGAAGAAAATCCGTTATTAGACTGGACGGAAGAACATATTGCGGAAAAAGAAGAGCCCTCTTTGTTGCAAAAACTGGATTGGTTGCAAGAAGGCGATGAGCAAAACAGGGGATATTATCAACTGGATATGGAGAATGAAAAAGAACGGGAAGATTTGCGTTTTGGTAAAAAAGAAACACAAAGTTTACGAGAATATTTGCTGTTTCAAATTCATATTTTGCCCTTGCACCAAAGACAGAAAACGGCTCTGTGTTTTTTAGCAGAAAGCACAGAAGAAAGCGGATATCTGGAAACAGATGCTTTGCAGGTGGCACAGAAAAAATATGGTTTGACCGCTTTGGAGGCAGAAAAATTATTGCTGCAATTACAGTCCTTAGACCCACCCGGTGTAGGGGCAAGAGATTTGAAAGAGTGTTTGCTCATACAGCTAAGACAAAATAATGCTTGTGAAACAGCAATGCATATCGTGGAAACCTATTTGCAGGATATTGCAAAAAATCGTATGTCCTATGTGGCAAAGAAATTACACGTTTCCATGGAAAAATTGACAAAGGCTTTGGAAGAAATCAGAAGTTGTGTGCCAAAACCGGGCAGTGGATTTTGTGGCAATCAACCTGTGGAATATGTCATTCCCGATGTTTTTGTGGAGCGAAAAGGGGAAGAATTGTTTGTGACAGTCAACAAAAACAGTGTTCCACGTTTATTTGTGACACCATCGTATCAGAAATTATTGCAACAAGACCAATCCAAAGAAACCAAAGAATATATCACACAAAAACTCAAACAAGCCGAATGGGCGGTGCAATGTGTCAATCGTCGGGAAAGCACGTTGTTGGAAACAACCACACAAATTGTATTGGCACAGAAAGAATTTTTTTTATATCCCAATGGTACGCTGAAACCGTTGCGTATGATGGATATTGCAGAACGCATACAAATGCATGAATCTACGGTTAGCCGTGCCGTAAAAGAAAAATATCTACAATGTGAAAAAGGGGTATTTGCTTTGGTGGATTTCTTTTCGCAAGCTATGGCAACCGATGGTATGGAAAGCATCTCCGCACAATCCATACAAAACCGCATCGAAACCATAATTACACAAGAAGATAAAACACACCCTTACAGTGATAGAGAATTGACAGAACAGCTCACTGCCGCAGGGATTCATATTTCCCGCAGAACCGTTGCAAAATATCGGGAAAGTATGGGCATTCCGAGTGCTTTGGGCAGAAAACAATATTAAGGAGTTTCGGTATGACAGAACCCATTTTTGATATTTCCATACAAAAACATAGTGAAATCCCACTGTATCAACAAATTGCAGACGGGATTGCGGCATTGATTGTGTCAGGGATTTTGATTGCAGATGAAAAATTGCCACCCATTCGGAAAATGGCAAGCCATTTTGCAGTCAATACCGTCACCATTGTCAATGCCTACAAATATTTGGAACAAAAGAAAATGGTATATTCTCATGTAGGCAGTGGGACATATGTATCCCCGTTGCCCATCGAGAAATTATCTTCACCCATTACACGAAAAAATATAGAATATATGCAATATTTGCCTGTTTGGGATAATGTTATCAATTTTACGGATACATCATTACCCGATGATTTGTTTCCGGTAGATGAGTTCAAATATGCATTTGACCGTGTACTGGAACGGGAAAAAGGCGGTGCTTTTCGATACACAGACAGTATGGGCTACCTGCCACTGCGGGAAACACTCTGTCGGTATTTGGCATCGTTTGGGATACAAACCAGTGCGGAATATGTGCAGATTGTGGCAGGGGCACAACAAGGTATGGATATTATTGCAAAGGCGTTATTGCAATATGATGATACGGTGTTTGTGGAAACGCCCACATTTTACGGTGCGGCAGGGGCATTTTTATCCAAAGGTGCGAAATTGGTGGAAATTCAGATGCAGGCAGATGGTATGGATATGACAGCATTGGAAAATTATCTGAAATTATACCACCCCAAATTTTTGTATATGATGGCATATTTTCAGACACCTACCGGTATTTCATATTCTTTGGAAAAAAAGCGGCAGTTGCTGGAATTGGCAGAAAAATATGATATAGATATCATAGAGGAAGACGATTTCTATGATTTTCACTATACCAAAGAAAAACCATTGCCATTAAAGGCATTGGATTATAAAAATCGAGTCATTTATATCAAGAGTTTTTCCAAAATATTGATGCCGGGGTTGCGTATGGGGTTGATGGTATTGCCCAAGAAAATCAAAACAGCAGTGTTGGAGGCAAAATACATGACCGATATTTCCACCTCCGGTTTTATGCAAAAAGCCATGCAGGAATATTTGGAAATCAACGGCTGGGAAAAACGTGGCAAACAAGTCCGAAAATATGGTGGTGAAAAATATCGCAAAGCCATTTCCATGGCAAAGAAATATCTCTTGCCTATGGCAAGTTATCATGTGCCGTATGGTGGTGTGAGTTTATGGGTGGCATTGCCCAAACATATTGATGCAGAAGTGTTTTGTAATCGTGCGTTGGAAAAAAATGTGTTGGTATCACCGGGGACACAGTTTTTGATTGGTGCTGCAAAAAGCAATTATATTCGATTGAGTTTTTCCGGTCTTTCCGATGATAAAATCGAAGTCGGCATGAAACGATTGGGTGAAGTGTTGCAAAGTATGTGATAAAGGGAGCTTATGATGTGTTTTGAAAATTGGGAATTGTTGTTGACACATAATCCCAAAACAGAAACAGGCTGGGATAGACGGCGATTGTGTCTGTATTTGGAAAAAAGTTGTGAGGAAGCGTATACCATGCAATTACAGGAATATTTTCGGATATATCGTAATAATGCGGCATTGGCAGATATGCTGTTTTCGATATTGCTGGATACAACAGAAGAAAAGGAAGATGTACAGCTTGCAGCGGCATACTATATTTCCCAAATGGATAAAGCGATATTACGCAATCGAAAAGAACAGCTGTTGCGGGCACAAGCCACGCCAACAGATTGGAAACGACCATTTTTAGACGACGATTTGACATGGTTATATTGAAAATTTCCTTGACAAAGAATTTTGTGCTGTCTATAATCAAATTATACTGTTTTTGTGTGTCATATCATGCAAAAGAAATTGCATATAGCCAAAAAGTGAAGAAAAGAAGGAGTACACAACGGGTGGACTTTACAGAGAGAAAATGTTGGTGTGAATTTTTCAGCAGCACATTGTGGAAGCAGTCTTTTCGGGCATTCTTTGCCCAGCTCTTTGACGGAAGCAAAGTATGTCAAAGCGTATGGTCTGCGTGAAAGACATAGAGTGATGTTTTTTGTATAAAAACATAATGAGGGTGGTACCACGGTGAATAATTCGTCCCTGACTATGATAGTCAGGGGCTTTTTTATTATCAGATATATTTTTTAAGGAGGTTTTTTATGAAATATTTAGGAGTGAATGAAATCAGAGAAGCATTTTTGAAATTTTTTGAAAGCAAGGAACATTTGCGTTTGCAAAGTTTCCCATTAGTGCCACAAAATGACAATAGTTTGTTGTTAATCAATTCCGGCATGGCACCCATGAAAGCATATTTTACAGGGCAGGAAATCCCCCCCAGTAAACGTGTGACCACTTGTCAAAAATGTATTCGTACCGGTGATATTGAAAACGTGGGTAAAACTGCACGTCATGGTACATTCTTTGAAATGTTGGGTGATTTCTCGTTTGGGGATTATTTCAAAAACGAAATCATTCCTTGGTCTTGGGAATTTGTAACAAAAGTATTGGAAATTCCGGAGGACAAGCTGTATGTAACCATTTATGAAGAAGATGATGAAACAGGGAAAATTTGGCATGAAAAAGTTGGTTTGCCTTGGGAACGCATTGTCAAACTGGGCAAAGCAGACAACTTCTGGGAACATGGCACAGGCCCTTGTGGCCCTTGTACAGAAATTTATTTCGACAGAGGCGAGGCATATGGTTGTGACAGCCCTACTTGTACGGTTGGTTGTGACTGTGACAGATATATGGAATTTTGGAATTTGGTACTGACACAGTTTAATGCCAATGAAGATGGCACATATACAGAATTGGCACAGAAAAACGTGGATACTGGTATGGGATTGGAACGTATGGCAACCATCATGCAGGGTGTGGACTCCATTTTTGATGTGGACACCATCAAAGCCACTCGTGATGCAGTTTGTCAGAAAGCAAATGTCACATATGGCACAGATGCCAAAATTGACGTTTCTGTACGTGTGATTACAGACCATATCCGTTCTGTTACCATGATGACAGCAGATGGTGTATTGCCTTCCAATGAAGGTCGTGGCTATGTGTTGCGTCGTTTGTTGCGTCGTGCGGCACGCCATGGCAAATTGTTGGGGATAGAGGGCGAATTCTTGGCAGAATTGTCAAAATCCGTGATTGCGTGCAGTGGAGATGCCTATCCGGAATTGGTGGCAAAAAAAGACCATATTTTCAAAATTTTGTCCATTGAAGAAAATAGTTTCTATAAAACCATCGACAAAGGTATGGAAATTTTGAAAGCAGATATGGAAGAAATGAAAGCCGCAGGCGTGAAAGTGATGTCCGGCGAAAAATCTTTCCGTTTGTATGACACATATGGATTCCCTGTGGATTTGACAAAAGAAATTTTGGCAGAAGAAGGTATGGAAATTGACGAAACTGCCTTTGCGGAAGAAATGGAACAGCAAAAAGAGCGTGCAAGAGCCGCAAGAGCAAAATCCAATTATATGGGGGCAGCAGCAACCGTATACAACGATTTGCCTGTGGAATTGGAAACTGCTTTTGCAGGATATGATGTATTTACAGTATCTGACGCAAAAATTGTTGCTTTGGTGGCAAATGATACCATTGCAGATATGGCACAAACGGGGGATAGCGTTGCAGTATTTTTGGATAAAACACCATTCTATGCAGAAAGCGGTGGTCAAGTCGGTGACAAAGGCAGTATCCAAACAGATACCGGTGTTATTGCTGTGACAGATTGTATCAAAGTCATTGGCGGAAAAATTGCCCATATTGGGGAAGTGACAGAAGGTAGCGTGCAAGTAGGCAGCATGGTATGTGCAAGCATTGCAAAAAGCTTGCGTATGGCATCTGCAAGAAACCATACTGCAACACACTTGTTGCATAAAGCATTGCGTACCGTTTTGGGCAACCATGTGGAACAGGCAGGCTCTTATGTGAGTGCGGAACGTTTGCGTTTTGACTTTACACATTTTGCGGCATTGACCACAGAAGAAGTACAACAAGTGGAAAAATTGGTCAACGATGCTATTTTTGAAAGTTATGCAGTCATGGCAGAGGAAATGTCTATGGACGCAGCAAGACAAAAAGGTGCGATGGCATTGTTTGGTGAAAAATACGGTGATGTTGTGCGTGTGGTTGATATGGGCGGTTACAGTATTGAGCTTTGTGGTGGTGCACACTTGGAAAACACTGCACAGGTGGGTTCTTTCAAAATATTGTCAGAAAACGGTGTAGCGGCAGGTGTCAGACGTATAGAAGCATTGACCGGTTCCGAAGCATTGAAATATTATCAGGCACAAGAAACAGAAATCAAAGAAATTTGCAAATTGGTGAAAACAACACCGGATAAGCTGTTGACACGTTTGGAACAACTGTTGGCAGAACAAAAAGAAACAGCAAAAGAGTTGGAAAAATTGAAAGCAAAAATGGCAGGCGGTGCAGCCGATGAGATTTTGAATACAAAAGTAGAAATCAATGGTGTGGCTGTATTGGCGGCAGAAATCAAAGACACAGATGGCAATGGCTTGCGTACATTGGGCGACCAACTGAAACAAAAATTAGGTAGTGGCGTGATTGTATTGGCAAGCGGCAAAGGGGATAAAGTCAATTTGATGGCAATGGCAACCGATGATGTGGTGAAAAAAGGTGCACACGCAGGCAATATCATCAAAGCGGCAGCGGCTGTTTGCGGCGGTGGTGGTGGCGGACGCCCCAACATGGCACAAGCAGGCGGCAAAGATGCAACCAAGATTGCAGACGCATTGCAAAAAGCAAAAGAAGTACTTGCAGAACAAATCGGATAAATCAGAACAAAATAGAGATGTGCATTTGTCACATCTCTATTTTTTTATACAAAAAAATACCTCTGTATGATACAGAGGTATTTTGCTTTTTTTATGTTATGTATGGTTTGATTATATTATTCTTTGCAAGGAATGAATTTCCCAATGATACCACCAACGATTGCAGGGCAAATCCAAGCAAAACCGGCAGCACCCAAAGGTAACATTTTTACAAATTCTGTTGGCAAACCAAAACCAGCCAAAATTTCCAAAGCACTTGTGATGATTGCAAAGTATGCAGCCACACGATAGATGTTTTTGTTTTTGATGGAGTTATGGAAGAATGCCAAAATAATCAATACCAAGATACCGGGGTAAATCAAGTTCAACAAAGGAGCGGAAACTTGAATGATAGTACTTACACCGGCATTGGAAATCAACCAGCTGAATACAACGACTGCGATAACAACGTTTTTGTAAGACAATTTACCACCGGAGATGTCTTCAAAGAATGCACCTGCGGAAGAACTCAAACCAATCGCAGTTGTCAAACAAGCAAACAATACGATGATACCCAACAATACAACACCTGTTTGTCCAAATAATGCTTTTGTGATAGCAACCAACAAAGCTGTTTGGTTCAAACCATGATATTCTTCCAAACCACAAGTTGTTGCACCCAGATATGTCAAACCACCGTAGATGATTAACAAACCAACTGCTGCAACAATACTGGAGTTTAATACTGCTTTAGACAGAGCGGGTGTGCTTGTATAACCTTTTTGTTGTGCACTGCTTGTGATAATCATAATGAATATCATGGAAGCCATTACGTCCAGTGTTTGGTAACCGTTTACAGTACCGGATTGCACGGGGCTATTTACTGCCTCAACATCAATTGCACCCAAAGGAGAAATGATACCTTTGATAATCAATGCCAACAGACCAATTACCAAAATAGGTGTTAAGAATGTACCAATGATATCAACTACTTTGGAAGGACGAATGGTCAATACCAATACGATTGCAAAGAAAATTGCGGAGAAAATCCAAATATTGAAATTAGGGAACAAAGGTGCAATCCCTACTTCATATGTAGTTGCAGCGGTACGGGGAATTGCCAGCAAAGGCCCGATACACAATACTGCGATACAGTTGATAATCAAGGAAGGTACTTTCCCCATAACGCCGGTAATACCATTGACTTCCAACTGTCCTTTACGAATCAATGCCAAAATTGCAACCAATGCCAAGCCTACGTCAAAGATAAAGAAGAACGCAAAGCCCACGAACCAAGAAGTACCAGATTCCTGCCCCAACAAAGGTGGGAAAATCAGGTTGCCGGCACCAAAGAACATAGCAAACAGTGCTGCACCTATGACAAGTATGTCACTAAACTTCTGCTTTTTTTCCATAGAATTTTACCTCCTTAGAATTTTTCTCTCTCTGAAAAAATAAAAATAATGACATAGACAAATGTTTTCAGGAAATATCTTGAAAAATATGTCTGATATATATTATGCAGAAAAAAATGGAAAAACACAAGCATAAACACAATAATCATATGAAAAAAATATTGCAAAAAGTTTCTTATTAGTATAAAAA
>JAHHTU010000019.1 GCA_020024455.1 Anaerotignum sp. | reverse complement strand
CATGCTTTTCCCTGTTTACAACACTTTTTTGCAAAATTCCTGTTTTTTTTCACATCAATATTGTTTTTTATGGAAAAATATCCATCACATAAAACATCTACCTGCCCAGCAGGTGGTTTTTGATATGCGGCATAGCCCTTACGCCTTGCATATGTGTCAAACGCATCATACAATCTGTCAACTGCAATACCGCTATTTGCTACCTCTAAAAGAGTTTTCCGATTCTAACGTTAATGTTCTCTTGGCTGGTCTTGTTTTAACTGATTTGCTATATAACGAAAAGGCGTTTTTATCTCTGCCTCGTTACCATAGGTTTTCTGCATACAAAAAAATCCAATGTATATATACATTGGATTTTCAAAATCTATTATACTTCGGAAAACCTACCCAGTTTCCGAAATCTTTGATATCTTTTTTCCGCAACTTCTTTTTTGTCAAACTGCTGCAACTGGGTAATGTCTTGCAACAAGCGTTTTTTCAAATCTTCGCACATGGTTTCAAATGCATCGAAATTTTCCACAATAACATCTTCTGCCACGCCAAAACGTTTCATATCTTCTGCGGTAATTTTCAAGCACGCTGCTGCATCTGGGGCTTTTGTGGAATCTTCCCATAAAATACTTGCACAACCTTCCGGAGAAATGACAGAAAATACTGCATTTTCCAGCATATACAAACGGTTTGCAACAGAAAGTCCCAAAGCACCGCCGCTGCCGCCTTCCCCAATCACGATTGTGATGATTGGTGTTTGCAATCCCATCATTTGCATCAAATTGTCTGCGATTGCCTGTCCTTGTCCACGTTCTTCTGCTTCTTCTCCACAGTTTGCACCGGAAGTATCCACAAAACAAATCACAGGACGAGAAAATTTTTCCGCCTGTTTCATCAAACGCAAGGCTTTTCTGTATCCCTCCGGCATGGGGCAACCAAATTTGCAAGCAATTCTTTCTTGCAAGTTTCGCCCTCTTTCAATACCAATAAATGTCACGGGAATGTCACCCAAATTGCCAATACCGCCAATGACTGCCGCATCATCGGCATATTTTCTGTCCCCATGCAATTCTGTACGTTCTGTAAACAGCTGTTCGATATATGCACGGGAAGTGGGACGGTCTTGGGCTCTTGCAGCTTGTAATCTTTCATATGCTGTCATCATGCCTTTGCCCCTCCTTTGCTGTGTTGTTTGAGCAAACGTGCCAATGTTTTACGCATATCGGTTCTTTGCACAATCGCATCTACAAAACCGCAATCTTTTACAAATTCCGCTCTTTGGAAATCATCAGGCAATTTTTTCTTTGTTGTCTGTTCAATCACACGACGTCCTGCAAAACCAATCAAAGCATTGGGTTCGGAAAGTATGATGTCGCCCAACATGGCAAAACTTGCTGTCACACCGCCGGTGGTTGGGTCTGTCAACACTGTGATATATAAGCCGCCTCTGTCGCTATGATATTGCACTGCACCACTGGTTTTTGCCATCTGCATCAAAGACAAAATGCCCTCTTGCATTCTTGCACCGCCGGAAGCTGTAAACCCAACCACAGGCAAATCATGCTCTGCGGCATATTCAAACAATCTTGTAATTTTTTCACCAACCACAGAACCCATACTCCCCATCATAAACTGCGGGTCCATGACGAATATGGCACAAGGCTGTTGATGAATGGTTGCCGTACCACAAATCACGCCTTCTTCCTGTCCTGTTGCCAGCTTGGTGGTTTCCATTTTATTTTCATAACCCGGAAATTCCAAAGGATTTTCTGTACGCAAATTGGTTATCAATTCCTGAAAACTCCCTTTATCACAAGTTGCTTTCAATCTGTTTTTTGCGTTAATCCTGTAATGGTACCCACAGGCGGGGCAAACCATTTTGTTTTTTGCAACAGAACGCTTAATATCTATGGATTTACAAATGGGGCATCTGATTTTTTCTTCCACCGCTGGCGTGATGCCGCCACTTTCCAGCACATTTCTTGATTTTCGGAACATACCAACAATATTATTCAAGTTCTGTGCCTCCTTCTGCCAACAATTCAGGCAATATCAATGTATCATATTCCCCTCGTTGGAATTTTTTATTTCTGACCAATCGCAACTGGTCTTCAATATTTGTGTTGATGCCATGAATGACCATTTCACAAAGTGCCACTTCCATTTTGCGAATGGCATCTTCTCTTGTGGGTGCATAGACAATCAATTTCCCAATCATAGAGTCATAAAACGGTACAATCAGGCAATCCTGCACCAGAGCAGTATCAAAATGCACACGAGAACCCCCCGGCACGTGTAAGAAATCCACTTGTCCGGTGCTTCTTGCATTGATACGACACTCGATGGCGTGTCCATGTAAATGGATATCTTCCTGTGTGAAATCCAATGGTCGCTTACAAGCAATACGGATTTGCCATTTGACAATATCCACATCACTGATTTCTTCTGTGATGGGGTGTTCCACCTGCAAACGGGTATTCATTTCAATGAAATAGAAATTTCCGTCCGGTGCGAGCAAAAATTCCACTGTACCTGCATTCACATACTTTGCCGCTTTTGCCGCTTTGACTGCTGCTTCTGCCATTTTTTCACGTGTTTCTTTTGAAATTGCAGGGCAAGGAGTTTCTTCCAATACTTTTTGTTTATTTAACTGTAAAGAGCAATCTCTTTCACCCAGACAAACAATATTACCAAATGCATCTGCCAAAATCTGCATTTCCACATGACGCACAGAGTGTAAATATTTTTCTAAAAACACATCGCCATTGCCAAATGCACTTTTCGCTTCTGCGGACGCTGCCAAAAAAGAGGCTTCCAAATCTTCTGGTTTTTCCACCACACGAATCCCCTTGCCACCACCGCCTGCGGTTGCTTTTACCAAAATGGGGTATCCGATTTCATCGGCAAGTCTTTTTGCTTCTTCCACATCTTTCAAAATTTCTGTTCCGGGTACAACAGGCACGCCGATTTCTTTCATCAACTGACGGGAATGGTCTTTGTCGCCCATCATATCCAACACAGAACTATCCGGCCCAATGAACACAATGCCTTTTTCTTCACACAAAGATGCAAATTCTGCGTTTTCGGACAAAAATCCATACCCTGGGTGAATGGCAGTTGCATTCGATGCCAAAGCCGCACTGATGATATTTTTCTGGTTCAAATAGCTATCCACAGCCGCATTTGCACCAATACAAATACGTTCATCTGCCAAAGCCACGTGTAAAGAATTTTGGTCTGCCTCTGAGTATACCGCAACGGTTTCAATACCCATTTCTTTACAGGCACGAATAATGCGAACAGCCACTTCTCCTCTGTTAGCTATCAAAATTTTTGAAAACATACCGCATTACTCCTTTATCAGTGCAAAAGAAAATTCTGCACTTACACATAATTTTCCATCTACAAAGCCTTTGCCACTTGCCCAGTAAAAAGGCCCTTTGTGTTTGATGATGGTACATTCTGTTTCAAACACATCACCGGGACGCACACTGTTTTTGAAACGCACTTTGTCCAATCCCGTAAAATAAGGGGTTGCACCTTGTTCTGCCTCTGACAACAGTACACCGGCGGACTGTCCCAGAATTTCGCATAAAATAACACCCGGTACAACGGGGTTTCCCGGAAAATGCCCCTGCAAAAACCATTCTGTGCCTGCAATGGTTTTTTTGCCATAAGCAACGCCGTCCCGTACTTCTGCTTCATCAATCAAAAGCATATTGTCCCGATGGGGCAATATTTTCTTCAATTCTTCTTGTTTCATCTGTTCCGCCTTCTTTCTGTATAGGTTTAGTCTTCTTTGATACGGAACAATGTCTGTCCATATTCTACAATCTGTGCATCAGACACACAAATTTCTTCGATAATACCACTACATTCTGCGGCAATTTGGTTAAACATTTTCATGGACTCGACAATGCAAATCGTTTCTCCTGCATGGATGTGGTCACCTACGCAAACATAAGGTGCCGCACCGCTTTGAGATGCCAGATACACTGTTCCCACCAAAGGTGTTTTTTGTTCATACAAATCATCTGCCACAACCACTTTGGGCTGTTCTTTTGGTGTAGGTGCTGTCTGTGCAACTTCTTGCACAATGGGTGCAACCACGGTTTCGCTTTTTGCAGACTCCAAAACCAAACGGCTTTCGCCCTCTGTCAATTCCAATTTTGTCAAACCATTTTGTTTCATAATATTTGCCAATTCGGCAACTTTATTGATATCCATATCTGTTCACCCTTTGAATTTTTTGAATGCAATGCAAGCGTTATGACCGCCAAATCCCAAAGATGTAGACAATACCGCTTCCAACTCTGCTGCTTGTGCCACATTGGGTGTATAATGCAAATCACACAACGCATCTTGTTCCAGCAAATTGATGGTAGGTGGTACTAAATTTTCATTGAGTGCATAAATGGCTGCAATCGCTTCTACCGCACCGGCTGCCCCCAACATATGGCCTGTCATGGATTTTGTGGAGCTGATATGCACTTTCTGTGCATTTTCGTCACCAAATGCTTTATGGATTGCATTTGTTTCTGTTTTATCGTTCAATGCTGTTCCTGTACCATGTGCATTGATATAAATTTTTTCTGCGGGAATATCGCCGATTTCTGCCATGGCATCTTGCAATGCTTTTGCACTTGCCACTGCATTTTCATCAGGTGCAGTCACATGGTGTGCATCACAAGTGGAACCATATCCGCAAACTTCTGCATAAATTTTTGCACCTCTTGCTTTTGCGTGTTCATATTCTTCCAAAATCAAAGCACCGGAACCTTCGCCCATCACAAAACCACCTCTGCGTTTGTCAAAAGGCAAAGAGGCTTGGTTTGGGTCCTCTGCGGAACTTAATGCCATACACGCACCAAAACCTGCAATCGCCAAATCGGTGATTGCCGCTTCACTACCACCACAGATGGCTGCTGTCACATATCCATGACGAATGGCTCTGAATGCTTCCCCAATGGAAGTTGTACCGGTTGCACAGGCAGTTGTCATAGAAACGCAAGGGCCTTGTGCATGAAATTTGATGGCAATATGTCCGGCTGCAATATTGCTAATCATTTTGGGAATAAACAAAGGGGATACACGTCTGGGACCTTTTTCATGCATCATTTTATAAGACTCTGCAAATGTTTCAAAACCACCAATCCCGCTGCCAAAGTATACGCCCAATGCATCATCGGCAATATTACCTTCCAAGTTACTGTCTTTCATTGCTTCGGTTGCAGAAGCCATTGCATATTGTGTGAAACGGTCTATTTTTTTTGCAGACAACTTATCCATACAACATAATGGGTCAAAATCTTTCACTTCTGCCGCCAATTTATATTTTGATTCGGAAACGTCAAAACGTGTAATCATACCAATCCCGTTTTTTCCGTTTTTCAAACCCTCCCAAAAATCAGGAGCAGTATTTCCAATTGGTGTCACCGCACCCATTCCTGTTACAACGACTCTTTTCATAAACTACCTCCTACATTGCCAATCCGCCATCAATGCGAATGACTTCGCCTGTAATATAATCGGACTGTTCACTTGCCAAAAACAATGCCAATTTTGCCACATCTTCCGGTGTACCGAATTTTTTCATCGGGATATGGTCTTTCAACTGGTTGTTTTCCGCAAGATTTTCTGTCATATCGGTTGCAATAAAGCCGGGGGCAATCGCATTGCAGCAAACACCTCTGCCTGCCAATTCTTTTGCAACGGATTTTGTCAAACCGACCAAACCTGCCTTAGATGCAGAATAGTTGGTCTGTCCGGGGTTGCCCATCAATCCGGAAACGGAACTGATGTTGATAATTTTACCGCTTCTTTGTTTCATCATCACAGGATAGACCTGTTTTATCATATAAAAAGCACCTTTCAGATTTGTGTCCACCACACTGTCAAAGTCGGGAACTTTCATCATCGGCACCAATTTGTCCTTGGTAATACCTGCATTGTTTACCAGTATGTCTGCACCGCCAAAATCTGTCACAATCTGTTTGCAAACCGTTGCAACCTGTTCGGCATCTGCCACATTACACTGATATGCTTCTGCTTTGACACCCATTTCCAAAAGCATTGCTTTTGTTTCTTCTGCTTTCTGGGTATTGCCTGCATACAACAATGCGATATTTGCACCATTTTGTGCAAACATTTTACAAATGGCAGCACCAATACCTCTGGAACCACCAGTCACAATGGCTGTTTTTCCTTTTAACATAGCTTGCGTACCTCCTCTGCCACCTTTTTCGCTTCTTCCATATTGGAAACTGCAAATACTTTGCTTTCCGGAAGAATACGGCTAATCAATTTTTTCAATGTTGTGCCAACACCGACTTCGATAAATGTATCAAAGCCATCTGCTGCCATATGTTCGATACTTTCCTGCCAACGCAGGGAATGATTGATTTGTTTTTCCATCAAGTCCAATACATTTTCTGTGTATGGTTGTGTTGTATAGTTGGAATACACAACCAATTCCGGTTTCTGCATGGAAACCACTTTTGCCCCCTGTGCAAATGCTGCTGATGCACCATTCATAAACGGAGAGTGAAAACCGCCACCAACAGCCACAGGCATACATCTGCCACCTGCTGTTTTCACTTCCTTACCAAACTCGTCCAATTCCTCTTTTTTGCCTGCTACAACCAACTGTCCAGGCCCATTATAATTCACAGGGAATACATTTTCATATTTTTCGCACAATGCTTCCACCGCATTGTTTTCCATCTTCATCACTGCCACCATTGCCGCAGGATATGCTTTTGCCGCTTTGCCCATTTCAGCCCCTCTGATACAAGCAAGGCGAAACCCATCAATGGGTGTATATGCTTTTGCAAATGCCAATGCCGGCACTTCTCCCAAAGAGAAGCCGGCAACACCGTCCGGTGTGATGCCTTCTTCTTGCAGTGCCAATGCCGCTGCAATGTCTGCCAAATATAAACAAGGCTGTGTATTTTCTGTTTGTTTCAATTCTTCATCTGTACCCGAAAAGCACTGTTGTAAAGTACCGGGGCGGATTTGCTCCGCCCTGTCAAACAATTCTTTGATATTTTGATTTTGGTCATAGAACTCTTTGCCCATACCGGCCTTTTGTGCCCCTTGTCCAGAAAAGACAAAGGCTATTTTACCCATGTTGCCGCTCCTCTCAGTAGTTCTTCGGCTTTTTGTGCCACTTCTTTGACAATTTCTGCTGCCGGTTGTTGTTTTTGCAACATACCGGAAATCTGTCCTGCCAAGAAACAACCGTTTTTGGTATCCCCTTCTACGGCTGCTTTACGCAAAGCACCTACACCCAATCTGTCAATATCTTCCACAGTTGTTTCGGGTGCATATTCCACTTTCAGGAATTCACGGCTAAATGGATTTTTCAAGCAACGGCAGGTACTGCCACTAAAACGTCTGCCTGTCGCTACGGTGGAAATGTCTGTTGCTTTTAGCACCATTTCTTTAAAGTTTTGATGTACACCACATTCTTCTGCTAATAAGAAGCGTGTGCCCATCTGTACCCCAACGGCACCCAACATAAATGCTGCTGCCATACCACGACCATCGCCAATACCGCCTGCTGCCAAAACAGGAATGTTCACTGCATCGCAAACCTGCGGTACCAAAGGCATGGTTGCCATATCCCCGATATGCCCGCCGGATTCGCCGCCTTCTGCAATGACTGCGGAAGCACCTGCTTTTTCCATCATTTTTGCTGCTGCCACAGAGGCAACCACCGGAATGACGATGATATTTGCCTCTTTCCACATTCCCATATATTTTTTGGGCATACCGGCACCGGTTGTGACCACTGCAATTTTTTCTTCTGCCACAATTTTTGCCACTTCTTCCACATGGGGGCTCATCAACATAATGTTGACACCAAAAGGTTTGTCTGTCAAACTTCTTGCAATCTGAATTTGTTCCCGCAGATATTCGCCATCTGCATTCATTGCGGAAATAATGCCCAAACCGCCACCATTGGAAACCGCCGCCGCCAGCTTGCCATCTGCAATCCAAGCCATACCCCCTTGAAAAATCGGGTATTCTATGCCAATCATAGAGCAAATCGGTGAAACAATCATTTCTTTCCCTCCAATTGATGTGTCAATCTTATTTATTTTCAATCATTGCTACCAAGTCAGCAACAGTTTCTACTCTGTTTTCGCCCATTTCGATTTCTGTGCCTAATTCTTCTTCCAAACTCATCAACAATTCCATAACGTCCAAAGAGTCGATACCCAAATCGCCGAATTTTGTTTCCATTGTGATTTCAGAAACTTCACATTCCAATTTTTCTGCCAATAAAGCTGCAATTTTTTCAAATACCATAATTCATTCTCCTTTTCATTGTTCAAAATTATTTGTTATCAGAATCCATGGGGCGACAGTGCGTCCCCGAATGTCCATAATTGGACTTGTATATGAAACCTTACGGCTCATTACCATCTCAAAAGACAAGCCGCACTTGCCAAACCACCGCCAAAAGCAGGCAGCAAAAGCAAATCGCCTTTTTGCAACATCCCTTGTCGGTTCATTTCATCTAATGCAATCGGAATGCTTGCAGAAGATGTATTGCCAAAACGGTCAATGTTGACATAAAACTTTTCTTTTGGCACTTTCAGCATCACACTTGCAAAATCAATAATTCTTTGATTCGCTTGGTGTGGCACAATATATTTGATATCGTCAAATGTCAGATTGTTTTGTTTTAACAACTGTTTTGTATCATGACAAATTGCATTGACTGCAAACTTAAAGGTATCTTGTCCTTTCATATGAATAAAAGGCTTTTTCTGTTCTTTTTCATAAAAAGGGGATTTTCCTATGGGTTGTGGAATGTCAATGACATTGTCGCCACCTTTGACATGAAACACAGCGTCCATGTAATTGTCGCCGGCTTCCAGAACCACTGCACCTGCACCATCACCAAATATGACACAAGTACCTCTGTCCTCCCAATCCACAATACGACTCAAACGCTCTGTACCAATGGCAAGTATTTTTTTCACTTTGCCTCTTGCAAAAAAACCTGCGGCTGTTTCCAACATAAATACAAATGCAGAGCACGCCGCATTGATATCCATGGTCATACAGTTTACACCTAATTTATTTTGAATCATACAAGATACAGAGGGAGAAATCGATTCACCACTGACACTTGCTGTCAATATCAAATCAATTTCTTCTTTTTTCACACCACTGTTTTCCAGTGCTGCGATTGCCGCTTTGCAGCCCATATCTGCCGCAGTTTCATTTGTGCTGATGTGACGTTGTTTCACACCCACACGTTGCATAATCCATGCATCATTTGTATCTACCAATTTTGATATATCTTCATTTGTCACCACTCTTGGTGGGACATACATACCGGTTCCCAACACAGAAAAACTCATGTTTCCATTCCTCCTGCCATTGTGCTCTTTTGTATTGTATCATAAATTAGTACCGCCTTTACAAAAAAGGTTACAGTCATACAAAAATATTTTTTGTTTTTTTTTAAGTACAATATCATATGCGTCTTTTTCTGTACAATAACCAAATGCATAATCCCCAAGAAATCACCATGGAAACACTTGCCCCTGCAAATATAAACATTCTTCTGTATCGCATTTTTTTTGCCAACTGATAGAAATTTTGTTCCATATCCGGTTGCAACCATATACGATTTTTTTTAGAAATGGCTTGATATTCTTTTCTGTATTGTCTGTATTGTGCTTTACATTTTTTGCATTGACACAAGTGTGCTGCCACCTCTTTTTGTGTGTTGGGACTGGCAAGCCCATCTTGATACAACGCAACCAAATCCATCACAACATCACAACTCAAACTCATGCTGCAATACCTCCATCATTTTTTTCTTTGCCCGAAAAAAAATCACCTTTGCGGAATTTTCGCTGATTTTCAACACTGCTGCTATCTGCGAAAAAGAAAGCTGTGCATAAATCCGTAATACTACCACATCGCGATATTTTTTTGGAATTTCATGCATCATTTTTCTGACTGCCTTTTTGATATATACTTGGTCAATATACACCTCCGGATTCTCTACCTGAACACCATATGTATTTGCCACCAAATCCAGATTGGCAGCATCTAAATGTAACTTGTTTTTTTTCAAATATCGAAAATATACGTGTTTTCCAATGGATATCAACCATGTTGATATTGCACATTCTCCACGAAAACGATGTATTGCTGTATATGCTTGCAAAAACGTTTCTTGCGTCAAATCCTCCGCCAAAGAACGGTCCATACAAAGCCGATACAAAAATGCGTATACCCTTTCATAATATGTTGTATATAGCACCTCAAAGGAACGCATTTTTCCACCTCCCATTTTTTGGCTTTTTTATATTTTTCTTTGTTGCACCAGTATATCACAATATATCTGTAAAATCCACCCACTTTTGTGCATTGTTTTGATAATAGCTGATAGAAAATACAAAAAAATTCAAAATTTCTATTGACTTTTTACAAAAAAAGGTGCAAAATATTACTGTTCCATTGCGGCGTGTGGCTCAGCTTGGTAGAGCGCTACGTTCGGGACGTAGAAGTCGCAGGTTCAAATCCTGTCACGCCGATTTTTTATAGACATTGCTTCCATACAATGTCTTTTTTGTTATCCTTCCTGTATTTTGTATCAAAAGGGGGTATCGGTATGTATCAAATGATATTTTTGTTGCTTTGTGTTTGCATTGGTTATTTTGCCTATAAACACGCCGGTGCAGTACGTGATGATGGCAGTTCCATCTGCCGTAAAAATTGTGATGCCTGCCCGAGAAAATGTTTTGTGGCAAATAAAAAAAATGATGATAACACACCATAAATCAAATTATTTTGACAGCGGTCATATATCGCTGTCTTTTTATTTTGTAAATTGATGAATAAAAAAAACATATACCAAATATTGGTATATGTCTTTTTTTATTCTCCATGGAGATGAGGGGAGTCGAACCCCTGTCCGAAAACCCATCTATAAGAACTTCTCCCATCACAGTCATTCTTTTCTATTTCCCGCATCGCACCGCCGAATGACAGGCTGTGCAATTTGGTAGCTTCATGGTTCTTTTTTCACCGCAAAGCTTAGGTGAAAAAGTGCCTCGCAAAGTCGATGCCAAGCTCTCTGACTGCGAGAAATCAGAGGTTGACAGCTGCCGCAATTAGGCAGCGTATGCTAATTTATTATTGTCGTTTCTTTTTAGAAAATTTTCCAGCTTGTTGATGCAGTTCACTGGTCTGCAGATGGCTATTCCTACTTTCAAGACTCCCGTCGAAACCATTACATCCCCGTAATGCGACAATTTCTTACAAAGTAAGATTTCTGATTTTGAATTCTTTTTCTGCTTGTCGTCTTTGGTCATTTTTGGCAATGGTTTCTCTTTTGTCATAGAGTTTTTTCCCTTTTGCCAATGCAATGTCCACTTTTACATAACTTCTGTCAAAATAAACTTTCAAAGGTACCACCGTATATCCTGCGGCTTGCACCTGTTGTGCAATTTTTCTGATTTCATTTTTGTGTAAAAGCAAACGTCTGACACGCAGCGGGTCTTTGTTGAAAATATTCCCCTGTTCGTAAGGACTGATATGCATATTGTAAATGAAAGCCTGACCATTTTCCATGCGGATAAAACTTTCTTTCAAGCTGCATTTTCCCGCACGCAAACTTTTGACTTCTGTTCCCGCCAAAGAAATCCCTGCCTGATACACATCTTCAATAAAATATTCATGATATGCCTTTTTGTTCTGTGCAATCAACTTCTTGCCGTTTCCTTTTGCCATGGTCTGCACCTTCTTTCTACTGCTTCTATCGACTTACCTTCCTCATTATATCATAAATTTTCCAAAATGCAAATGACGTTTGTGTTACAAAGATTGCAAAATCATAACAAAACAAACTGATTTTTTACAGCACAGTCTAACAGAAATCAGACTGTGCTGTATAACATTTATTCTTCTGCAAACACAAAATCAATCGTACCCATTTCCTGTGATACTTTGGCAACCATAATTTCCACTGTATCGCCCAAGCGATATATTTTCCCACTTTTTCTGCCAAACACCAACATATTTTTTTCATCAAATTCGTAATAATCATCGTCCATTTGTGCCAATGCAATCATACCCTCTACGGTATTGGGCAGTTCCACAAAAATTCCCCAACTTGTTACGCCGGAGATAATGCCTTTATAATATTCCCCAACTTTATCCATCATATACTCTACTTTTTTCAGATGGTCTGTATCTCGTTCTGCTTCATCAGCCACTCTTTCCCGCTTGGAACAATGTGCAGCAATTTCCGGCATTTTGCGTCGCAGGCTCTCTTCTTTTTTCCCATTCAATTCCCCTGCAAGCACCCATTTTATCAAACGATGAATTTGCAAATCCGGATAACGGCGAATGGGGGAAGTAAAATGGCAGTAATATTTTGCAGCCAGTCCAAAATGCCCCTGATTATCTGCGGTATATCTTGCCTGCATCATACTACGCAATACCACACGGGTAATGACTCTTTCTTCTGTTTTGCCCTCTATTTCGGACAATACTTTTTGTATTTCTCTTGGGTGTAATTCGCCGTCTTTTTTCTTGACACGATAGCCGAATCCACGCAAGAACTGTTCCATTTTTTCTGTTTTTTCCTCATCAGGTTCTTGGTGAGAACGGAACACAAATGGTACTTCCTGCCAAAAAAAGTTTTCTGCAATCGTTTCATTGCACACCAACATAAATTCTTCAATCAAATTGGTGGCAATACTTCTTTCATAGGGGCGAATATCAATGGGTTTTCCGTTTTCATCTAATATGATTTTGGATTCCGGCAAATCAAAATTGACAGAACCTCTGTTTTTGCGTTTTTCTGCCAATACCATACGCAATCGGTTCATATCCTGCAACATTGGTACAATTTCCTGATACTGTTCCAATAAAGCGGGTGTTCCATCTTCGAGTATTTCACGCACTGCCGTATATGTCATACGATAATCGGAATGAATGACTGCATTCACCACTCTATGGTCAACCACTTGTCCCTTTTGGTCAATTTCCATGATACAACTTAATGCCAATCTGTCTGTATTGGGATTGAGAGAGCAAATCCCATTGCTTAATTTATGTGGCAACATCGGAATCACACGGTCTACCAAATATACGCTTGTACCTCTGCGATATGCTTCCGCATCTAGCTCTGTATGAAATTTGACATAATGAGAAACATCGGCAATATGCACACCCAATTCAAAGTTGCCGTTTTGTAGCATACGCAAAGACACCGCATCGTCTAAATCCTTTGCATCTTCGCCGTCAATGGTAATCGTCAGTATATCACGCAAATCCTCTCTGCCGATTTTATCTTCTTCTTTTACTTCTGTTTCCAGATTTTCAATTTCTTGGTACACCTCATTCGGAAATTCCACAGCCAAATCATATCTTTTTATGACAGACAATATATCCACACCGGGGTCATTGATATGTCCTAAAATTTCCACGACTTTTCCCTCCGGATTTCTGCGGTCTGCACCATATTCCGTAATTTCCACAACCACTTTATGCCCTGTCACAGCTCCCATGGTGTTTTCTTTTGAAACAAAAATATCTTTTGCAAATTTTTTATCATCTGCAATCACAAATCCATATCCTTTGACTTGTTCAAAAAGTCCCACAATGCGACTATTTGCTCGTTCCAGCACTTTGATAATCACACCTTCGGATTTTTTTCCATCTCCGCCTTTTTGCACCACTTTATACAACACTTTATCTTTTTGCATTGCGCCATTGGTTTCTGATGCCGGAATAAAAATATCCGCTCCACCTTCATCTGGTGTCACAAATCCAAATCCTTTTGCATGACTTAAAAATGTTCCGGTTGCCATTTGCAGTGCTCTTGGTGCAGACAGTTTCCCTCTTTTGGTTTCAATGATTTTTCCTTCTGCAATCAATTCTGCAATAACCTGTTCAAAGGCATCTTTGTCTGTATCCGGCACATCTAATACCACTCGCATTTCCTTTCGTTTCAAAGGAATATAATCTGCACTTTCCATATACGCCAATATTTTTTCTTTTCTTTGCTGCAAAATTTCAAATTCCATCATCATAACCTCCCTTTGTTGTGGTGATTTGATAAAAAAAGAGATGCACTTCTGCATCTCCGGTTTGTGTTTAGCCAATCAAGTTAATTGCCAGAGCAATCAACATAAATAATGCGCCACCAATTTTTGTATATCTTTCCAAAGCACCCTCCATAGAGCTTGCTTTGTTTTTGCTCCAATATGTGTCACCACTTGCATTTCCACTCACTGCACCCAAACCTGCAGAACGTTTGGATTGCAATAATATGATACTGCAAAGCAAAACTGCCAATACTGCCAATACTATGGTCAATGCCATACGAACTGTTCCCATGATTTCAAACCTCCTGTATCATTTGCTTTTTCTCAAAAAAGCCTTTCTTACATTCAAACAAGTATTCACATTGTAACACACTCAGCAAGTGCCTGCAAGTCTTTTTTCAAATCTTTTTGTTTTTATATGGCAGAAAAATCCACAAAAGGAATTTCCCCATAAGACCATTTTCCACCTTTCAAACCCTGATGTGTCATTACTGCCACATCTGCGTGTGTATTTCTGCGTAACTCCACAAAAAACAGTATATTTGCAGGTAATAAGTTCCTCCAAAACAAAAATATATCTTTTTGCTTCTGTTTTTGGCTCAATGCCAACACAATTTGCAGTGTATATTTTGCATAATCCAGTGTGATTTCATATTTCCCAACCCCGCAATATGCATCTAACCAATGGCATAATATCCACCAAGTATATGGTCTGTGTGCATTCCATTTTGCCAATACATCACTTCGCAATGCTTCCGTATCTTGTTCTTGTAATGGTTGCAAACCCATCATATGCATTCTTCTTAACAAACCTTTTTTTGTTGCGGTCTGTATCCATTGGTTTGCCTCCACGTCACACTTTGCCTGTTCCATTTCTTCTAAAATGATACTTTCCACACTGCCCATTTTCTGAAATTCTTTCAGCCCTGCAACCATTGGTGGTAAATATTTTGTATATCGTTCTGCCCCCATCAAACCACCTCAATACTTGTTAGTTTCGGAACTTCATATGGTTGTAATTGTAAATTGCCGCTTTGGGTATTGATGGTACAATTCTGTACATCTAGCACACCTGCCACATTTAATACAGCAGCCTCCAAATAACTGTTTCGCACCACCACAGATTTCTCGTCTGCCCAACTTTTTCTCAACTCCAAGAAATATGCTTCCAGTTGTTTTCTGATTTCCAACTTACTTTGTTCTTTGTCTGCATCTTGTTGCCAAGTGATTTGCATTTTGATTTTACAATCCACTTCCATCACACCTTCCACTGTCACTTTATGTCCAATCGGTGCAATCCCTTCTCCCAAACCTTTTTTCTGTGGGTCAATCTGATTTTGTAATGCTTCCAATTCTTCGGCTGATGGTTTTTTCCAACCTTGGTCAATGATAACCAAACGCACCGTACCGCCACCCTTCCAAACAGGTTCAACTTTCAATGCCCCCACATTTTGCATTGCACCCACTTTTTGTTTGTAATCTGCCACATTGCCACCAAAAGCATCGCCCGAAAAACTTTCAAGATATCTTTTTCTTAATGCTTCATCACTTTCTTCATCTTCGCCATCTGTACGCAATTCTGTAAGCGTTGCCTCTGCCAATCCTTCCAAATGCGATACAGGCAACAATGCCCCCAGATAGCTGTTTCCGCATTCTCCTGCCACTTCACATTCCAATACATATCGTTTTGCGTCCTCATGCAAAAACAGCACTTTGTAATAAAATTCTTCCAGAAAAAACCGTTCGCCTTTTTGTACGGTATATACTTCACCGTCTGCATCTGTAAATGTGGCATAAAATGTTGCTTTGACTGCGGGTTTACGAAATATCCCTCTTTCTTCACAACGTCTTGTCAAATCCATACCCGTTGCCGTATCTCCAAATGTACGATTTTCCAACATCTGCAATTCACTGTAAAATGTAGCCGCCTCTGCTGCATTTGGTGCCATTGCATCAAAAATCACACTGCCCTGTCGCTTATCTCTTTTGTCATCGACCATCGCCAACTTTTTTTCCATTAACGCTTCATAACTTTCATACATATGCAATATGCACCGTCCTTTCTTCTTCCCAAGCACCATAAATTGTTTGCACATGGAACGACACTGTCAAATCGCTTTTATGTTGTGCAAAACAAAAATCCGTCACACATTCTATGCGGTCATCACTGCATAACGCCTCTGTAATTCTCTGTTCCACTTCCGGTATCACATAACTCATTGGTTTTCCCCATAAATCTGCAAACTCCACACCATAATTCCAATCATATATGACATATTGATATCGTTCTGTGGATAACATTTTTGCAACCGCTTGTTTCACTGCTAACAAACCATCGATATTGCCTCTGACTTCTTTTTGTACTTCCCGCATACGATACGTCCATGATGGCTGTTTTGCAAACGCTAACAATTCTGTTTGTAATATCTGATTTTCCGGTATCACACTTTTCCTCCTTTCCAGCGGTCTATCACCATATATTGTTGTCCTCCTTTGCATTGTAACACCATCACTTTTTGTCCTTTTTTGAGTCCAACATCTCGTATCATGCGATATTGCGACCAAATATCCCCTTCTTGCTCTGACCAAGTTTTGACTTGTCCTCGTTCTTCTCGTTTTGTCAAACGCTCTGCAACCAATAAAAATCGTTCTTCCAATTCCAATCCATTTTCCAACTTGACTTTCAAAGGGCTTTCTGCTGTCACAACGCCTATACAAATATCAGAAAGCATACCGTTTTCGATTGCATCTGCAATCATTTCTTTCAAAACCTCAACCATGTGACACACCTCCCTTTGCTTTTTTGGTAGTCATACTCCTTGCTTCCCACAATTTTTTTGTCAATGCCTCCATCACATCGTCCACATCTGCTTGTTGCTTGATATGCCCAATTTGTATCGAAACGTTTTGATTTCCCATAGCACCATTTTGCTGATTTTCATAATGACGCAGTATTTTTTGCAACATCACAACATCTTCCCCCTGTTGCTTCCAGATTGCAGATGGCTGTTTCTGTTGTTGCATTTGTTCTCTGATATTCTGATGCGTTGTTGTATGTAAAAACGGTGGAAGCATTTTTCCGTTTTGTTTGTTTTCCGTATTTTTTTCAACTGTCTTTTCCTGCGGTAAAGCACCCATTTGTGTAATTGCTTTCTTTTCTTGTTGTTTGGGTTCTTGTTTCGACATCATGGAAAACAGCAGCCTTTCTTTTTGTTCATATGGTTCTTCCATGTTTCGCAAAGTTGTCTGTATGGGTTGATGGTGCTTTTGTTGTAACGTTGTGATTTGCTCAGCCATATGACCTTCTTTCTTGCTGTTCCATACAATATGTGGTTGTATTTTTGCATATTGTTTTTTTTCTTGTTCTTCCAAAGCAATTTCTTTTTGTCTTTTCAAAAATCCATTTTGTGTATCTATCCCTGTTTTTTTGATATCTGTATTTTTTTGTATATTTTCATATTCGGTTTTTGTTTTTGTTTGCATATCCCATAATGTTGATGATTTTCTTTCCATATCGGGCAAACCCAACCAAAGCCCTAACCATAACCGCCAAATTTCTTTCATACCCTCACTCCTCCAAGAGTTCTTTTTTCTGTTCCACTTCCAAATCAATCGCTGCACAAATAAACATCTTTTCCGTCATATCCATTGTAAGCCATTCTTTTGGACGAATTCCATATTGACGGAGGGCGTAGCAAGCATAATCCGCCTCATCTACGCCCCCCACAATCAGTTTTTTGCTTTTTGTTTTATGGTTTCTTTTCGTTCTTGGTAACCGTTCAATGCCTTACTTGCCGATAACAGTCTGTAATACTCCACAGGTGTCAGCATTTTCTTCAATAATATGGTTGCATCATCTGCACCATAACTTTCCAAAAGCCCTTTATCTTTCAAGTTTGGCATAACCACCGCTGCCGCACATATTCTGTCCGCATCATCTAAGTCTTGTAATTCTGTTGCCGAAACCGCTCGAATCTCCCATAAAATGGGATTTCCCTCTTTTACAAACCGTTCCGAAACAAATACTTTTTGATTTTTTGGCAAATGGTTGTTTTCTTGTAAAAACCATTGCATTTCTCCCATTGTCACTCCTCCACCCTAATATATAATTTTGTTTGATGCATACCTTGATGAAATATATGGATACTTTTCTCTATCAAAACCGTTTTTGCAATGCCGATTTCTGCCAAATCAGGAATTTCCAGATATATGCTTTGTCCTGCCGATACATACACATCTGCATTGCAGTTGTCCACCACCAATGTTTTCTGTATCTGTCCATTTTGTTTTAATATTGTTTTTGCCATTTCCTGTAATTGTGCCTCATTCAATGCAGCAGGTATGTGTGCATAATACCCCAGTTTTCCCCATTCTTTTATTTTTTCCGGTCTTTTGATTGCCCAAGCCAAGTGTTCGACTTCTTTTCTGCCTGCCTGATATAAGCGGACTTCGTTATATGTCCCATTTGTCAAATCCGTTACATAGCTATATCCTTGTATACTGCCATCACATCGCATCATATATTGTGTCATCAATGTTTTTCGTTCTTTCAGCACCAACAATCCACCACTGTCAAACAAAAAAAATTCTTTTCCCGTCGCATACTGTGTCAATGTCAATGCAGATTGTATGATATCTAACAATGTTTGTCCTTGTTCCACCCTTTGCGGAATTTTCCAAACCGTATCTTGTAATGTACCTGTCGGCAAGCCATATTCGCCTGCAATCATTGCCACAACCTCTTTGGCTGTCTTATCCCAATATACATATGTGCCTTTGTTTTTTGCCAAATAAAACAACATATCATATGCTGTCACAGTAATGATTTGTGCATCTGTTCTTTCTTTCTTCATCACAAACCCGCAAAACCGCACCACACCGTCCACAGAAAATTGTACTTTATCCCCTTCCACAAAATGGATAATTCCGTCACGTTTCACACAAAAAACCAATTTTCCGGCTTCCATCAAAACACTTTGTTCCAATCGAATGCCTTCCAATACAATCGGAGAGGCATTATATACCGTGCCATTATGCTCCAAAAGTAGCTGAAATCCCATCATACGCCCCCCCCCTTATAACTGCAACACTTGCCCCGGATAAATCAACGATGGATTTTGAATATGATTTTTTTTCGCAATCTCTTGGTATTTGCTGCCGTTGCCCAATTCTTTTTTTGCAATTTTCCAAAGGCTGTCACCTTTTTTGACGATATATGTTTTTTCCGTTGTTTTGGCTGGTCTTTGGACTGTTTGTTGCATAAGGTTGCCTTTGCCTTGGCTTTGTGGCAATGGCTTGTACGCAATACTTTGGGAACGTCTGTATTCTTTGAGTAACAATTCCACCCAAACATCGCCTTGCTCCCCGCCTTTTTCCAGCATACTGCATTTTTCCAATACCATTTCTCGATTGTCCGCAAACAGCAGAGAACCATCTGCCAGTTGCCGAAAAATCGTCAACTGCACAGGCAATTTTGCCGCTTGAAATGTCTGCAACATTTGTATATATGCACTAGGCGGTTTCCATTGATTTTCCTGCATGACAAAACTGTATGCATGATTGGGAAATAACGCCGTAAAACGAATTTCGTCCAACCCTTTGCTTTTCAAAATATTCACTTCGCCTATATTCAATATCGAAACCGTTTGATTGTGATTATCTGTTTTGACTTCCAATTTTGCAGGTGTCACAGGAAATAAAAATTGTGTTTGTCCTTGTTTCAAATAAAACCGATACACGTTTTCCCTCCTGTCTTATTGATTGACTGCTTCCGTTGCCGCTTGCAACACTTCCCATTCTCCGACCAAAAGCATTTTAGAGAGCAACTGTTCTGCCCCCATAGCATGATAACTGTCTTGCAAATCCACTTGTTTCAAATCAGGGTACACCACAGATGCCGTCAAAACCATTGCTTCATATTTCTTTGAATTTTGTCCGCTTTTTCTCCAAATTTCCTCATTTTCCAGTTGGCTCATTGCACGCAATCGCCACAATATGGGTATCCCGTCTTTTTGAAATCGTTTTGAAATCAAATATTCTTTCTCCTGCAAAGGAATTGCTTGTTCTTTATAAAACGCCTGTTGCATACCCTGCCTCCTTTTGCTTATAATTTGTCAAATTTATCCAACAAATCCGCATCACCAAATGTAAACGCCAATTCTTCTTCCAATGAAAATTGGTCAACATCTAACTTTGTCAACACCATTTCATTGATATTCACATCTTTGAGCAATACCGTTTGTTTACCGGTTGCACCTGTCGGGTCTTCATTTGTCACCATCAATTCAAAATAGGTATCCACACCCTCTTTCATGTAACGCAACATCACTTCACGGAATAAACTGGACACATAGTATACCGTCATTTTGCCTGTACCTTCCCAACCACCGCTTTTGTGTTGTTTTCCTGTCATACCCAAAATCGGAATTTCGGTTTTTGTTTTTTTGACTTTTGCAGTCACATTTTTCACCTGCATCAATTCATGACGTTCCCCATCAATTCTGGCATAACAAGTCCCCAATGCACCGTTGATGGTGTCTTTTGCTCTCAAATATCCCATATATATCCCCCTTTGCTTATACAACTTCCACTTGCATATATAATTTTTCCATGGCATCTGTCGGCTGTACCGCTTCCAACACAACCACATCTTGTTTTTCTCTGCCTTGCATCACCGTAATATCTTCTGCCTTGAAGTTTTCAATCGCTTCTATTTGCAGTAACTGTTCATGATACGCAATCAATTCTGCTTTGAATAAATTTCTGCCGTCTGCGTTGTTGCTGCGTTTTCCCAAATAATATTGGCTAAATATTCTTGCCACATCATTTGCAATTCCATCTAACACTCTCACCACACGATTTGATGAAAAATCACTGTTTTTTTCTGTGGAAAACGATGTAAAGCTGTTAATATCACGCAATACACGAATTGCGTCCCCATCATCATAAAACAAGAATTTCCCTTCTTGTATGCCTTTGATAAAGTTGCTTTTGCTGTCTTTTGCGGAAAATACATATTCCCCATCATATTTGCGATTGGTCAAACTTTCATTCACCGCAGCACCGGCTTGCATACCGCCTACCCAGTACACCAACTCTTTTGCTGTTCCCACAGAAATGACACCTTCGTTGTCTGCCTTTGTGTAATCATGTAACACCGTTACAAACTTAACCCCTTCTTCTTCACGCAATCTTTTGGTAAAGCTGACAAACAATTTTTTGGTTGTTTCATCTGTGCCACCGTATACCAAAGCATGGAATGTTTCTTCTTCTGCCGCTGCCAAAAATTTTGTATATGCTCCACCGTCTGTCTGTGTTGTTGTCCCATTTGCCAACGGTGTTGCCGCTGTTTGTGTCAACTCCCCTGTACCGCTGAATGTTACAAATGCATTTGCTTTTAATTCTTCCGCCTTTTTGACTGTCTGTATATCTACTTGCTCTGTGCCAATCCATGTTGCCACATCAAACTGCCCTTCGCCGTCTACCGCATTTGCCACAACAATACGAATATCATTTCCTCTCAAACCGCCATATTTTGCCGTTGCCGTCAAATTGCCCATGGTTGCACTTGCCTTAGTCCCTGTATTCAATCGAAAAATTTTCGCTGTTTTTGCACCGATAAACAATTCTCTGATATTTTTCAACTTTTCTGCTGTACAGTCATACCCAAACCATTGCATTGCATTTTTCTGGAAATCCCCTGCATCAATGCTCATCATTTCCGCTTGTCCCCAGTCCAGCTCCAATCCGACACACACAATGCCTCTTTCCCCCAAAGCACCCATCGCTCTTGGTCTGGATACAAAATTGATATACGCCCCTGGTAATACTTTGTTTTGTACTGTAAATGTACCGCCACCCAATGCCATATTACTTTCCTCCTTTTTGTTCTGTATGCAAATATGTTTCAATCTTTTGTTTTGCTTCTTCTTTTGTGTATTGTTTGTCGTCTTCCAATACCGCATTTGTCAAATCTTTGGGATATCCCCATGTTTTACTCTCCAAAAACTGTGTTTTTGTAAATGTCACTTTTTTCTGCAAATTCTGTACCTCCCTTGTGGTGTAATGCCCCCATCAATACATCATCTTCCTGCCATACCAAACCGTATCCATACCATACATCAAATACCAAACCATATTCGGTTTGTTTGTGTGTCATATTTCTGCCTTGAAAATGCTCCACATCTTCCACAAACCATAATGCATCATATAATTGGTCTGCCACATCAGAAACCGCTTTCTGTTTTTCTTGGTTCGCATAATATGTCACACCAATATGATTGTCTATCCAAAATCTTTTCCCCAAAAGCTGTTGTTTTTTTGTTTCTTGCACCGTCACGCAAAAACAAGGTATCTTTGCTTTTTGTGGAATTTCTTCCATATAAATGGGGATTGCAAATCTCTGATGCAATTTCTTGCAAACGGCTTGTTTGAGCAAATTTTGTATACTTGTTTGTTCCATGTTTTTTGCACCTCTTTTCACCCAAATACTTGGACACTTTGCCACTGTGCTTCTTTGTGTGTAAAAAATGCGACACTTTCTCCGATTTTGCCTTGATATTGCATACCATTTTCTGTTTCCACCGTTGCCAAACTGCCTTTTGGTATCTGCACTTCTGTTGGATATAACAGCACGGCATTTTGCTGATTTTCCCAAAGCAAATTGGTTTCTTTCATATGCTGTTTCACATGAATGAGTTTGCATATGGTTTCTGTTTCTTCTTTTGGCTTGTATTTGGTTTCCCCCCATGCTGTTGTTTCTTCTGCAAATGTTGTAAACACACATTTGTCAGTCATGCGTTTTTGCACAGCATTTTTTGCACATTCCCAAGTTCCCATCACCAATGTACCTCCCGAAAACGTTGCAATTCTTCTTTCCATGTTTGTTGCAATTCTGTTTTTTCTGCAAATGTCACAGCAACATTGCCCGTCTGTATTTTTTGTATTTGTTCATCTTGCCAATTGTCGTATATTTGTAGTCCCATTTCCACACACACACTCAATACATCATCTGGCAATTCTTTTTTGTTGCAATATGCCAATGCCATTTCCAAACTTCTTTTTGCGGCAAATGCAAGGGCGGTTTGTTCCGCCTCCTGCCGCAATGCCTGCATTTTTTCCACTATTTGTTCTTCCAAATGCATACTGCTCACGCCCCATCGTTCACGCTCACCAAAATCCCGTCCATACCGTTGTCTGTAATCCAAATATCGTGATATTTTCTGTAATCAATTTTCCATGCATTTGCGTTTTGGTTTGTCATCGGGTCAAAAATACGGGTGACATCTGTTTTGGATACTGCAATCGGCACATGACGCACTGCAATAATCCAGTTAATTTCTTTTGCATCTGACGCTGCCACGAAACCGCCATCTGTTTTGCTTTCTGACACACCGTCGTAAAATTCATACTTGGATTGAAAACGTGCAGAAGGTACACGGATAATCGGACAATTATCAATTTCTTTGACTTTCAGCGTAATATTGCCTTGTGCAAATGCACCGCTTTGAATGATTTGTGTATTCCCCTTTGCCAAATCCAACATACCTGCTGTTTTTGCTGACATGGTAATGACAATATCTTCCCCGTCACCCACTTTGTCACGCACTTCTGTCAAATCTGCCAACAATGTTTCCAAAATGGTCTCTTTTGCAGGTTGATATGTTTTCTTTTTGCTTTTTGCAGTTGCCAATTCCACAATTTTGCTGTAACGATATGCATCAATTTCGGGAATGACTTTTGTTCTCTGAAATTCGCCCATCACATTGCCCGCAACCGCTGCAAAATTTGTTTCGTCCACGTCCATGGCATCTACTTGGAAGGCTCTGCCTCTGTCCTGTGTCATTTTCTTTGTTTCATAATTTACGGTCACATTGCCGGTTGCGAAACCACTGTCCCTGTCATAATTTCCCAAGCCGCTCATTTCCATTTTTGGAATTTTCACTTCTGCACCGCCGTTGTATTGTACTTGCTTACCGTTATCCTCCATCCAGCCCGTTGTAGAGCATTCCACCATCTGATTGTCCAATTCCTGCATAAAAATTGCTGCATATTCCAATGTATTGATACTCATAATATCCCCCTTATCTTCTCAATGCTTGTTTGAATGTTTCACTAATGTTTTCTTTTTTTCTGCCACCCGTTTTACGAAAACCGGTTCCCATCATTTTTTCTTCTTTTTCCGTAAACAAATAGGGTGCTTCTTCTTTGATTTGTTCCAAATCCAATCCTTGTACATTGCCGTTTTTGTCCAGTTTCAACTCTTCCCAATCTGCCAAAGCCAATATCGCCCTTGCATTTTTCCCACCGGCTTCCAAAACAGCTTTTTCCGCCGCCGCAACCAATTTTGCTTGTTGCAGTGCTTGCTCTGCCATTGTTTTTGCTTCTGTCAATTTTCTGTTATCTTCTTCCCATTCCAGAAAGAACGCTTCTGCTTCTTCTGCCGTTTTTGGTTGTTTTTTCGCCAATTCTGCCAACCATTGCTCCATTTCTTTTTTCATATCTTCGTCCCCCTTCGTTCTACTTGCAGTTGTTCCATTTCATAATTCACATCATCTACAAAAGGGTGTTTGCCCAACAATGTTTTTTCGCTCACAATATCTTTGGAAGCCTGTATCATCTGTACCGCTTGCCATTCATCTGTAATCCCGCTTGTATTTAATGTAATTTGAATGTCTTTCCAATTTCTGTTGCCCCCATCGCAACGGTTCCAATGTTCTGCCAAAAATCGAAACATCTGTTTCATGGCACTGCGAATTTCCGGCATCATACCATTCACTTTCAAATAAAACATGGCGTATTGAAATTGTAATGCAATGCCGCTCGGTGCTTTGCCCCAATTTTCGCTGTCTGTGTCCACACCCATACCAAAATGAAAAATATCTTTTCGTAGTACCTTCAACCAAGCCATACGGCTTTCCATGGGCAACTCCACTTGTTTTGCCTCAATATGACCACTGCTGTCACTGATATGTACGGCTTTGTTAATCTGCAACTTTTTGGTGACTGTGTTTGCAGCCTCTCCGCCATATCCTTGCAATACCCAATATAACTCCACCAAATCCAGCAAGTTGTTGGTCCCCTCACTGCTCAATAAATCGTATGCATCTACCAAGCCTTTAATCGGTTCTAAATCCGTGGTTTCTTCTGCATTGTTTTGTAATGCAATAAAAGGTACTCTGCCCCAGTTGTGTGCAATGCGTTCTACTTCCTGCCCATCTTCCGCCTTTGTAACAATCCAGTGTGGTGTTTTGCTTTCTTCCACAAATCCACCTTGTTTGTTTTCCGTAAAATATGTGACATCTTCTTTTGTCCACCATTCCACACAACGTCTTATCTGTCGTTTTCCCTGCTCCCAAACAGATTTGTCATAATAACGCAGTACATCTGTCATTTCTGTTCGTTTTTTCTCATCATAAAACACAATCACTTCATCAGCCGGCACAATGTCCATTGCAATTTCACCATCTGTGTCATAATAGATATGTAAATACGACACCCCGCTGTTTGATGCTTCTACCACCCAGCGATATAACAATCGGTTCAATGTTTCACTGCAAAATGATGCAATTTCTTTTTCAAACAAACCATTTTGCACGCCTTTTACACTGATTGATGGTTCACGCCCCACCAAATATGCCGCTTTTTGCATCACCAGCGTATGATGAAACGGATTGACATTTTTGTGGTTGCTGCGGTTTGGGTTATAAAATTTTTTCAATTCTTCTTTGCCATCTTTTGTTTCGGACACTTCTTTTTGCCGAAAATCTTTTTGCAAAATATCATGCTCACATCGAAAATACCGTTGTCCCTCTTGCATTTTCCGTTTTTTTTCGCTTGTTGCATCTTGTTGCAATATCCATTCCAATAATTTGCCTTTGTCATTTGTCTGTTCTACCATTTGTTTTGCCTCTGTCCATTCTGTTTCTGTCAAATACAATGCTTTCTCCTCCTTTCTACCAAATCCGTAATGGTTGCATATCTTTTTCCCGACTGTATCGTACCGCATCAATACTGTGATTGTTTTTGTCAGGGAAATAGGCTTTCCAACCACCATTTCCATCTTCTTCCAATGCATATCCTGTAAATTCTTTTGCAGTTTTGGGACATCTGACAGGGTCAATCACAATTTCTTCCAAATCCTGTAACCACTTTATGCCATACGAAACACTGTCTGCCCCTTTTTTCGCCCCCATCGCCTGCAACCCGTACTCCCGCAATTCTGCAATAGACTTCGGCTCTGCACTATCGCATACAATCACATCATTTTGTTTGTTTTCGATTTTGATTTGTTCTGCCAATACCCGATTACTCATACGCACTTGTTGTAATTCAAAGAATATGTATAACCGTCTGCGTGTACGGTCAAAATGATTGACGGTATAATGTAGCGGGTCTACCGCATATCCCCAGTCCAACCCTCTTGCCACATGGTCAAACGCCTGCAATTCCTGTTCCGATATTTCCCTTAATACAATATTGGTAAATACCTCACCACCAAAGCCAACCACTTCCCCCAAATATTCATGGCGATAGCTTTTCTGGTGTCTTTTTTTCATATATTCTGCTTCCCAAAAGAACTGTTCCCCCAACCATTCTTTCGGCATCGTCAAATATGTGCTGTGGTGTATCAACGTGTCTGCTCTTTTTTCCAAAACGACCTCGTTCACCCAGCTGTTGTGGCTTTTTGGCGGATTGAATGAATAAAACACAACAAAGTCCGTTCCCCCACGCATCAAACTTTGATTGATATTTCTTATTTCCTGCATACCACCAAACTCATCCACTTCTTCATACCAAATATATTTGGGATATCCGTACCGAAACTTTGTCGACTTCATTTTTTTGGGATTATCCGCACCTTTGAACACAATTTTCTGCCCTGTTCTTTTGTATATCAATTCCGGCGGTTCCAATTTCGTTTCCCACTGTGCAGAAACGCCCAAACTTTGTATTGCCCATAGCAACTGTTCCATCACACTGCCACGCAAATTCTTTGCAACTTTTCGCAACACCACTGCGTGTGCATTTTCATTTGCCATCATACCCAATATAATTTCCAAGGATATAAAAGAAGATTTCCCGCTGCCTCTGCCGCCTTTGCACCAATAATGGGTATGTTTTTGCTCCAAAATATCTCTGTGCAAATCATAAAAAGCTTTTCCCATCATTTTGGAAAGTTCCACTTTTTGTTTCATTTTGTTTCGCCCTTTCCAATATCATCTACAATCACCACACCGCCATCTTCTTGTGGTATCAGCACCCCTCTTTGTTTTGTCAGCAGTTCTGCGGCTTTCATTCTTGTTTTCATATCTTCCGCACCATGTTCTCCACGCATTGTTTTTTGCAAAAACTCCAATATTTCATCATCAGCAGACACTTCTGTTTTTTGCAAAACCGCTTGTATATGCTCTCTTTGCAACAGCATATTGCCATATCCTTTGCGTTGATATCCGGCCAATGCCGCAGCATCTTCTGCCGAAACCCCTTCTTTGTAATATTTGCAAAACAGCATTTCTTTTTTGGATAACTTTTTCACTTCCTCCCCTCCTTTGTAAACCATTTTTCTGTTCTTCCACCTCCTTACGAACCACATCATGCATCATGAAAACTCTCATTTCGTCCCAACTTGTTTTTTGTTAATGTTTTTCACACTTTTTGCAAATTTTTTTCATACTTTTTTGCACCAAAACACCCAATATTTTATCGTGTATCCGAAAACAGGTAGAGCGTCCCATATGTAATTTCATTGCAATATAATCATATCCATAGCCTTTTTCATACCGTAAATGCAAAAAAGTTTGCTCCTCCACAGACAGTGTTGCCACCAAGTGGTCTATTTCATTTTTTTGTGCCATACGCAACATAATTTCCTCTTGTAAATATGCCATATTGATTTCGTATCCTTTGAGAATATGGTGCATTTTTGATGGATATTCTTGCAATTGTTGCTCTATTTGCTCAGCATCATCTTTCAATCGCATCAATTTTTTCATTTGTTCTTGTTGCTTGGCACAAAAAACCAAAGCTGCTCCCCAATCGTTCAATTTCTTTTTCATTTCTTTTTTTTGCACTTCCATATTTTTGTCCATATCTGTTTTTCTCTCCTCTCTATTCTTCACGATACGAAAATATATTTTACTTATTTTTCACAATATATCACATATATTTTCATATGTCAATTTTTTTCACACATAATTGTATTTTATATCACGATTTGTTATACTAAATTCATAAAAAATCTTTTTGAAAGGAGATTTTCGTGATGTTTGAAAAAGTTTTGTTCAAAGAGCAACTCGAACAACTGATGCAAGGTTGCACAACCACAGAATTTGCGGAGCGTACTGGATTTAACCGCACCTATCTTTCCAAATATCTCAATCTGCGTTTAGACCGACCGCCTTCCCCCGAATTATTAAAAGCCATTGCCGGCCCATCTGTTCCTTATGAAACATTGATGGTCACCTGTGGGTATCTGCCTGCCTCTACATTTTCTCTGCAAACCTCTGTCCGCATTCCCATACTTGGTGCTGTACACGCAGGTTCTCCCACACTTGCAGTGGAAAACATCGAAGGCTATGAAGTGGTAGATGCCTCTGAAATCAGCCCTTCCCACGAATATTTTTATCTTCGTGTGCAAGGTGACAGTATGATTAACGCCCGTATCCACCAAGGCGACTTGGTATTTGTCCGCAAACAAGACGATGTTGCCTCTGGTGATATTGCCGTTGTCATCATTGATGATGAAAATGCTGTCCTCAAACGGGTATTAAAAAAAGGGAATATCATCATTTTACAATCCGAAAACACTGCCTATCCCCCTATGGTATTCACATCTGAGGAACTGACGCATATACATATCATCGGAAAAGTATTACACGTAAAATTCAAAATTCCTTAATCCAAACAAAAAAAAGAGAGAGTCTTTTGCACAAAGAATCTCTCTCTTTTTTGTCATCAAATTGATTTAATTGGGTATTTGTAATACTTGTCCGCAAAATATCACATTGGCATCTGCCATATCATTTGCCTGCATAATCTTATCCACTTTTTGTGCTGTTCCATAATATTTCTGACTAATGCTGCCCAGTGTTTCTCCTTCTTCCACAATATGTACTTTTTGGACATATCCATGTGCTGTTTTTTGTGTACTCTGTTCTTTTGTTTGATTGTTCCAAGCCGTATTGACTGCCTGTCCATCTTGTTTTTTTTCTGCAAAAGCCGCTTGTACTTGTACACTTTCTGCCAAATCCACATATGAATTTTGTACCATTGCCATTTCACTTTCCAAACTTTGTAAGCGTTGTATATTGTTCCATAGCAAATACCCCATACATACACATACCATGCATAGCATACAACTCACACTGGTCAACATGGTATACTTTCCTTTTTTCTTTTGTTCCACTTCTTTTGCCCGTCTTTCTAACACCCGACGAATTTCCTGTGCGGCGTCCATACGTTCTTCCGCCGTTGGTCGTCTGTTTGTTTCTTTTTCCTCTGATGATATCGGTTTTGTTTTTTGTTCTGGTTCTTCCTCTTTCGGTTTTACCATACTGTGTTCGAGCATATATTCTTGCATTTCTTCATTCTTTTCATAATAAATAAAATACCCTCTGGCTTGTTGCAGTGCCGATTTTTCCTCGTTGTACAAATAAAATGTATCCATCTTATCCACACTGTCCAGCACAAATAACACTTGCCATTGTTCCGGAAAATATTGTTTGTGGAACGTTTCATCTTTTGCCATCAAAAAAGAACCAAACCCTGGCTGACAATGTACCCACCCCACCAATGCCATACCATGAAAATACGTTTCCATCTGATTGCCAATATACTCCCAAGTTTCCGCACCAAACAGCAACATACCATTTTCCTGCACAGCATATTTGCCTTGTATTGCACCGCAAATCAATAATACATCTTGCTCCTCCACTTTCATGTATCGCCCTACCAATGCAGCAACTTTTTCTGTATTTCCGCCACTTCTGCCATATTGGTATAAATATGTATACACATAATCCTCCATATAAATTTTGATACGGTTTTCTATCGCCCCCATTTGTTTTACCTTTGCAGGAAAAGAATTTTGATTTGTTTCATATCCATATAAATTGCTGTCGCCATCAAAATAATACCGCATATGCTTCCTCCTCATGACACTGTTCTGAAATTTCTCGGTATTGCTACCGTTTATTGAAATATACCATTTTGTTTGTGCATAATCTGTCAAAGGCTGTCGTGGTATTCCTTTTTTTATACAGCATTTCTTTTCAAAAATCCACATAATTTTGCATAAAAAAAGAGCGTTGTCAAACGCTCTTATATATTCCCCTCAATTTTATTTCTGATTTCCTGCATACGGCAATCCATTGCAGAAATCACATCAGCACATTCTTTCAATTCAGCCACAATTTCCTCTGAATGTTGGATATCTTTTTTATATTTTACTTTGTGTTCCAAACTTGCCCAAAAATCCATAGCAATCGTGCGAAACTGCACTTCCACTTTCATATGTTTTTTTCCGGACGATAAAAATATCGGAATATCCAGTATCAAATGCAAACTGCGATACCCGTTTGATTTCGGATTTTTGATATAATCTTTCACTTCCACCAATATAATATCGTCTTGTCTGGTCAATAATTGTGCAATGGAATAAATATCATCACAAAAAGAGCAAATCACACGAATTCCCGCAATATCGAACAAATTTTGTTCCATACTTTCTACGGATAACGCAAAGCCTTTTCGTTTCATTTTATTGATAATGCTTAATGGTTCTTTGATACGGGATTTGATAGATTCAAATGGATTTCTCTGATATTTGGACGCAAATTCTTCATTCAGCACATTCAATTTTGTTTCCACTTCCATCAATGCACATTGATACTCCATCATCAAATCCAAAAACGGCTGTGCCTCTTTCAAAATGAGTTCAGGATGTTCTGTATTCAATACATCGCTAAATTGAAAATTCAGTTCTTGCACCATATTTTCCTCCTGTGTTGTTTTGTGCTATCAGTATAGCATATCATCGACATAAAATCCATTTTTTCCACAAAATCTTAATCCTTTTGTCATGTTTCATATAAAAAAACAAGATGCCAAAAGACATCTTGTTTTTATTTTAGTCATCACTGCGATTTCCGAATATCGAAAGCAATCGTAACAATTCCAGCACTGCCACTGCTGCCGCTGCCACATAAGTCATAGCTGCCGCAGAAAGTACTTTTCTTGCACCACCCACTTCATCTCTGTCCAAAAAAGACTGTGCTTCCAACAAATGTAACGCTCTTGCAGACGCATCAAATTCCACAGGCAATGTCACGATGGTAAACAGTACAGATACCGCATAAAACAATATCCCCAGTCCAATCCAAGTACTGCTGGAATGCCCGCCAAAGAACAATCCAATCAATATCAAAGGAATTGCCAATTTAGAGCCAAAATTGGCAATTGGCACCAGCCAACTTCGCAATCCCAAAAAGATATATCCTGTATCATGTTGTATGGCATGGCCTGTTTCATGTGCCGCAACGCCCAACGCCGCAACACTTCTGCCATCATATACAGATGAAGATAATCGTAATGTTTTTGTTCTTGGGTCATAATGGTCTGTCAAGTGCCCTGCTACACGTTCTATGGCAACATCATAAATGCCGGCATTCATCAACATTTGCTGTGCAACATCTCTGCCGGAAAATCCACGTTTGTTTTGCACCTGTGCATATTTGTTGTATGTTGATGATACTTTTGCCTGTACCATTCCCGTCAACACCATTGTAATAATCAAATAGAACCAATAATTCATCATTTTTCCTCCTTTTCACACAATATCTATATATTATTGCAAAAGGATACCCAATTCCATACTATGCCCACGCAAATAAGCGTCTGTTGTCATTCTTTTCCCGCCTCTTGCCTGTACTTCCGTCACTAGCAAACAGCCGTCCCCACATTTTACCACAAAACCTTTTTTCAGCATTGCCACAATTTCGCCACATTTTGCTTGTTCTGCTGTGACTTCTGTTTTTTCTGCTCTAAATATTTTCAGCACTTCCTCTTGATACATGGTATATGCTGCCGGTGTAGGATTTAATCCTCTGATTAAATTGATAATATCCTGTGCAGATTTGCACCAATCAATATGACCGGTTTCTTTTGTAATCATCGGTGCATATGTTGCCGCTTCGTGGTCCTGTTCCTGTCTTTGCAATGTGCCATCTTCCAATTTTTGTAATGTTTCTATGAGCAAATCTGCCCCAACCATTGCCATTTTGTCATGTACCGTTTCAAATGTATCCTCAGGTGTAATATCCACCTCAGCTTTGAGCAACATATCGCCACTGTCCAAGCCTTTTGCCATATACATGGTCGTAATGCCCGTCACAGGTTCGCCGTCTATGATTGCCCATTGCATGGGTGCTGCACCACGATATTTCGGCAATAAAGAACCATGCACGTTGATAGAGCCATATTTTGGCATAAACAAAATATCCTCTGTCAAAATCTGACCAAAAGCAGTCACAGCAATCAAATCTGCATCATATTTTCGCAATTCCTCCACAAATTCCGGTTCACGCACTTTGGCAGGCTGTAACACAGGAATATTGTGTGCCAATGCACATTCTTTTACAGGAGAAAAAGCCATTTTTTTCCCTCTGCCCTTTGGTTTGTCCGGCTGTGTCACAACCAAAACCACCTCGTGGTGTTGCAACAATGCCTCCAAAGAAGGTACTGCAAAATCCGGTGTTCCCATAAATATCACACGCATGGTATCTCCTCCTTATTCTGCATCGTCAGGCAATGTCTTGTCTATATATAATATCCCATCTAAATGGTCTAATTCATGACATAATGCAACCGCCATCAAATCTTCTCCCTCTACAATGAATTGGTTACCATCTCTATCATATGCTTCCACTTTCACATAAGCAGGTCTGTCTACTTTTGCACTTCTGTTTGGCACACTCAAACAACCCTCATAATCAATTTGAGAGCCTTTTTTTTCCACTATCACCGGATTGATAAGTTCCAGCAATCCATCGCCAATGTCAATGACAACCACACGTTTCAAAACGCCGATTTGCGGTGCAGCCAAACCCACACCATTTGCATCATACATGGTTTCTGCCATATCATCTAACAATGTCAATGTATTTTGTGTAATTTCTTTGACAGGTTTGCAAATTTTTCGCAACACCTCATCTGTTTCCAGTCGAATTTGTCTTTTTGCCATATTTTTTCCTCCTCAAAAAACCAAATCATATTGGTACCCATAACGCTATTCATAGTAATAGCTATTCTATCATAAAACCCATTGTTATACAATATTTTGTGGTTGTAAAGCCAAATGAAAATATACGGTTTTACTAGACTTTTTTTGTACTTTTTCCACGGTGTATAACACAAAGGATTGTAACCGTTGTATATCTTTGCATTTTACCAAAACCCGCCAACGATATTCCCCACGAAATTTTGGCAATGCCGCAGGTGATGGCGAAAGCACCGTACAACCTGCCCGTTCTTTGAAATGCTCCATCAATGCCCATAATTTTTGTGCCGTTTCCACAACTTCCTGTTCTTTTTCCCCTGTAATCAATACAGAAAACAAATTGGTAAACGGGGGATATTCCATTGCTCTACGCAATAGAATTTCCTGTGCATAAAATCCTTCATAGTCTTGTGCTGCTGCTGTTTGAATGGCAGGGTGTTCCGGTTGATATGTTTGTATATACACTTCCCCCGGTAACGTATCCCGTCCGGCACGTCCGGCTGCCTGTGTCACCAACTGAAAGCAATTTTCTGCCGCTGTATAATTGTTTGCGTGTAATGCCAAATCTGCCGCCAAAATTCCCACCAATGTTACATTTGGAAAATCATGTCCTTTTGCAATCATCTGTGTCCCAATCAAAATGTCCGCTTCGCCTTTTCCAAATTTTTTCAAAATCTTGGCATGGCTGTTTTTTTGTGATGTGGTATCCAAATCCATACGCAATATTTTGGCATCAGGAAACAATCGTTTTGTTTCTTCCTCAATTTTTTGTGTCCCTGTCCCAAAATAGCGAATATAAGAAGAACCACAGACAGGGCAATGCTTGGGAACTTGTTCTTGTCTGCCGCAATAATGACACAGCAATATATTTTCTTTTGCATGGTATGTGTATGTCACATTACAATCTGGGCAAGTCATGGCTTCCCCGCACTTTCTGCATGATACAAACGTTGCATACCCTCGGCGGTTCAAAAATAACATCGTCTGTCTTTTTTGTGCCAAATTTTCACGGATTGCCCCTTGTAATGCCCTGCTAAATGCAGAGCGATTGCCTTCTTCCAGTTCCTTTCGCATATCCACAACCGTTGTGTGTGGTAACACATTTCCTTTTGCACGTTCTTTCAATTCCACAAGCAGATATTCTCCCATAATTGCTTTGTGGTAGCTTTCCAAATCTGGTGTGGCACTGCCCATCACCAACAAAGCCCCTGTCAACTCTGCCAAATCTTTTGCCACATCTCTGGCATTATATTTCGGTGTAATATCAGAATAGTAGCTGCTTTCGTGTGCCTCGTCCATGATAATCACGCCCACATTGGAAAACGGCAAAAACAATGCCGACCTTGCCCCGATGATGACAGAAATTTCACCATCTCTGGCTTTCCGCCATTGGTCGAGCCGCTCTCCCACCGATAAACGGCTATGTGTCACAGAAACCACATCACCAAAGCGAGAAATAAACCGTTCCATAATTTGTGGTGTCAGTGAAATTTCAGGTACCAACACGATTGCCTGCTTACCATCGTTTAGCACTTCCTGCACCAGTTGCATATACAATTCCGTTTTCCCGCTACCTGTCACGCCATGTAATACGACAGGACGCTTTTTCTCTTTTTTTCGTTCTGCAAGCATTTGTTCCAATGCCTGTTTTTGTTCTGCGGTTGGTGTAAACGGTTTTGATGGCTGAAAGTCCTCCAAACAAAATACATCTCTTTTCTGCTGTTCCCGTTCTTCCACCAAAACGCCTTTTTGTAACAATGTCTGTATGGGTGATTGTGTCACACCTGTTTTCTGTTTCAAATCCTCTATGGAGATTCTTTTGACTTCTTGTAATATGGCTAGTATTTTTCTTTGTCCTAACAACCGTTTTTCTTTTTGTGCTTTTTCGATTGCCTGTGATAATACTGCCGTGTCCTCTGTCAGTGTCACATATCTCGTTTCTTTTTTGTATTTGTTTTGAAATGTTCTTTGTTGAAACCGCAAAATACCTTTTTCTTTCAATGTCTGTATCACATATTGATACCGATTGCCAAAACTGCTCTCCAAATCCTGCAATGGCATTGTACCATTTTTTTGTTCCAAATATGCAACGACTTCTTGTTCTTGTTCTGTCAATCGGGTAGTGTCTACATACTGTAATTGTGCATACCAAATATTTTTGGTACGGATACCCGTTGGCATAATTGCCTGCAAGCATTGGCTGAGTGTACAAAAATATTTTTGTTTCATTCTTTTTGCCAATTCCAGCGTAACTGCTGTAAATACAGGGCGGCCTTCGTCCAAAACATCTAATACCGCTTTGATTTTCTGTTTTGGTACTTTGGTTTCTGTGGATATGCCCATGATATAGCCTTCGGTTCTGACATTTTTCTGTCCAAACGGTACAATCACACGCCCTCCCACACAGATGCTTGCTTCCCATTGTTTTGGCACACCATAATCAAAGATACGGTCTACTTTATGATGTGTTACAGCCAAAATCACCTGTACATATGTTTGGTACATCTTTTTCCCTCCCTTCCTGATGCAGTGTGCCAAAAAAGTCAGATGAATTTCATCTGACTTTTCCTGTTCGGATTACATATCTTCCGTTGTAATTTCCACCACCGGTTCTTCTGATGGTGCAAATTCGTCTGTAAATTGTCCCTGTCTGACATTGATTTTGCCTTGATACAATTCATTCACCGCAATGGATACCGGTTTATCCACTTTTGTATCGCTTACCAATGGTTCTGCATGGTCTACCAACTGTCTTGCACGTTTTGCAGCCGCAATCACGATGGTGTATCTGCTTCTCAATGTACTATCTTCTGTACGCTGTGACATCACTTCCAATAAGTCTGTGTAAGATGGTCTTAACATAATCAAATCTCTCCTTTAAACACTTTATTGATTTCTTTGTTTCTGCTGCAACGCATGGTTTCTGCGTGTACAATATCTAAAATATCTTCTGTTGCTTGTGCAACCGTATCATTGATAACCACATAATCATAATCCTGTACAAATTCCATTTCTTCCAACGCACGATGGATACGGCGGTTAATGGTTTCTTTGTCCTCTGTACCTCTGTTTGTCAGCCTTCTGCCCAATTCTTCCAAGTTCGGCGGTACTAAAAATATCAATATCCCCTCAGGATATAATTCCTTGACTTGCAACGCTCCTTGCACTTCAATTTCCAGTATCACATTTTGCCCTTTTTGCAATTTTTCGGTCACATATGCACGGGGCGTGCCATAACAATTCCCACAAAATTCTGCCCATTCCAACAGTTCTTGGTTTGCAATCATTTTTTCAAATTCTTCTCTTGTGCGAAAAAAATAATGCACACCTTCTTGTTCATACTCTCTTGGTGCTCTTGTAGTTGCAGAGATAGACAGATAGAAATTCTCTTTTGTTTTCAGCTGCTCCACAATCGTCCCCTTACCCGAGCCGGACGGCCCCGATAATATCAATAATAACCCCTGTTTTTTCATGTTTCATACTCCTTCTCATTCTGTTGACAATCTGCCGCTGACCGTTTCCGGCATATTTGCGGAAAGCACAAGATGCCCGTTGTCCATCACAATCACACATCTTGTTTTTCTGCCATATGTAGCATCAATCAACTTCCCTTTTTCTTTTGCTTCCTGCACCATACGCTTAATCGGTGCAGACTCCAAACTCACGATTGCGATGACACGATTTGCGGAAACCATATTGCCATATCCGATATTCAAAAACTGTATCCGTTCCATAGCATCACTCCAAGTTTTGGATTTGTTCTCTGATTTTTTCAATTTCGCTTTTCAATTCTATGGTTGCTTTGACAATGCGAATGTCATTTGCCTTTGATGCGATGGTGTTGGACTCTCTGTTCATTTCCTGCACCAAGAAATCCAATTTTCTGCCAACTTGTCCACCTTGTTCCAATATTTCATGTAATTGTTGCAAATGGCTGTCCAATCTGGTCAATTCCTCATCAATACAACCTTTGTCTGCAAAAATCGCCACTTCCATTGCCAAACGTTGCGGGTCTACATCGACTTTGTCCATCAATTCTTTCAAACGGTTTTGCAATTTTTCCTGATATTCCACCACGACCGTTGGTGCATACATTTTCACATCGTCCACCAAGTTTTGGATACGGTTTGCTTTTTGCAAGATATCCTGTTTCAAATGTTCGCCCTCTGTTTGACGCATTGCAACAAAACTTTCCAACGCCTGTTCCAATGCAGGCAAAAGCCCTGCCCACATCACTTCTTCTTCTTTTTGTGCTTTTTCGACCACAATCACATCTGGAAATCTTGCCGTCAAAGATACGATATCTTCTGCTTTTTTGTGCAACAATTCTTCCAAAACGCAAATTTTTTCTGCATATGCCTTTGCCAGTCCGTCATTCAATTTCACTTGCACATCTTCTGCGGAAAATGTTTCAAACGTCACATAGATATCGGTTTTTCCACGAAACACATCTTTTGCAATCCGTTTTTTGATACTGTCCTCCAAACTCGCTAAGACTCTGGGCAATTTGATATTCAAATCATGATAACGATGATTGACAGATTTCATTTCCACCACAAATTTTCTATCTTGTGCCAAATATTCTCCTCTGCCGTATCCTGTCATACTTCTTACTTGATGGCGCATATCGATACCTTCCTTTATATTTATATTGTCCATTTGTTTCCGTACTATTTTAGCCTTTCTATTATACGCATTCTTTTCCAAAAGTGCAACCAAAATCGCAAATTGTATCCACTATTTTTAATTATTTTTTAATCTTTATTTCTTTGCATTCCCTATTTTCTTCCTATCCAAAACATGATATACTGAATCATTGAAACAATATACAAAAAAGGAGGGATTGTCATGGCATTAGATGGTATCACCACAGCTGCCATTGTCACCGAACTCAAACAAAAATTGCTTGGTGGTCGCATAGACAAAATCCATCAGCCACTTGCCGATGAAATTCGTTTCTCTGTTCGTGGTGGCGGTGTCAATTACAAAGTTTTGGCTTCTGCCAATTCCGGACACCCTCGTATGCACATCACACAATATACAAGAGAAAACCCCATGACTGCACCATTGTTCTGTATGGTATTGCGTAAACATATCGCAGGTGGCAAAATCGTAGACATTATACAGCCAAATTTTGAACGTATTATTATATTCAAAATCGAATCTGCCAACGAAATGGGTGACATGACACAAAAACAACTCATTTTGGAAATCATGGGCAAACACAGCAACCTCATACTCACCGACGAAAACGGCAAAATATTGGACGCAATCAAAAGGGTTTCACATGATAAAAGTTCTGTGCGTGAAGTTTTGCCAAACAAAACATATACATTTCCACCCGCACAGGATAAATACAACCCACTGCTCTTGGAAAAAGAAATGTTTTTACAAAAACTTACCATACAAAATGGTATGAAATTACAAAATGTCATCTATCAAAATTATACAGGTATCAGCCCCATCATGGCATCTGAAATTTGTCATCGAGCAGGCTTGGATAGCTCCAATGCTTGCCAAACATTAACCAATACACAAAAAAATGTCCTTTTTTCCAGCTTTTCGGAAGTCATGACCGATGTCAAAAACGGGAACTTTTCCCCTGTGATTTATTATCAAAAAGCAGGCGGCAATATGTTGGATTTCGGCGTATTGCCCATGACGCAATTTGGCAATGCATTCACAAAACCATTTGACAGCATTTCTACCTTATTAGAAGGCTTCTATACAGAACGGGATAACGCCGCACATCTCAAACAAAAATCACACGATACCCGCCGTTTGATACAAACCAATATTGAGCGTTGTGTCAAAAAAAAGGAAATCCAGCAAAAAACATTGCGAGATGTTGCCGGAAAAGATATGTGGAAACGCAAAGGGGAATTGCTCACAGCCAATATCTATGCTGTGCCAAAAAATGCAACCACGTTCAAAACCATTGATTTTTATGATGAAAATATGGGAGAAATTGAAATTGCATTAGACCCCACAAAATCCCCATCTGAAAATGCACAAAAATATTTTCAGAAATATAATAAAGCCAAACGTACATTAGCTGCCATGGAAATTCAACAAAAACAAAATGATGAAGAGCTTTCCTATCTGGAAAGTGTATTGAATGCCTTGGATACTGCAAAAGACGATGCCGATTTGGCAGAAATCCGTACAGAATTGGCAGAAAGTGGTTTTATCCGTCGCCAACCTTTGAAAAAGGGACAACCAAAACCCAAAAAAGCAAAACCTATGCGATATATTTCTTCTGATGGGTTTGAAATATTGGTGGGCAAAAGCAATCTGCAAAATGATGAACTGACATTACGCATTGCAGAACCAACAGATATCTGGTTACACACAAAAGATATCCCCGGCTCTCATGTCATCATACGCACACAGGGCAAAAGCGAAGTCCCCATTCCCACATTGGAAGAAGCCGCAACCATTGCCGCCTTTTATAGCAAAGCAAAAGGCAGTAGTATGGTACCTGTGGATTACACACAACGTAAAAATGTCAAAAAACCAAACGGTGCAAAACCAGGTATGGTCATTTATTTGACAAATAAAACGATTTATATTACGCCTGAGGAACAAAAAATACAAGCGTTGCAAACAGAATTGCCACAAGCATAAAAAAACAGAGCCGTATTCTCGGCTCTGTCTTATTATATATCATTTTATTTTTGATAAAAAAAGAGGTGAACTTATGCAAAATGATATTGCAAAAAACTTTGGATTCGTTGGGTTATTACGATTTTCTTTGCCCACTGTCATTATGATGATGTTTGTTGCCACTTATGTCATCGCCGATGGTATCTTTATCTCTCGTTATGTCGGTACTGCGGCTCTTTCCGCAACCAATATTGTCTATCCACTCATCAATGTCATGATGGGAGTAGGTGTTATGCTTGGTACCGGTGGTAGTGCCATCATCGGCAGAGAACTGGGCGAGGGAAAAGAACAACTTGCCAGAGAACACTTTACATTGATTACACTATTTGCATTTGGTATGGGTATTGTGTTGTCATTATTTTGTTTCATATTCATAGAACCATTGTCCATATTTTTAGGTTCTGATGAACCATTGCTCCCCTATTGTATTGATTATGGTAGTATCATGGTGTTATTTTATGCTTTTTCTATCCTGCAAATACTGTTTCAAGTGTTTTTTGTCACAGCCGGCAAACCAAAAATCGGCTTGATGCTCAATCTTGCCAGTGGTATCAGCAACATTGTATTTGATTATATTTTTATTGTTCTGATGGATATGGGTATCAAAGGGGCTGCATGGGGTACTGTCACCAGCTTTTTGATTGGTGGTATTCCGCCACTGTTTTATTTTATGAAACCAAGAGCGATATTGTATTTTGTAAAACCAAAATGGAATTTTCGTGTGTTAAAAAATAGTATGAGCAATGGTGTTTCCGAAATGATTACAAATACATCTGCCGGTGTCACCACATACTTGTTTAATCGGGTTATGATGCAAATGATGGGACAAGATGGTGTTGCTGCCATCACCATTATGTTGTATGCAAAATTCCTGTTTGCATCTGCTTATATGGGATTTGCAAATGGTGTTGCCCCTTTATTCAGTTATCAATATGGCAGACGAGATGATGTACAATTAAAGCGTTTATTCAAAATGTCAACAAGCATCATTATCATTTCTTCCATTGTCATCAGTATATTATCCATTGTGCTTGCCGAACCAACCATATTGATATTCACACCAAGAGATAGCCACACATACGCCATTACGTTAGAGGGCTATAAAATTTGTGCTGTGCATTTATTATTCTCTGGTGTCAATATCTTTGCATCTGCATTTTTTACAGCATTGTCAAACGGTGTATTGTCTGCATTTATATCTTCGTTACGTACATTTGTATGTGTCAGTGGTTGTATCATATTCTTACCAAAAATACTGGGTATTTCTGGAGTTTGGCTTGCCATTCCGATTTCAGAATTGCTGACCATTATCGTTTCCATAATATTATTTATCGCTGCACGTAAAAAATATCGTTATCTCTAAATAAAAGATAGGAGCCTAATATAGGCTCTTATTTTTATGTCGTAATATAAAAAAAGAGTATAGCCTTTTGGCTATACTCTCTTTCAATCGTCTGAGCATATAATATTGAACTATTCAATCAATTAGTTGCTAGCTTTTGCTGCTTTGTATTTTCTGATAGCATCAGCCAATTTAGGCAGGATTACTTTCACATCGCCAACGATACCCAAATCGGATACATCGAAGATTGCTGCTGTATCGTTTTTGTTAATGGAGATAATCAATTCAGAACCTTCCATACCTGCAACGTGTTGGATTGCACCGGAAATACCGCAAGCCATGTACAATTCAGGGCGTACAGTTTTACCTGTCTGACCAACCTGTCTGTCTTTTTCAATCCAACCAGCGTCTACACACGCTCTGGAAGAACCAACTTCTGCACCCAATGCATCAGCAACGTCTCTAATCATGTCGAAGCCTTGTGCGCTACCGATACCACGACCACCGGAAACAATCAATTTTGCTTCTGTCAAGTCAACGGATTTTTTCTCGGATTTTACAACTTCCATGATTTCTACATTCATGTCTGCATCTGTAAAATCAACAGCGAATTGAATCAATTCACCTTTTCTGCTTGTATCTTTGTCTGCTCTTTTCATAACGCCGGGACGTACAGTAGCCATCTGGGGTTTTGTTCTGGGGCACATCAATGTTGCCATGATGTTACCACCGAAAGCAGGACGAGTCATCAACAATGCTCTTTTCCCATCTGGGCAACCCATTGCTTCTTCTTTTGCAATTTCTTCTTCTGTTTTTGCCATTCTCAAACCTGTGCAGTCAGCAACCAAACCTGTTTTCACACGGCTAGCTACACGAGGAGCTACGTCACGGCCGATAGAAGATGCACCAAACAGCATGATTTCAGGGTCATATTCTTTGATGATAGCTGTAACAGCTTTTGTGTAAGGTTCTGTTACATATTCTTTCAAGAAAGGATGGTCAACCAGAATCACTTTATCAGCACCATAGTGATACAGTTTTTCTACTTCGCCTTCGATTTCGCTGCCCAACAATACTGCAACAACGTCATCTTTCAAATCTTCTTTCAGTCTTGTAGCTTCGCCGATCAGTTCCAAACCTACGTTTTGAACTTTACCGCTTCTTTGTTCAACTACTACATAAATACCTTTACTCATGGTAGGGTTTCCTCCTTATATTCCAAATTTTCGTTTTTTTCGTTTTTGTTTATCCAACAAATTCACAAACCCTGATTAGATGATGAATTTTTCTTCCAGTTTGTCTACGATTGCTTTTACAGCTTCGTCTGCGGAGATATCTTTCAGGATTGTACCAGCACCTTTTACTTCTTTTGTGAAGGACTGATATACGTTTGTAGGGGAACCCTTCAAGCCGATCATATCCAATTCAAGGTTATCTTTCAAATCTTCGAAACCAATTACTTTGATTTCTTTTTCATAAGCTTCTACGATACCTCTAACGGACATATATCTAGGTGTTGCCAATTCAGCAATAGCTGTCAACAAGCAAGGAGTTTTGATTTTGATGATGTGGTAACCATCTTCAAATTGTCTTCTAACAACAACATAATCTTGTGTTGCTTCTTTTACTTCTTCTACATAAGAAACCTGAGGAACGCCCAATTTTTCAGCAATCTGAGGACCAACCTGCGCTGTGTCACCATCGATTGCCTGACGGCCTGTGATAATCAAATCATAATCCATTGTTTGCAGTGCTGCTGCCAAAATACCGGAAGTAGCATATGTATCGGAACCACCGAATTCTCTTGCGGAAACCAAGAAAGCTTCATCACAACCCATAGCCAAAGCTTCTCTCAAAGCAACTTCTGCCTGAGGAGGGCCCATGGATACAACAGTTACAGTAGCGCCCAACTGTTCTTTCAAAGCCAGAGCTGCTTCAATACCTGTTTTGTCATCGTGGTTGATAATAGAAGGTACACCATCACGAATCAGTGTGCCGGTTTTAGGATCGATTTTAACTTCAACTGTATCTGGTACTTGTTTAATACATACAACGATTTTCATTATAGTTGTTCTCCTTCCAAAATATTCATAATTTGGCTTATTATCTGCATTTGAGCCTGTCTGCGAATCAAACCTTCATAGAGCCGGAGATAATCATCTTCATAGCTTCAGAAGTACCTTCGTAGATTTCTGTGATTTTTGCATCACGCATTGCTCTTTCTACGGGGTATTCACGGCAGTAACCATAACCACCAAACAGCTGTACGCAAGTTCTTGTAACTTCGTTAGCCACTTCAGAAGCGAACAGTTTACACATAGCAGCCAAAGGTGCATAAGCGCCATGGTTATCTTTTTCTGTAGCTGCTCTCCAAACCATCAATCTAGCTGCATCAACTTTTGTTTGGCATTCAGCCAGTTTGAATTGTGTATTCTGGTATTTACCGATGGGTTTGCCACCTTGTTTTCTTTCTTTTACATATTTCAATGCTTCGTCGATTGCACCCTGTGCAATACCTACGGACTGTGCACCGATACCGATACGACCGCCACCCAAAGCTGTCATAGCGATTTTGTAACCTTGACCTTCTTTGCCCAACAGGTTTTCTTTGGGAACTTTTACATTTTCGTAGATAACTTCACAGTTGGAAGCAGCTCTGATACCCATACGTTCAATGTTAGGGCCAACGGACAAGCCTTCAGAATCTCTTTCTACGATGAAAGCAGACATACCTTTAGGGCCTTTTGTTTTGTCTGTCAAAGCAAATACAACGAATGTATCAGCAAAACCAGAGTTTGTTGTGAAGATTTTTGTACCATTCAGGATATAGTAATCGCCTTCCAATTTTGCTTCTGTACGAACACCAGCAGCGTCAGTACCAGCACCGGGTTCTGTCAAACCGAAACAACCGATTTTAGAACCATCAACCAAAGGTCTCAAATATTTCTGTTTCTGTTCTTCTGTACCAAATTCATTGATACAAGGGCAGCAAAGAGATGTATGTACGGAAAGTGTAATACCTGTGGAAGCATCCACTTTGGACATTTCTTCCATACACAATGTGTATGTCAGTACGTCTGCACCCTGACCGCCGTATTCTCTGGAGTAAGGGATACCGAATGCACCAATTTTCTGCAGTTTCTGAAGGAGTTCGGAAGAGTATTCTTCTGCTTCGTCCATATCCTTAGCGATAGGTTTAATTTCTGTTTCAGCAAATTTTCTGAACAACTCTTGCTGAAGCATCTGAGTTTTTG
>JAHHTU010000018.1 GCA_020024455.1 Anaerotignum sp. | reverse complement strand
CATTTATAAAATATACAAAATAAAATGGGGATTTTTGGGGTATAGATTGTCAAAAAATTGATTTGTATAGAAAAACAAAATAAATATAATCGCATTATGCGATTGAAAGGTTTTGATAAAAAACAAGAAAGGCTGGTCAAGAGCAGATGGAAACGCACAAACGCATAAAAGATTGCAATCTTTTTTTGTTGTCTAAAAAAAGAAGCATGAAATCGTGAAATTTTACATAGATTTAACAAAAATGAGATATTAGATTTAACGAAACCATTTTAATATAGTATTCGTAAGTTGTGAGAAGAAAAAAAGGAGAGATTGGAATATGAAAAAGAAAATGTTGGCAATCGGTATGGCAATGGCAATGATGACAGCGGCGTTCACAGGCTGTGGCGGCAATGCGGCAGATACATCAGATGCAGCGGATACAGCAAACGGCGGTGCAAGTGGTCAAATCACTGTGGTATCCAGAGAAGATGGTTCTGGTACCAGAGGAGCATTTATCGAATTGTTTGGGATAGAGCAAAAAGATGAAAATGGCGAAAAAATGGACATGACAACAGAAACAGCAGAAATCACAAACAGCACAGCGGTTATGATGACAACAGTGGCAGGAAATGTAAACAGCATCGGATATATTTCATTGGGTTCTTTGGATAATACAACCAAAGCATTACAGATTGATGGCTCAGAAGCCAGTGCGGAAAATATCAAAAATGGCAGTTATAAAATTGCACGTCCGTTCAATATTGTTACAAAAGCAGATGTTTCCGACGCAGCAAAAGACTTTATGGCATTTATACAAAGTGCAGAAGGACAAGGTATCGTAGAAAAAGCAGGGTACATCAGCCAAGGCAATACCGGTGAATATACACCGGCAAATGCAAGTGGTACAGTAGTGGTTGCAGGTTCTTCTTCTGTATCTCCTGTAATGGAAAAATTGAAAGAAGCATATGCACAAAAAAACACCAACATTACAATCGAAATACAGACCAACGATTCCACAACAGGGATTTCCTCTGCGGCAAGCGGTGGTTGTGATATCGGTATGGCGTCCAGAGAATTGAAAGAAAGCGAAGTGGAAAAAGGTTTGACACCAACTGTCATTGCTTCTGATGGGATTGCAGTCATCGTTAACAATGACAATACTGTGAATGATATGAGCAGTGAAACCGTGAAAGGTATCTTTACCGGTGAAATTACAGATTGGGCAGATATTGTTTCCTAAAAAAAGCTGCACAGCATATGAGCTATGTCAAAGGCAATTTGTCTTTGACATAGCTTTTACAGCGAAAAAGGAGAGAATTTACAGATGAAAGAAATGTTAATGCGAATAGTATTTTTATTGACTGCGTGTGTGTCAATATTGGCAGTGGCATTGATTTGCATTTTCTTATTTGCAAAAGGTGTTCCTGCTATACAACAAATTGGGGCAGTGGATTTTTTGACAGGTATGAAGTGGAAACCATCAAATGAAATTTTTGGTATTTTTCCGATGATTATTGGCAGCATTTATGTGACAGCAGGTGCGGTGGTCATTGGTGTACCTTTGGGAATATTGTGTGCCATATTTTTGGCAAGATTTTGTCCGGAACAGTTATATCGCTTCATCAAACCGGCTGTTTCTTTATTGGCAGGTATTCCCTCGATTGTATATGGTTTTTTTGGTTTGGTTGTTTTGGTGCCGATGATACAAAACTTGTTTGGTGGTAGCGGGAAAGGTATTTTGACAGCCTCTATATTATTGGGCATTATGATATTGCCAACAGTCATTGGTGTTTCGGAATCCGCATTGCGTGCTGTACCAAACTCTTATTATGAGGGTTCTTTGGCATTGGGTGCAACACAGGAAAGAAGTGTATTTTTTGTGATGTTGCCTGCGGCAAGGCAAGGGATTTTGGCAGGTGTGATTTTGGGGATTGGACGTGCCATAGGAGAAACAATGGCAGTTGTTATGATTGCGGGCAATCAGCCGGTGATGCCAAACAGTGTATTTAGTGGTGTGCGTACATTAACAGCAAATATTGTAATGGAAATGGGATATGCAACCGATTTACACAGAGGAGCGTTGCTGGGGACAGCAGTTGTATTGTTTGTGTTTATACTGATTATCAATCTGTCATTTTCTGCATTGAGAAAGGGGAGTGTGAAATGAAGTCACAAACGAAAACAAAATGGAAACAACGTTTGCAGACATATCGCAGACACCCGCTTTCTGGTTTGTTGTTTTTGCTGGTGATATTGTCAGCAATCATCACATTGTCTGTATTGATTGCTTTGGTGGCATACATTGTGATAAAAGGGATTCCGTATTTGAAACCGGAATTGTTTGCTTGGGAATATAACACAGAAAATGTATCCATGATGCCTGCCATCATCAATACCATTAGCATTACCGCACTTTCGTTGTTGGTGGCGTTGCCCGTTGGCATTGGCTCAGCCATTTATTTGGCAGAATATGCAAAAAGAGGCAACAAATTGGTTTCTGTGGTACGACTGACAACAGAAACCCTTTCTGGTATTCCCTCGATTGTATATGGCTTGTTTGGTTTTTTGTTATTTAATGAATTTTTGGGCTGGGGATACAGTATGTTGGGTGGTGCATTGACATTGGCAATTATGATATTGCCACTCATTATGCGTACCACAGAAGAAGCATTGTTGTCTGTACCTGATTTATACAGAGAGGGCAGTTTTGGATTGGGTGCAGGACATTTGCGTACTATTTTTAGAATAGTGCTGCCATCTGCCATGCCGGGGATATTATCCGGTGTGATATTGGCGATTGGCAGAATTGTTGGCGAAACAGCCGCTTTGTTGTATCCGGCAGGAACATCTGCAACTGTGGCAGGGGGCTTGATGGAATCCGGACGTACATTGTCTGTGCATATGTATGCACTGTTAAACGAGGGACTGTATATGGACCAAGCATATGCAACCGCAGTGGTGTTGTTGGTGATGGTATTGGGCATCAATGGATTGTCTGAATTGATTGCAAAAAAAGTAGGAGTGAAAGATTGATGGAAAATAAACTTGAAATTTGCGATTTGGATTTATATTACAGTGACTTTAAGGCATTGAAAAATATCAATATGCAAATTCCGGAAAAAAAGATTACAGCATTCATTGGGCCTTCCGGTTGTGGGAAATCCACATTGTTAAAATCATTAAACCGTATGAATGACTTGGTGGAAGGGTGTCGCATTAAGGGTGAAGTGTTGTTGGACGGGGAAGATATTTATGGAGATATGGACTTAAACACACTGAGAAAACGTGTGGGCATGGTGTTCCAAAAACCAAATCCGTTTCCGATGAGCATCTATGACAATGTGGCATATGGCCCCAGAACACATGGCATTCGTTCCAAAGTACAGTTGGACGATATTGTGGAAAAAGCATTGCGTGATGCTGCCATATGGGACGAAGTCAAAGACAGATTGAAAAAAAATGCCTTGGGTATGAGTGGTGGACAGCAACAAAGATTGTGTATTGCAAGAGCATTGGCAGTACAGCCGGAGGTGCTTTTGATGGACGAGCCGACTTCTGCATTAGACCCAATTTCAACTTTGCGTATTGAAGAACTTGCAGAAGAACTGAAAAAAGAGTACACTATTATCATGGTGACACACAATATGCAGCAAGCAACTCGTATTTCAGACAGAACCGCCTTTTTCCTGATGGGGGAAGTGGTGGAATATGGCGACACGGAAAAAATATTTTCTATGCCACAAGACCAAAGAACAGAAGATTATATTACGGGGAGGTTTGGTTGATATGCGTACCAGATTTGATGAACAGTTGGAACAACTTCATGTGGAATTGATTACCATGGGAGCATTATGTGAAGAAGCAATTACAGCGGCAATACAGGCTTTTTTTGAAAAAGACAGCACGCTCGTACCTGTGGTGTTGAAAAAAGATGCGGAGATTGACCGAAAAGAAAGGGATATTGAGGCACTTTGTATGCGTTTATTGCTGCAACAGCAACCGGTGGCAAAAGACCTCAGAGCAATTTCTTCTGCATTGAAAATGATTTCCGATATGGAACGAATTGGTGACCAAGCGGCGGATATTGTGGAAATTGTCAAAAATATGCATGATAAAGATTTGAATATTGCAAGTAGTTTGCATATCAAATCTATGTCAAAAGAAGTGATGAAAATGGTGACACAAAGCGTCAATTCATTTGTAAAAAGAGATTTGGAATTGGCACGAAACGTCATTGCCTATGATGATGTGGTAGATGATTTGTTTGTGACAATCCGCAATGAGTTGATTGCTTTGGTGGCAAAAGGCGGCAATGGGGAAGTGTATATTGATTTGTTGATGATTGCAAAATATCTGGAACGTATTGGTGACCATGCAACCAATATTGCAGAATGGGTAGAATACAGTATTACAGGTACCCATGGCGAATTGGATACCAAAACGGATATAGAACCATAACGCCTTCTAAAAAACAACACAAGAGAGGGGTCAACAGATGATTTATTTGGTAGAAGATGACAACAGTATTCGAGAATTGGTGGCGTATACGCTCAATACAACGGGATTGCAAACGAAAGGGTTTGAAAAACCGTCGTTGTTTTGGTCTGCCTGTAAAGAATGTCTGCCTGACTTGATTTTATTGGATATTATGTTGCCGGAAGAAGATGGTATGCAGATTTTGCAAAAATTACGCCGGCAAGAAGCAACTAAAAAAATACCGATATTGATGTTGACAGCAAAAGGCACAGAATATGATAAAGTCATGGGATTGGAGCAAGGAGCGGACGATTATGTGACAAAGCCTTTTGGTATGATGGAATTGGTGGCAAGGGTGAAAGCATTATTGCGTAGAGTGGAAAACCTGCATACAGTCGGACAAAATATGTTTGTGTTGGGGGATTTGATTGTCAATCAAGAACGGTATGAAATTACAAAAAAAGGTGTATTGTTGACCGTAACAAAAAAAGAATTCGACCTGCTTTGGTATTTATTGGAAAATCAAAATCGTGTGCTGTCCAGAGAACAGCTTTTAAATCGTGTTTGGGGATATGATTTTGATGGCGAGAGCAGAACGGTTGACGTGCATATTCGGACATTGCGACAGAAACTAGGTGAGTATGGAAAATATATCGAAACAGTACGAGGTGTTGGGTACAAAATAGGAGGTATTTCGTGACAAAACGTATTTTTCGCAGTATATTTTATGTTTCTTTGCTTTTGATTGTATCATTTTCTTTGGTATTGTTGGCATTTTTGAGTGAGTATACAGAAAATGCACAACAAAAATCCATGTATTTGGAAATCACATATTTGCAACAGGGCTTGGAAATGCAAGGGATTTCTTATTTGGAACAACTGCCCAAAAGCCAGCAAAGGCTGACATGGATTGGTGCAGATGGTACAGTGCTGTTTGATTCTGTGGCTGATGTGAACCAAATGGAAAATCATTTGCAAAGAGAAGAAGTGCAAGAGGCTTTGCAATCGGGAACGGGAGAAAGCACACGGATTTCCAAAACATTGGCAGAAAAAACAGATAATGTTGCTGTCCGTTTGCAAGACGGCAGTGTGATGCGTATTTCACAAACCACATGGAGTGCCGGCAGTATTTTGCTTTCGATGATGCAACCGTTTGCCGTATTGTTTGCATTGGCGTTGGTTTTGGCAGGGGTACTGGCTGGCAAAACGTCAAAAAATATTACAAAACCACTGGAAAACGTGGATTTGGAATATCCGGAACAGGCAGAGGTATATGATGAGTTATCCCCGTTTTTGCGTCGTATTGCGGTACAGAAAAAAATGATTGCAAAGCAGGTACGGGAGCAGCAACAACGACAAAAAGAATTTTATGCCATTACAACTAATATGCAAGAAGGACTTTTGGTATTGGATACCAAAGGCGATGTATTGTCTTGCAATCAAGCGGCTTTGCAAATATTGGGTGTGACAGAAGAAACGAAAAAAGAAAAGGTATATGTATGGAACAGAAGCGAGCCGTTTCGGGATTGTATACAGCAGGCATTGGACGGCAAACACAGTGAAACCATGCTCGAACAAAAGGGAAAAGTATATAAAATGTTGGCAAACCCTGTTTTGGAGGATATGTTGGTGGCAGGGGTTGTGGTATTGTTGTTTGACCATACGGAAAAAGCAGATGGAGAACGCTTACGCAGAGAATTTACGGCAAACGTGTCCCATGAATTGAAAACGCCTTTGACTTCCATATCCGGTTTTGCGGAAATCATCAAAAACGGCATGGTACAACCACAAGATATTCCGCATTTTGCGAACAATATTTATACGGAGGCACAAAAGCTGATTTCCATGATACAAGACATCATACAGCTTTCCAAATTGGACGAAACAGCAGATACGATGCAGATGCAATCTGTGGATTTGGCAGAAATTGTGGAAACGGTTTGCAACCGTATACAAGAACCCGCCAACAAACAAAATATCTCTTTGGATTTGCATATCGAGCAGGCATGGATACAAGGAGTACCTTCGATATTGGAAGAAATGGTATACAATTTGTGTGACAATGCCATTCGGTATAACAAAAAGGGTGGCAGTGTGACCATCATCATACAACAGACAGAAACAGAAGTGAAATTGTTTGTCAAAGATACAGGGATTGGTATTCCGTTGGAGGAACAAGATAGGATATTTGAACGGTTTTATCGTGTCAATCGCAGTCGTTCCAAAGATATTGATGGGACGGGATTGGGACTTTCCATTGTCAAGCATGGGGTGAAATTACATCATGCCACCATTTTGGTGGAAAGTGAAACCGAAAAAGGCACACAATTTTGTATTACTTTCCCGAAAAAGAAGGAAAATGATGCGATTTCTAACTTGTGCAATTGATATAGTTGGAGTACAATAAATAGGAATTTTCAAAAAAGGACGGGATATAGTATGAAAAAGAAAATTTCTGTTTTAATTGCATCTTTCCTCATTGTGGCATCATTTGCAGGCTGTGGTGCGAAACCAACAGAATCAACCCAAGTGCGTGTGGGAGCGTTAAAAGGTCCAACCGGTATGGGTATGGTGAAAATGATGGAAGACCAAGAAGTCGGAAAAACAGCCTCCAATGAGTATACATTTACATTGGCAGCTGCCCCCGATGAAATGTCTGTCAAATTGGCAAAAGGAGAAGTAGATATTGCAGCAGTGCCTGCAAATTTGGCATCTGTATTGTATCAAAATACAGAAAAACAAATACAGGTGTTGGCAGTCAATACCTTAGGGGTATTGTATATTGTGGAACATGGTGACACAGTGCAGTCTGTGGCAGATTTGAAGGGCAAAACCATTTATGCAGCAGGCAAAGGTACAACACCTGAATTTGCATTGCGTTATATATTGGAACAAAACAAAATCAATCCGGATACAGATGTGACATTGGAATGGAAAACAGAACACGCTGAATGTGTGGCGGCATTGGCACAAGATGAAAACGGCATTGCGTTGTTGCCACAGCCTTTTGTGACAACGGCACAGATGAAAAACGAAAATTTGACAATTGCATTGGATTTGACAAAAGAATGGGATATCTTGCAAAAAAATGCAGAAAATCCCAGTGGTATGGTTACCGGTGTGGTGGTGGCAAGAAAAGACTTTGCGGAACAATCTCCGGAGGCTGTGGATACATTCTTGACACAGTATGCAGATTCTGTGGCATATGTCAACGAAAATGCAGAAGAAGCGGCAAAACTGATGGAAAAATTTGATATTTTGAAAGCGGCAGTGGCACAAAAAGCAATACCATATTGCAATATGGTATGCATCACAGGAAATGATATGCAACAGAAATTATCCGGATATTTGCAGGTATTGTATGACCAGAACGCAAAATCCGTAGGTGGTGCAATGCCTGAGGAGGATTTCTATTACCATGGCAAATAAATATGGCAGAGAAAAAATAGGAGCAGTACTTTTTTGGCTCATGGTCTGGCAAATATGCAGTATATGGATTGGACAGGAGATACTTTTGGTATCTCCTGTTGCTGTATGTAAGACATTGTGGAACTTGATACAGGAAATATCGTTTTGGCAAAGTATTGTCTATTCCGGTTGGCGGATTATGGGCGGATTTTTATTGGCAGTGTGTTTGGGTGTGATAGCCGCAGCATATGCTGCAAAATATCGTGCTTTGGAAAACTTGTTGCAGCCATTGGTGGCAGCCATCAAAGCAACCCCTGTGGCATCGTTTATCATATTGGCTTTGGTGTGGGTATCTTCTGCCAATTTATCGGTATTGATTGCGTTTTTGATGGGGTTTCCTGTGGTATATACAAATTTGTTGCAGGGATTTTGGAATGCAGATAAACAGATTTGGGAAATGATTTGTCTGTTGGGCGTGCGTCATAAAATCAGATATTATTGGTTTGTGCAGTTGTTTCCGTATTTGCGTGCGGCGATTGCAACGGCGATTGGACTTTGCTGGAAAGCAGGCATTGCGGCAGAAGTGATTGGTATGCCAGAGGGTTCTATGGGAGAGCGGTTGCAAGAGGCAAAAGTATATTTGCAAATGCCGTCATTATTTGCCTGGACGGTGGCAATCGTTGCTGTAAGTGTGTGCATAGAAAAATTGATATTGTTTTTGTTGGTGTGGTTGGAAAGAAAAAATAAAGGACAGGTAGTTTCATGATTGTGGTAAAAGATTTGTGCAAACAATATGATGGCAAACAGGTATTGCAAGATTTTTGCAGTTCTTGGGAAGATACGGATACCATTTGTTTGATGGGAAAATCGGGACAAGGCAAAACAACATTGTTGCGTATATTGGCAGGATTGGAGCAGGCAGACAGTGGCAGTATATCCGGTATCAAAGAAAAGAAAATCAGTATGGTATTTCAGGAAAATCGGTTGTTGCACGGGTTTTCTGTTTGGGAAAATTTATGTTGTGTATGCCATACACAAGCACAAAGAGATAAGATTTTGCCGATGTTGGAGCAAATGGGATTATCTGCATGGGTGCATAAGCCGGTGGAAACATTGAGTGGTGGTATGCAAAGACGTATTGCCATTGCAAGGGCGTTGTTGGTGGATTTTGATATACTTTTGTTGGACGAGCCGTTTCAAGGATTGGATACACAAACAAGACAAACGATGATCAGTATGATACAAATGTTGACAAAAAATAAATTTATCTGTATGTCTACACATCATGCACAGGAAGTGACAGAAATACATGGAAAAATCGTAGAAATTATCAAAAATTAAACCATACATACAAGCAGATATATGGAAATATTTTCAAAAGATATATTGTATGCGAAATATTTTTATGTTACTATGTATATATGCTACAATCAGGATATACCGTGTGTTGTGTTTCAAAAACAAGAAAACAGGAAAAGAGGTACATAAAAATGACAGCAAATTTTGAAAGCAATGTACAATATATTAAGTATTTGGTCAACAAAGAGGTTTCAAAACGTTTTTTTGATGGCACATTAGATAGTTCCATTGATACAGTCAGAGAGATTGCAGAGGAGATTATACCAGGGCCAAAAGCCTTGTTTCGTTGCTGTATTTACAAAGAAAGACATATCATTGAGGACCGTGTGCATTTGGTGATGGAGCCAAGCAAAGAAAATCGTGTCATCAATGTGTTGGATTCTGCTTGCGATGAATGTCCCATTGACCGCTTTGTAGTGACAGAGGCTTGTCGTGGCTGTTTGGGACACAAATGCAAAGAAGTATGTCCCAAAAATGCAATTACCATTGTTAACCATCGCTCTTACATCAATCAGGAATTGTGTATTGAATGTGGACGTTGTAAACAGGTTTGTCCATTTAATGCCATCAGCGAAGTGAAACGTCCTTGTATTCGTGCTTGCTCTGTGGGGGCTGTGAAAATGGACGAAAACAGAAAAGCCATGATTGACCATGAAAAATGTATTTCTTGTGGAGCGTGTATTTATCAATGCCCATTCGGTGCGATTGTAGATAAATCTTTTATTGTAGATGTGTTGCATTTATTGAAAAATTCTTGGAATAATACCAATTATCATGTGTATGCGGTGGTAGCACCGGCAGGTTCCAGCCAATTTCCGAAAATCAAAACAGGACAGCTTTATGCGGCAATCAAAGAATTGGGATTTCATGATGTCATTGAGGCGGCAATCGGTGCGGATATGGTTTCTGCATTTGAGGCAACGGAATTTGCAGAAACGGTAGACGAAATGGGCTGGAAAACATCTTCCTGCTGTCCTGCATTTGTGGATTATGTGGAAAAGAATTATCCCAATTTAAAAGAACATATCTCCACAGCCGTCTCTCCCATGATTGCGATTGGACGTGCCATCAAAGCAAAAGATGAGAAGGCAAAAGTGATATTTATTGGTCCTTGTACAGCAAAAAAGGTGGAAATGAAACAAGAAGCTGTGCAAGATGCCATTGATAATGTCATCACATTTGAAGAATTGCAGGCAGTGTTTGACGCAAAAGGCATTGATTTGGAACATATGGAAGAAAAAACAGGCGATATGGCGTCCTCATTTGGCAGAAACTTTGGTCGCACAGGTGGGCTGACAGAAAGTGTGGAACGTACTATCCATGCGGCAGGATTGCAGGTGGATTTGAAACCGATACGTTGCAATGGCGTGGAAGAATGTATCAAAGCATTAAAAATGGCATCTTTTGGAAAATTAGATGGCAATTTTATCGAGGGTATGATTTGCAAACATGGTTGCACAGGCGGTGCGGCATCTTTGTTGCATGATGCCAAAGGGATTGATTTGATTAACCGCCATGCAAAAGAAGCAAGTACGGACAATCCATTGGATATTTTGGCAACATATCCCATTCAGGATATTGATATGGAACGGGTACATCACGAAAAAGCATAACAGAAAAACAAAAAGAGATGTCTTTTGATGTCTCTTTTTTTATGATAGGGAAATTTCTTTTCGTTTGTGTTTTTTTTTGTTATAATAAAATTATACCAATTTATAACAGTCGTATATCGTATAGTATGAGGATAGAGAGGCGGCTCATATGGAACAAGTATATAAAATATTACTGGTAGATGATGAGGAAGAAGTACGCACCAGTATTATCAAAAAAATAGAGTGGCAGAAGGTCGGTTTTCAAGTGGTAGGAGATGCAGAAAACGGCTTAGATGCGATGGAGAAAATCGAACTGCTGGAACCAGATGTTGTGTTGACGGATATTCGTATGCCGTATATGAACGGATTGGATTTGGCAGAGCATCTGCAAAAAACAAGACCATCTGTAAAAGTTGTGATTTTTTCCGGTTTTGATGATTTTGAATATGCCAAGCAGGCGATTAAATTAAATATTATGGAATATATTTTGAAACCTGTGAATGCAGAAGAAATGATTGAAATACTCTTGCGTATGAAAAAAACATTAGACGAAGAAGTGCAACATTTGCGGGATATTACATCTTTGCAAGAGTCTTTTCGTAAAAATTTGCCCATATTGCGTGAAAATTTTTTGAGCAATCTGGTCAAAGGCAGAGTCGAAAAGGCGGATATTGCAATTTTGATGGAAGAATACGGGCTTTCTTTGCAAAAAGGACGTTGTTGGGTGGCTGCAAAAGTCATGGTGCGGGACGTTGTGGCAGATTCTTGGAAAAGCCGTAATTTGCTTTCCGTTTCTGTACGAAGATTATTGGAGGATAGACTGGAAAACTTTGGAATACAAAGTTGTTTTCATCGACCGTCCGGTATTTGCGTGATTGCGGCGATGGACACAGAACAACAATTATCCGAATTGACAGCTTTGTTCAGTGATGTTTGCAGGGAAGCAAGAAAAATATTAAATTGTACAATTGTGGTTGGCATTGGTCGTGTGGTAGACCGATTGGACTATATCCACAAAAGTTATGGTGAGGCAAGAGAGGCTGTGGCATATAGCGCAACAGCCGGAGATGTTGTGTTTATTTCTGATGTGGAAACAAAAACAGACACATTGTTGCGTTTAGATGAAAAAGACGAAAAAGAATTGACATATGCGTTGAAATTCAGTGATGAAGAAATCATACAATCCTGTGTGGAAAGTATTTGCGGCAGAATGAAAAATGCAGAAGTGGCACAGACGGGATATCAGGCGTATATCATTGATATTTTGAGTGTGATATTGCGTGTGGTACAAAAAAGCGGTTTGGACGAAAAAATTGTATTTGGAGAATATGCAGATTACAACGGCGTTTTGACAGGGATTTGTCATGCACAAAGTATGGAAAAATGGCTTTGCGATGTTTGTTTTGCCATCAGCGGCAGTTTGGTGAAAGAGCGTGTGGGCACAACACAAACCATGATTGAAAAAGCAAAACAATATATCAAAGAAAATTATGCAAATTCAGCATTGTCATTGGAAATGGTTTGCAGTCATTTACATATCAGTACCGCATATTTTTCCACCATGTTCAAAAAAGAGGTGGGGGAGAGTTATATTTCTTATTTGACGGGTATTCGTATGGAGCAAGCGGCGATTTTGTTGAAAAATACAGAGGAAAAAACATATTTGATTGCGGCACAGGTTGGATATGATGAACCGAATTATTTTAGTTATGTGTTCAAAAAGAGATATGGTGTTTCCCCAAATAAGTTCCGTGGAAAGTGAGGCATTGTATGCATGGATTTTCAAAAATCAAATGCTATATCAAACAGAAATATGTGCTCAATCAAAATGGGATAGAATTACGCAGAATTGTTTGGATTTCATTTACCATGACATCTGTGATTGCAACGATATTGATGGGACTTTCTTTTTATTTTCGCTTTTCCGCACAATCCACAGAAACCATATGGCAAGGAAATCAAACCAGAATAGAACAGGCGGCAGACAATGTCACAACCTATTTTCGGAATATGATGAAAATATGTGATACGATATATTACCGGATTATCAAAGATACCGACTTCTCCACAAACGATATCACAGACGAGTTGCGTTTGGTATACGATATGAATAAAGATTATATCGAAAGTATGGCATTGTTTTCTGTGAATGGAGAAATGATTTGTACCATACCGGCGGCAAAAGAACGAGTAGGATTTTTGTTGCAAGAACAAGATTGGTTTCAACAAACCATACAGACAGAAGAAAATATCCATTTTGATATACCGCAGGTATCCCGTGTGTTTGCAACAGATGGAGAAGGGTATACAAGAATCATTCCCATGAGTCGTGTGGTGCAGTTGAATTTTGGTGACCATATGCAAAAGGGCATACTGTTGATACAATTACGGTATAGTGTGTTGCAAGATATGCTTTCTAATATTGTGGTGGGAGAAAATTCGTATGTGTACTTGACAGATGAGTTTGGAAATTTGATGTATCACCCATATCAGGAACAAATCATGGAGGGCAAAGCCGGTTTTGCACAAAAACAAAATCAAGTGGAACAGACAACAACCATTGGCTATACCGGTTGGAATATGGTTGCAGTGTCCGGACAGGAAAATATTTCTTTGAATAATTGGAAAAGCAGGAGTTTTATACTGTTTTTATTGTTCTTTTTTTTGAATGCCATTATGCTCATCAATTTCTATATTTCCAAAAAAGTCACAGAACCAATGAAAAAGCTGGAACGGGCAGTCAAGAAAATAGAAGCAGGCGATTTGGACACCAAAATAGAATATTCCGGTGTGTATGAAATTCAAACGCTGTCAAACGCCATAGAAACCATGGAAAAAAATTTGAAACAGTTGATGGAAGATATTGTTTCAGAGCATGAGGCAAAAAGAAAAAGCGACTTGATGGTATTGCAAAATCAAATCAATCCGCATTTTTTGTATAATACATTGGATATCATTGTTTGGATGGTGGAAAATGAAAAAAGCGATGATGCTGTGCGTGCGGTTACGGCATTGGCAAGATTTTTCCGCATCAGTTTAAGCAAAGGCAAAACCATCATTCCTGTGACGGACGAAATAGAACACGTGCGTAATTATTTGATGATACAAAATATGCGGTATAAAAATAAATTTTCGTATACCTTTTGTGTTGAGAAAGACACAGAACATTTGGGGACTGTCAAACTGGTTTTGCAACCATTGGTGGAAAATGCAATTTATCATGCGATGGAATTTATGGACGACGATGGGGAGCTGGTAGTTGGTGCAAAAAGAGAAGGGGATATTTTAATTTTATGGGTAAAAGATAATGGCTGTGGTATGACACAGGAAAAAGTGGAGGCATTGTTGTCCGGCACATTAAAGCAAACTGGAAAAGGCTCCGGCGTTGGAATACGAAATGTGACAGAACGGATACAGTTGTTATTTGGTGAAAAGTATGGATTGTATATCTATTCGGAACCAGATGAGGGAACAACCGTAGAAATTCATATCCCAGCTATTTCTTATGAGGAGATGGTGTTGAGGGGGTTGGTATCATGAGTGTCAAGCAGAAAATATGGATTTGTATGGATATCCTATTCTTGATTGTATTATATTTGATATCTTCCACAGATTATGTTTGGCATGAAAAAGAAATTTTGGTGCCTGATGTGGTGTTTATCACCGATACTCCAAAAAATGCAGCTGCAATCAATTTGCAAGCGGGTGCGGAAAAGGCTGCGGAACAATATCATGCAGATTTGAAATTTCTGTTTTTGGAAGACATGATTGGACAGGATATGGACATGAAAAAAATGGTGGAGCGGGAATTGGAAAATGGTTGTGATGGGATTGTGTTACAGTGTAGCAGCCGCAAACAAACAGATGATATCCTGCAAAAAATACCGATTGGATTGCCCGTGATTTTGTATAATACCATAGCAGATTCCCCCAGAATGAAATCATTTGTAGGGGCAAAAAGTCAAGAAACATTGGAAAAAACAGTACAAAGCATTGTACAAATGCGAGAAAACGAGCAAACCGTATTGTTGGTATCACAAAAAAACACCAAAGAAACGGTGATGCAATTTCAGGAAATGCTGGAAAATGCATTAAAACAATCCGGTGTGGAAACAAAAAATATTTCTTTGGCAAATCCACAGGAAGCAAACACACTTTTGTATGGATTGGAACAACAGAAAAACACCATTTTGTTTACGGCAGATGTGCAAATGTTGGAGGCTTTGGCAGAAGCAAAACAAACAGATACCCTTGCTTTGTGTGGGGTTGGTTGGAGCGGAAAAATCAGAAATGCATTGGAACAAGGAGATGTCCAATGGACTTTGGCAGAAAACAATTATATCTCAGGATACGAAAGTGTGCGAAAAGTAGCAGAGTTTTTGAACAGAACCAATTTTGAACAAGAAGAATTATTTACAGAAAATGTGATTGTAACACAGCAAAATTTATATCAAAAAGAAACAGAATTGATATTGTTTCCTTTTGTATAGGAGGAAGGAAGAAGTATGAGAAAGAAAATACTATTTGGTGTATGTATCATCTTGTTTGTGGGTGCGATTGTTTGGTATGCTTTGCAAAAACCAAAAGAAGAAAATAAAGATGAATTGAAAATCGGTGTATCGTTATATATCAAAGACGATGCATTTGTCAATAGCATTGTGTCACAGATGCAAACAAGGGCTGTCATATATGAACAACGTACCGGAAAAAAAGTAGCATTGAATATTAGTTGTGCAGATGGCTCACAAAGAGAACAAAACAAACAAATTGAAAAATATATTTCATTGCAATATGATGTCATTTGTGTGAATTTGGTGGATAGAACCAATGCTGCACCGTTGATTGACCAAGTGCATGAGGCAAATATTCCATTGATATTTTTTAATCGGGAGCCGGTCAAAGAGGATATTTTCCGCCAAGAAGATGTGTATTATATAGGGACAGATGCAAAAGAAACCGGAATACAACAGGGGCAAGCTGTGGCAGACCTTTATGAAAAATACACAAAACTGATGGATAAAAATCAAGATGGTGTGTTGCAGTATGTGATTTTAGAGGGAGAGATGGGGCATCAGGATACGGCTTTGCGTTGTGAATATGTATTGCAGACATTACAACAAGAAGGTATTTTATTGGAAAAATTAGATGCGGATACCGCAGACTGGTTGTATAGTCCCGCAGAGGCGATTACAGAAGAATGGGCAAAAGAGTTTGGCGACGATATAGAATTGGTGTTAAGCAATAACGATGAAATGGCATTGGGAGCAGTAAGTGCATTGAAAGCACAAAATATATCTGCGGCAATATTTGGGATTGATGCCACACCGGCAGGCAGAGAAGCGGTACGAAATGGCGAAATGTGGGCAACCGTGGATTGTGATGCAGAACAACAAGGCAAAATTTTGCTGGACATGGTGACAGCTTTGGCAACAGATAAAATCACAGAAAAAGAAGGCATCAAAGAAAGCAGATATGTGCGTGTACCAGTTACGACATATGTGTCAGAAAATATAAAATAGACAGTTTTTTGTCAAAAAATATATGGTTTTTATGATTTTCGACGAATAGAACCAAATAAATTTTAAGGAGAAATAAAAAAATTTCTATTTTTTGTGGTACATTCTTCTGTTATAATGGTAATAACAACAAATTGTTGTTGTCATTAAACATTCGGTCAATGTACCGAAGGAATATCTTTTAAGGAGGGTTTTTCAGTATGAAAAAGAAATTTTTATCTATCTTGATGGCATCTATCATGGTATTTGGTTTGGCAGCTTGTGGTGGTACAGACCAAGCAGCAGACTCAAATGCAGAAGGTGACAAACAAGTGACCGCAGACGGTGAAATGCCAACAGTGGGTGTATTGATTTACAAATACGATGATACATATATCTCCACTGTAAGAAACGCTCTGCAAACCGCTTTGGAAGGCAAAGCAGAAATTATCATGCAAGATGGTAAAAATGACCAGGCAACACAAAATGACCAGTTGGACGTTATGATTGAAAAAGGCGTAGACATTTTGTGTGTAAACATGGTTGATGCAAAAGCAGCAAGTGGTGTGGTAGAAAAAGCGTCCGCAGCAGGTATTCCTACTATTTTCTTTAACAGAGAACCTGATGCAGAAGTTATCAAATCTTTTGACAAATCTTGCTTCATTGGTACAAACGCAGCAGATGCCGGCAAAATGCAAGGCGATATCATCAAAGATTTGTTTACAGCACACCCAGAATATGACCTCAATGGAGATGGCAAAGTACAATATGTGATGTTCCAAGGCGAACCCGACAATCCGGAAGCAATCGCTCGTACAAAATACAGTGTGGAACAGGCTGTTGCAAACGGTTTGACAATGGAACAGGTTGGCGAAACACAAGTATGTAACTGGGATACAGAAACAGCACAAAAAGCAATGGAAGCAATGTTGGCTGCAAACGAAGGTAAAATCGAATTGGTTATCGCAAACAATGACGGTATGGCAATCGGTTGTGTAGCTGCTTTGTCCAACATCGGCTACAACACAGGTAGTGATGATGCAAAATTTATCCCTGTAATCGGTGTTGACGCAACAGATGCAGCAAAAGATGCAATCAGAAACAAAACCATGAGTGCAACCGTAATCCAAGATGGTGAAGCAATGGGTAAAGCGATTGCAGAAGTGGCGATGAATGCAGCAAAAGGCGTTGATTTCTTAGAAGGTACAGAATATACTTTTGACGATACAGGCGTTGCTGTTCGTATTCCTTATGCACCTTACTTGGGCGAATAATTTGTATTGATTTTCAAAAGAATGTAGTAATATGGATTGCACAGTGGGGAAATATCTTCACTGTGCGTTCTATCATAATGGGATTGCAAGAGCAAAAATGCTAAGAAAGGGAAGTGTGGTGAAGGCAGTGCGTGAAACAGCGTATGTATTGGAAATGACAGATATTGAAAAAGAGTTCCCAGGGGTAAAAGCACTCGACCATGCAATGTTAAAATTGCGTCCGGGAACAGTACACGCTTTGATGGGTGAAAATGGGGCTGGTAAGTCCACATTGATGAAATGCCTTTTTGGTATTTATAAACAAGACGGCGGTTTGGTTGTCATTGATGGGAAAGAAACTGCTTTTTCCGGACCAAAAAATGCCTTGGATAATGGTGTGGCAATGGTACACCAAGAATTAAATCAAGTTTTGAAACGTAGTGTAATGGAAAATATTTGGCTGGGCAGATTTCCCAAAAAGGGCGGACTCATCAGCCACAAAACAATGTACGAAAAAACAAAAGAAGTTTTTGAAGAATTAGAAATACCTGTAAATCCAAAGACTATAATCGGCAAATTGAGCGTTTCCCAAAGACAAATGGTGGAAATTGCAAAAGCTGTGTCATATAATGCAAAAATATTGGTTTTAGACGAACCGACTTCTTCTTTGACACATGAAGAAGTAGAGCATCTGTTCCGCATTATCAACAAATTGCGTGACAGAGGTGTGGCAATGGTATATATCAGCCACAAAATGGAAGAAATTTTGACCATTTCCGACGAAGTGACAATCATGCGTGACGGAAAATGGATTGCAACAGAGGACGCAAAGAATTTGACAACAGATAAAATCATTCAGTTGATGGTTGGTCGTGATTTGACAGAGCGTTTCCCGCCAAAAACAAATAAACCGGGGGAAGTGCTTTTGGACGTGAAAAACCTGACAGGTAAATATATGCCAACTTGTATGGACGTAAATTTCCAATTAAGAAAAGGGGAAATATTGGGGGTTGCCGGCTTGGTCGGCAGCAGACGAACCGAACTTTTGGAAACTTTATTTGGCACTGCACACAAAGAAAGCGGTACAGTGTTGATGCATGGCAGAGAAATCAACAATAAAAATGCAAAAGAAGCCATCAAAAACGGTTTTGCATTGTTGACAGAAGAACGTCGTGTCACAGGGATTTTTGGTGGCATGAGTATACAATTTAACTCTGTGATTGCAAATATCAAAAATTATCGCAAAGGGCCTTTGCTTTCCGGTGCAAAAATGAAACAGGATACGGAATGGGTAATCAAAAGTATGCGTGTCAAAACACCTAGCCAAAAAACACATATCCGTACACTCTCCGGCGGGAACCAGCAAAAAGTCATACTGGGTAGATGGCTTTTGACAAAGCCGGAAGTATTGCTTTTGGACGAGCCGACCAGAGGGATTGACGTTGGTGCGAAATATGAAATTTACCAGTTGATTTTGGATTTGGCAAATGAGGATAAAGGTGTTGTTGTGGTATCATCTGAAATGCCGGAATTGTTGGGAATTTGTGACCGTATCATGGTGATGAGTAACGGACACTTGGCAGGCATTTTAGATGTCAAAGATGCAACACAGGAAGAAATTATGCGTCTTGCTGCAAAGTATGTGTAATGGGGAGGTATAAACAGTATGGAAAAAACAAAGAAGTTTATCGGTGACAAAACCTGGCAGGAGTTTTTGCTGGATTATGCACTGTATATTATTTTGGGGATTATGATTATCGGCGTTGTATGGGCTGATCCATCTTTTCTGAGTATGAACAATATTTGGAAAATATTGGCACAGGCATCTACCAGAGGGATTTTGGCATTGGGTGTTGCCGGTATGATTGTGTTGGCTGGTACAGACTTGTCTGCCGGACGTATTTTGGGTTGTGGTGCAGCGGTTTCTGCATCTTTGCTGCAAAGTGTTACATATGCTTCCCGTATGTATCCGCAAATTACAGAACCATTACCAATGTATGTGCCATTGTTGCTGTCTATTATCGTTTGTGTGGCATTTTGTTTGTTAAATGGTTTTGGTGTGGCAAAATTACATATGCACGCTTTCATCATTTCATTGGGTACACAGTTGATTGCATACGGTGTATTGTGTTTGTATATAGACAGCCAAAAAGGTGGGGCACAGCCGATTGCAAGTTTGGACAAAGACTATATTGAATTGGTAAACGGATATTTGTTCGGTGTACCACACTTGGTATACTTCTTAATCATTTGTGCAATCGTGATGTGGGTGATTTGGAATAAAACCACATTGGGTAAAAATATGTTTGCCATTGGGGGTAACCCAGAGGCGGCAGCGGTATCCGGTGTCAATGTTGCAAAAAACATTATGCTGATTTATTTGGTTGCAGGGGTTTTGTATGGGATTGCGGCGTTCTTGGAAGCCGGTCGTATCCAAAGTGTTACCACTGCAACAGGTACAAACTATGACTTGGACGCAATCTCCGGTTGTGTTATCGGTGGGGTATCGTTCTCCGGCGGGGTAGGTACTGTACCCGGTATTTTGATTGGTGTTATCATATTGCAGGTAATCAATTACAGCTTGTATTATTTGGGTGTAAATGCATATTTACAGTATGTCATCAAAGGCTTGATTATCATTCTGGCTGTTGCGATTGACGTAAGAAAATATATTGCAAAAAAATAATAATTTGATGTTTGAGAAATTCCCCCGTTTTTTTGCAACGGGGGAATTGTTGCAAGCGACAAAGGAGGACAATGGTGTCAGAAGAACAAGGGTTGCTTGATTTGGAGCAACGGCAAAAAGAGTTGGAAGAACGGGAAAAGCAGTTAGCGGAAAAAGAAGAAGCATTAAACAAAAAAGAAAATAAATTGACAATGGCAAAATACAACCTATATGGGAAAATCAATGTATCTTTGCATACCATGAATATTGTGGTGGCAGTGATTGCCATTGCATTGGTGGTTGCGATTGTGGTTGGTATTGTACAGCGTTGATTGTGGGGAGGAACAGTATGACAACATGGAAGAAGGAAAGCCTGTTACAGGCATATCCTCGTTTTTTACAAAATGAAGATTTTTACATAGAACGATTGGAAAAAACCATACAAGGTTTTCAAAAAACATTCGGCAAAGAACCGAGTCGATTTTTTTCAGCACCGGGCAGAACAGAAATCGGTGGCAACCATACAGACCATCAAAACGGTTGTGTGTTGGCGGCAGCTGTGGATATGGATATTGTGGGAGCGGCATTGCCAAACGACGAAAATATCATTCGTATCTATTCAGAAGGATATGGCATGGAAGAAATCCGTTTAGAGGATTTGGAAGTCAAAGAACAGGAAAAAAACACCACAGCTTCTTTAATCCGTGGTGTGGCGGCAAGAATTTGTCAGTTGGGGTACAACATTGGTGGATTTGATATGTATAGCGTTTCCAATGTGCTGAAAGGCTCCGGCATTTCATCTTCTGCGGCATATGAAGTGCTTGTGGGGACAACCATCAATCATTTGTATTGTGCGAATAAATTGACACCTGTGGAAATTGCACAAATTGGACAGTATGCCGAAAATGTATATTTTGGAAAAATGAGTGGATTGATGGACCAAACCGCATCTTCTGTGGGTGGTGTGGTTGCGATTGATTTCAAAGACACCAAAAACCCTGTGGTAAGAAAATTGTTGTTTGATTTGGAAGGCATTGGGTATCATCTTTGCATTGTGGACAGTGGGGCAGACCATGCTGATTTATCTGATGAATATTCTGCCATTCCCATGGAAATGAAAGCAGTGGCTGCATATTTTGGTAAATCTGTGTTACGAGAAGTTTCTTTGGAACAATTTTTGGAATGTATGGCAGAGGTGCGGGAACAAGTTGGGGATAGAGCAACATTGCGTGCATATCATTTCTTGATGGACAACCAAAGAGCCATAGATGAGGCAAAATATTTGGCAGAGGGCAATTTTGCACAGTTTTTTGAAACCGTAACTGCATCAGGGTATTCTTCTTTTATGTATTTGCAAAACGTATATGTCAGTGGTAGTGTCAAACACCAAGAAGTGGCATATGCATTGATGGCGGCACAGGCAGCGTTGCATGGGAAAGGTGCATTCCGTGTGCATGGTGGCGGCTTTGCCGGTACGATACAAGCATTTGTTCCAAATGTGTTGTTGGACGATTTTGTTTCACAAATGGAAAAAGCAATCGGGAAAGGTTGTTGTCATGTATTGTCTATCAGACAGGCTGGCGGCATGGAATTAGAGAAGGAGTGAAAGCATATGGCAATTTTGGTATTGGGTGGTGCAGGTTATATCGGTTCTCATACAGTGTATGCATTGTGTGAGGCAGGCAGAAAAGTTGTCGTTGTAGATAATTTGGAAACAGGTCATGCAGAGGCGATACACCCCGATGCAATATTCTACAAAGGTGATATCAGTGACAAACCGTTTTTGACAGAAGTGTTTCAAAAAGAAGATATTGAGGCAGTCATTCATTTTGCAGCATATTCTTTGGTGGGGGAAAGTGTGGAACAACCTTTGAAATACTATGAAAACAATCTTTGCAAAACAAGGGATATGTTGGAAGTGATGGTTGCCAATGGTGTGGATAAAATTGTATTTTCTTCCACGGCGGCAACATATGGCGAACCGGAACAAGTCCCCATTTTGGAAACAGACCGTACAGAACCTACGAATCCTTACGGCGAAACAAAATTGGCAATGGAAAAAATGTTCAAATGGACAGGCAATGCAACCGGATTGCGTTATGTGTCTTTACGGTATTTCAATGCGTGTGGGGCACATAAAAGCGGAAATATTGGGGAGGCACACAATCCGGAAAGCCATTTAATTCCTTTGATTTTACAAGTGCCAAACGGAAAAAGAGAATTTATCAGCATATTTGGCAATGATTATGCAACACCGGACGGTACTTGTATCCGTGACTATATCCATGTGACAGACTTGGCAGATGCCCACATTTTGGCAGTGGATTATTTGCTCAAAGGTGGCAAAAGCGATATTTTCAACTTGGGCAATGGCGTTGGGTTCTCGGTAAAAGAAGTGATTGAAACCGCAAGAACCGTAACCGGTCACCCCATTCCTGCAAAAGAAGTGGCACGCCGTGCCGGTGACCCTGCACAGTTGATTGCATCTAGTGAAAAAGCAAAATCTGTATTGGGTTGGAACCCCAAACATGATAGTTTGGAAGAAATTATTTCTTCCGCTTGGCATTGGCATAAAAATCACCCAAATGGTTTTTGAGAAAGGGATAACAGTATGGTAAATAAAGCAATTCGAGATTTGGCTGTCTATGGTGTGGAAAAAAATTTGATTACAAAGGCAGATGTTCCTTTTGTCATCAACCGTCTGCTGGAAGTGATGGCTTTGGACAGTTATGAAACACCGCATACAGAGGCAGTGGAAACAGATTTGGAAAAAATATTGCAAGTGCTTTTAGATGATGCTTGCAAAAGAAATGTCATTATAGACAGTATTGTGTATCGTGATTTGTTTGACACAAAGTTGATGGGCGTTTTGGTACCGTTTCCCAGAGAAGTGATTGATACATTCCAACAACTGCACGCACAGGATAAACAAAAAGCAACCGATTGGTATTATGATTTTAGTTGCAATACGGACTATATCCGCAGATATCGCATCAAAAAAGATATGCGTTGGAAAACAAAAACCATATATGGAGATTTGGACATTACCATCAATTTGTCCAAGCCGGAAAAAGACCCCAAAGCCATTGCGGCAGCAAAAAATGCCCCACAAAGCAGTTATCCAAAGTGTATGCTTTGCAGAGAAAATGAAGGCTATGCAGGACGTGTTAACCACCCTGCAAGACAAAATCATAGAGTCATTCCACTGCAAATTGCGGGCAATGATTGGTTTTTCCAATATTCTCCTTATGTGTATTACAATGAACACTGCATTGTATTTCATGGACAGCATCAACCGATGAAAATTGACAGAAATGCATTTGAAAAGATGTTTGATTTTATTGATTATTTGCCACATTATTTTGTTGGCTCGAATGCGGATTTGCCCATTGTGGGCGGTTCGATTCTCTCCCATGACCATTTTCAAGGGGGACGCTATACATTTGCCATGGAAAAAGCAAATATAGAACAAACATATTACTGGGAAGCATTTTCCGATGTCAACATTGGGATTGTGAAATGGCCGTTGTCTGTCATTCGCATGACACACCAGAACAAAGACAGATTGATTGATGCAGCAGATAACATTTTACAACATTGGAGAGCATATACAGACAAAGATGCCTTTATTTTTGCACAAACGGACGGCGAACCACATAATACCATCACACCCATTGCGAGAAAACACGATGGATTGTATGAATTGGATTTGGTTTTGCGTAATAATATAACAACAGAGGAACACCCTCTGGGCGTGTATCACCCCCACAGCCATTTGCATCATATCAAAAAAGAAAATATCGGCTTGATTGAAGTGATGGGACTTGCCGTATTGCCTGCAAGATTAAAAGAGGAAATGGAAGTCCTCAAACAAGCCATATTGTCTGGGGAAGATTTGGAGCAAAATGAAAAAATTGCAAGCCATGCACAATGGGCAAAGACATTCTTACAGAAATATGATACAATAACAGAAGAAAATATAGACGGTATCTTACAACAAGAAATCGGTATGGTGTTTGCAGAAGTGTTGGAATGTGCAGGCGTATATAAACAAAATGACACAGGCAGACAAGCATTTGACCGTTTTATGCGTTGTTTTGGTGCTGTGAAAGCATGATAGAGGTGTAAAGATGAAGTATGTTTTTGGTATTGATGTTGGTGGTACAACAGTAAAAATGGGGTTGTTTGAAACAACAGGGACATTGTTGGACAAGTGGGAAATGACAACACGAACAGAGCAAAATGGTAGATATATATTATCGGATATTGCAAAATCATTGGAGCAGAAAATGCAACAACATCAAATCACAAAAGCGGACGTATTGGGAGCAGGTATTGGTGTGCCGGGGCCTGTGACGGCTGATGGTATGGTGAACCATTGTGTCAATTTGGGCTGGGGTAAAAAGTATGTCACAACCGAATTGGCTGAATTGACCGGTTTTTCTGTCAAAGCGGGCAATGATGCGACATTGGCAGCATTGGGAGAAGTTTGGCAGGGCAGCGGTGTTGGGTATCAAGATGTGTTGTTGGTGACCGTTGGTACAGGCATTGGCGGTGGATTGGTGATAGATGGGCATATTGTGACAGGTGCAACAGGCAGCGGGGCAGAAATCGGACATATTTGTGTCAATCCGCATGAAACAAAAAGTTGCAGTTGTGGCAAAAAAGGTTGTTTGGAGCAATATACTTCTGCAACAGGGATTGTGCGTATGGCAAAAAAACGATTGGCAAGCAGTCAAACACACTCTGTTTTGCAGGATATGCAAGATTTCACAGCAAAAGATGTCATAGATGCGGCAAAAGCAGGGGATATATTGGCGTTAGAGGTTGTGGACAGTATGGCAAAAACAATGGGTTTGGCATTGGCAAGTTGTTGTGCTGTGGCTGATGTTGCGTTGTTTATCATTGGTGGTGGTGTTTCAAAAGCAGGAGATTTTCTGTTAAACCCCATACAAAAATATTATCGTATGTTTGCGTTCCATACACAAACAGAGGCAAAATTCCGGTTGGCAAAATTGGGGAACGATGCAGGGATATATGGGGCAGCGTGTTTAATCATATGAGGAAAGGACAAAACCATGAATATCAAAAAACATCTTTTCGGGCAGACCAAAACAGGCGAAGCAGTATTTGCCTTTGATTTGACAAATGAAGCAGGTACAAAAGCAACCATATTGACATATGGTGCAGCATTACAAAGTTTTGTGTTAGATGGGTGTGATGTTGTATTGGGATATGACAATATGGGTGCATATGAAACACAGGACAAATATATGGGTGCTGTGGCAGGGCGTTTTGCAAACCGCATTGGTGGTGGCACGTTCTCATTGCATGGAGAAACATATACATTGTGTTGTAACAATGGCGTCAACCACTTGCATGGCGGGGCAGTTGGATTTGATAAAAAAATATGGGCAGCCGATATCGAAGAAGAGGCACTTTGTTTGCGATACACAAGCCCAAATGGAGAAGAAGGTTATCCGGGGACATTGTGTACCGAAGTGCGGTATTCCTTAGATGAGGAAAACCGCTTACAGATAGAATACCAAGCCGTTTGCGACACAGATACCATATTGAATCTGACAAATCATACATATTTTAATCTGAACGGGCATGAAACCGGCAATCTGGAAGGACAGGAAGTACGGATTTTTGCAGATTTTTATACGGAAAATGATGAAAATTGTTTGCCTACGGGTGTGATTGCAAGCGTGAAAGATACCCCTATGGATTTTTTGGAATTCCACCCGATATTGGAACGGATTGACCAAACGTTTACACAACTGCAACATGGGCATGGATATGACCATAACTGGATTTGCAATCATTATGATGGTACAACTGTCAGAAAATGTGCAGAGGCTTTTGCAAAAGAAAGCGGCATACATTTGACGGTATATTCTGACCGCCCAGGTGTGCAATTTTACACAGGCAATTTTTTAGACGGTGTGGTAAAAGGCAAACAAAAAGCCAATTACAGCAGAAGAAGCGGATTTTGTTTTGAAACACAAGGGTTTCCGAATGCCACTGCCTATGGGCATTTTCCGTCTGCGGTGTTGAAGCAGGGAGAATGGTTCCGTAGCTGTACCATATTTGCATTGGAAAAAGCATAAATAAAATAAGATATTTGAGAAACCACGTCTTTTGGGCGTGGTTATCATTTTGTATGAAACAGGAGAAAATACTTGTTTGATGTTTGGTTATATGGTATTGTGATTAGCAAAGGATATTATATAGAAAGGACTTGTGAAGAAGTATGAAATTGAAAAAACTATGGTTTGCCATATTGGTTGTGTTTATGATGATGTGCCTTTGGTTCAAAAATACCGGTATGGAACAAGGGCAATTTTGGGGTGTGTACGGGATTGGAATTACAATTTGGTTTTTGGGAGCAGTGGTTATCAATCAAAAATGGTTGAAAGCATTTTATCAGGAAATAGAAGCAAAAACACATTTGCTGAAAGAAAACCCGAAACAATATATCAAAGAGATGGAAGGTATGTTGGAGGGAAAGAAAAGCCCTATGCTGATTGCACTGCTGGTGAATAATATTGGTGCAGGATATATGTATCAGAAAGAATATGAAATGGCAAGACAAAAGTTGCTGACAGTACCCGAAAAAGGGTTAAAAGGCTCTATTGCACCCATTTATTATGCAAATTTGGCACAGGCATTGTATTGCAGTGGCAAAGAAGAAGCATTTTTGAAATTATTGGTATTGAAAGCCAAAGAATTGGATTTGTTTCAAAAAATGGCAAAAGAAAATCCAGAATGGCAGGTCATGGTAACCAGCATGGATTTGTACCGTATGTTGGCAGAGGGACAGAAAGCAGAAGTGAATAAAATATTGGCAGAACACCCAGAATGGAAACAGGACGAAAATTGGAAAAATGAATTGGAAATTATAAAAGAACGATTAAAATAAACCGCAAAAAAGGAACATATTTGATGATATGTTCCTTTTTTTGTTAGGATTTATGTTGATTTCTCAAATGCATATACACAGTATTTTTAGAAATGCCCATATGGTTTGCAATGATGACAACAGCATCTTTCAGATTGAAAATGCCTTTTTGTGCCAAAATATGTATGATTTCTTTATTTTTATTCGCTGTTGTAATAGATGGATTGCTATACACTGCATTTCGGGTGCTATCCAATGCTTCCAGCATCAGTTCTTCGGTATTTTCTACAAATGTTTCGGAAATATGTTCCTGTTCTGCGTGCATTTGTGGATGGAAATTTTGTAAAAATGAAAATAAAGAAATATTCAAATAAAAGTTGATACAGAATAAACCAATGATACGATTATGTTCGCCGATAATGGCAGAAGTAGAGGCTTTGAATGTTTCCCCTCGCTTATTTTTGGCAAAATATGTGATGTGTCTTAAATTTTCATCAGCAAGCATTTTATTGAGATAAGAAAGTGTTAATTCTGAGATTGGTGCACCTGCCTGTCTGCCGGAATGAAAGCCATTGACAATTTTGATAACAGAGCTGTCTAAATGCTCTAAACTGTGAATGACAATTTCACAACTCTCACCCCAAAAGGCTGCCATATGCTCTGCAATATGGAAATAAGATTCTAAAATGTATCGATCTGTTTTAGATAATACAACATGGTAGTGTTCCATATTTTTCCCCCCTTACAAAAAATAGTATACAGTTTTTATAAGATATTTGCAAGGGCAGAATAAAAAAGTCTATTTTTTGGAAAATAAAATAAAAAAAATCATTGTGATGCATCGAAAGCAACAAAAAATCCCTTTGTCAACAGACAAAGGGATTTGCATGAGTCACTCGGGACTCGAACCCGAGACACCTGGATTAAAAGTCCAGTGCTCTACCAACTGAGCTAGTGACCCGTAACAACGTAGATTATTATATCTTGCCTGTCCGATTTTGTCAACACCTTTTTCTGTATTTTATCAAATACAATTTGAAAAACAAAAAATCACCGCAAATGACGCAGTATGCGGTGATTTTTTGTTGTAAATTACAGGTTTTTGGGAACGATTTCCAACCAATAATGGTCGGGGTCATTGATAAAATAGATACCCATTTCCGGATTTTCAAAACAAATACAACCCATTTCTTTGTGTTTTGTATGTGCAGCATCAAAATCTGCAACATGAAACGCCAAATGGAATTCATTTTCTCCAAGGTTATAAGGTTCTGTTCTGTCACGCAGCCATGTCAGTTCCAATTCAAAATTGGTTTTTCCATCGCCAAGGTATACCAATTTCCAACTGCCATCAGGGGCTTCTTTGCGTCGTACTTCTTTTAAGCCGAGTGCGGCTTCATAAAAAGCAAGACTTTTTTCCAAATCTAAAACATTGTAATTATAATGTGCAAATTGAAACATATGTGTTATCCTTTCTTTTTTCTTATTTATGATGGTGGTCATGTCCACAGTCACAATGATGATGGTCGTGGTGGTCGTGCCCACAGCCACAATCATGGGTATGATGGTCATGTCCGCAATCACAGTCATGTTCATGTGCGGTGTGTGTGATGGATTGATAGCCGTTTTCTTGGAATACCATACCGACTTTATCCACAATCAGCACTTTTTGTTCCAATGTGGCAGTTTTGTCAATGGCTTGGGTGACCAGCTCCATCACCGTATGCACGTCAAATATGGGGGGCAATGCACCCAATAATGTTTGCATGGCAGTTTTTCTGGTTTGTACCGGCAATGTTTCCAAATAGCTTCTTGTTTTTTGTATGAAATCTGCAAACAATGCCTCTTTTTCTGCTTCTGTGGCAGGAGGTAAATCTTCCGGCAATGAAAATTGGAATAATTGGTCATTTAAGTCCCCAAAGTAACAATCCCGAATAAATTCTTCTGTCCACAATACTTTTTGTGTTTCTTCTGCAAATGCTGCAAATGTTTTTACATTTTCCAACAAAGCATATTCTTCTCTTGCAATCGCATTTGCTTTGTCAATGACAGGTTCTACTGCTTCTTCCAGCTGTTCGGTCAGTGTTTCCAAGAAAGCGGCTTTTTCCGTTTCGTTCCATTCACCGTTAAAGAAATCGCAAACAGCATGGTACAAATCGTTGTAAGATGCGGTACTTTCTGTCAAATCTTTGAAGGAATAGGTTAAATATAACAGCAAAATCAAAGAATTGATATCATGCAGCATACAGGAGAAATATTCTTCGATGTCTTGCAGTTGTTGCAACGCTTCTTTGAGGGAGTCATAATAAGTGTGCAATGTTTCATCGTCCATGTTGTGAGGCAATGCCATGCGTTTTTCTCCGATATAGGTTGCAATTTCCGGAAAATATTTTCCATACAGGGGATTGCTTTGTGGACAACAGAACCCTTCAAATGCACGCAAAGAGCAAGAAATGAGTGCTTTGCTTTCCCCTGCAAATGCTGCCTGTAAACTTTGTTGTATGATGTCATAATATTTTTCTCGTGCCATATGCAAAGGCAGGCATTGGAGCAATTTTCCCATAGCGGTTTTTTGTTCCAGCAATGTTTTTTGTTCTTCCATGAATGTATGACAGTCGGCAAAGAACAAGGACCAGTCTATTTTTTCGTCTGAAATTTGTTCTTCTTTGTATTTGCGAATGGCGATTTGGTCGCTGACCAATGTGGAAGCAACATTCCATTGTGAAAAATAACTGTATATGGTTTCATAAATGGCAAACAGTTGCTTTTTCAACAACATACAATGCTCCAATGCAGCGGTTCTGTCGGATTGTTCCCCATCTAAAAGTTCTTCCAATGTCAATGTTGTGTGCAATATTTCTTTTTTGATGGATAAAATGTCATCATGTATGGGGTAAGGCAAACATTGTTCCCCTTTTTCCACATCTTCCATAGTACTCATCAATAAAAGCAATAAACTGCCAATGGATTGTTGATAAATATAATCGGCAGAAAGATTTCTGATTTTTTGTTCTACGGTGTTTGTTTGCACAATATATATCTCCTTTCTTTATGGTTTCAGTATGTATTATACTGTAAAGCCGATGGGGGAACAAGTATCACATCAGAAAAATCGTTTTCGGAAATTGAAAATTTGGGTATAACTGGTTGTATTTTGGGACAATATGAAGATATGAAAAAATCAGAAAGGGTGTATGATATGAGTTTGAAAGGCACAAAAACAGAACAAAATTTGTTGGCGGCATTTGCAGGGGAATCTATGGCGGCAAATAAATATGATTTTTTTGCACAACAGGCGTCCAAAGAGGGATATGAGCAAATCGGCGGCTATTTCCAAGAAACGGCGTATAACGAACGCCAGCACGCAAAACAGATTTTCCGTTTTTTGGGTGGAATTGGCGATACAGAAGAGAATTTGAAAGCGGGTGCAAATGGGGAACGGGAAGAATGGACAGATATTTATCAAGAAATGGAGGAAACCGCAAGAGCGGAAGGCTTTGGCGATATTGCCATCTTTTTCAAAAATTTGGCATCGGTGGAAAAACAGCATGAAGAACGGTATGCAACACTGTTAAAATTGTTACAGGAAAAAAGAGTGTTTGCAGATACGGAGCAAACGGTTTGGGTTTGCCGAAACTGTGGCTTTGTATATGTAGGAAAAGAAGCACCGAAAAAATGCCCTGTTTGCGAACACCCACAAGGATATTTTGAAAGAAAAGCAGAAAATTATTGAATACACATGGTTTGGGAGCGAATATTCGCTCTCTTACATAAGAAGTTGTTACAAAAAACACATATCCCACAAGTATCGGACATAAAATTTAATCATGATAAATACGGAGGGGTTTGGTATGAAACGAAAATTACAAGGGGCAATACTGACGATTTGTTGTTGCTTGGGATTTTGTTTGTCTGCATGGGCTGCACCGAAACAATATGAAAATATTGCAGATTTGGGGTTGCAATCCAAAAGTGCCATATTGATGGACGCCGCAACAGGCAGTATTTTATATGAACAAAACAGCCATGCGGTTTTGCCGCCTGCCAGTGTCACAAAAGTGATGACAATGCTTTTGATTTATGAGGGAGAACGAGATGGAAAATTTGCATGGTCAGATATGGTGCAGGTTAGTGAACACGCCGCTTCGATGGGTGGTTCGCAGGTGTTTTTGGAAGAAGGCGAAACACAGACAGCCGCAGATTTGACAAAATGTATTGCCATTGCATCGGCAAATGATGCCGCAGTGGCAATGGCAGAATTTTTGGCAGGCAGTGAAGATGCCTTCGTGCAAAAAATGAATGAACGGGCAAAAGCATTGGGTATGCAGGATACAAATTTTGTCAATGCCTGTGGATTGGACACCGATGGGCATATGACCAGTGCATATGACATTGCATTGATGAGCAGGGAACTGATACAAAATTTCCCCAAGTTAAAAGAGTATACCACCACATGGCAAGACAGCATCGTACATCGCACAAGACGTGGAGAGGAAACATTCGGGCTGACCAATACCAATAAGTTAATACAATGGTATGAGGGAGCAACGGGATTGAAAACAGGTTCTACCGGCAACGCTTTATACTGCTTGTCAGGGACAGCACAAAGAGATGGTATGGAGTTGATTGCTGTGGTGATGGCAGCACCGGATTTCAAAACAAGATTTCGAGAAGTGATGCAATTATTGGATTATGGCTTTGCAAATTACGGGATTGAAAAAGGACGGGAACAAGGCTATGTTGTGGGAGAGGTGGCAGTGGAAAAAGGTATGGAAGACAGTGTAGAGGCAGTGACAGCCGAAGAAATATCCGTACTGATTCCAAAGGGAACAGAACAAAAATGGGAAACCAAAACAGAGCTGATTCCTACGGTGCAGGCACCCGTTGCCATGGATACCAAAGTGGGAGAAATGGTCTATTACATAGAAAATGAAGAAGTGGGACGTGTGGATTTGAAAGTGGCAAAAAGTGTGGATAAAATCAATATCGAAACCATGTTGTGGCGGTTGCTTTCCAAATGGTGTTAAAAGCGTGTGAACCCACACGCTTTTTTCTTACAGAATTGACTTGATAAAAAAAGTTTGGTATCATGAAAAAAATTGTAACAAGAAAGGATTTTACAAATGACAGCCAATTATTTATTCGTATTTTTATGTAGTATACCCGGTTTGTTGATTGCAACAACCATGCATGAGTTTACAAGAGCGGCAGTTTCTGCTGCATTTGGGGACAATTACCCCAAAAGTCAAGGGCGGTTGACACTCAATCCCTGTAAACATTTTGAACCGATTGGATTTTTATTATTGTTTTATACACAGGGGTTTGGTTGGGGGAAACCGGTGGAAACCAGTGCATTGTATTACAAAAACAGAAAAAGAGATACATTGCTTGTGGCAATATTGCCTTCTGTGGTAAATTTGATGCTGGGTGTTATCTTTTTGGCACTTTGGGTAAAATTGCCATTGCCACAGATGGTAAGCACCATGTTGCATTATGCCTGTGTATATAATGTAGGGATTGCCGTTTACAACGTATTGCCTGTTGCACCGATGGATTGTGTGAAAGTGCTTTCTGTAACTTTACCGTCCAACAAATATTTTAGCTATATGCAGTATGAAAAAATGATACAAATGTTGTTTTTGTTCCTGATGTTTTTTGGCTTTTTCGGTGGTATTTTTCAAACCATTACCATGACGGTCATTCAATTTTTGGGAAAAGTGTTTTTTATATGGTAAGGGTGTTGCGTGATGCAAAGTGTGACAATCAGATTAGATGCCTTTGAAGGGCCTTTGGATTTGTTGTACCATTTGATTGAAAAAAATGAAATTGATATTTATGATATTCCCATTGCAACATTGACCGAACAGTATTTGGCGTATTTGGAGGCGGCACAAGACCGCAATATGGACGGTATCAGTGAATTTTTGCTGATGGCGGCAACGCTTTTGGAAATCAAAAGCAAAATGTTGTTGCCAACACAGAAAAAAGAAGTGCTACAAGAAGAACAAATTGACCCCAGAGCGGAATTGGTAGAGCGATTATTGGAATACAAAAAAATCAAACAAATCACAACCAACTGGAAAGAACGGGAAGAATATGCGGCGATGGTGTTATACAAAGAGGCGGATAAAGCCATTGCAAAATTGCGTGAAAAAGAAGAACAACCCTTGGAGGATTTTTTGATGGGGGTTACCATTGACGACTTGTTTCATGTGTTTCAGGAAGTGATGGCACGCAAAGAAGCAAAGGTAGACCATGTCCGTAGCTCTTTTCGTGCAGTGGAGCGGGAATTGTTTACCATGCAGGATAAAATGGATTATATACGGGATTTGTTGATATTACAGCCCAAAATTGTGTTTACGGATATGTTTCGCACAAAAACAAGAAAAATTGAAAAAGTGGTGACATTTTTGGCACTGTTGGAATTGATTAAGAGAAAAGAAGTCCAAATTTATCAAGAAAAAACGTTTTCACAAATTATGATTACACAGTATCAGGATACAAAAGAAAGGGATATGGTATGAGGTTGGAACAACTGGAAGCGGTTGTAGAGTCTTTGTTGTTTATATCAGGCGATGCTGTTTCATTGTCTGCGATTGCACAAACGATTGAAATGGATAAGGCAACCGCAAAAGCCATTGTGCAATCATTGGCAGATAAATATGAAACAGAACAAAGAGGGATTCGGATTGTGGAGTACAACGGAGCATATCAAATGTGTACGGCAAGCCATTGTTTTGAATACATTCGCAATATGTACCGCAGTCCGCAGCGACAGGGCTTAACGCAGTCGTTATTGGAAACGCTTGCCATTATCGCATACAAACAACCCATTACAAAAGGGCAAATCGAAGATATTCGTGGCGTGAGTGCAGAACACGCTGTATCAAAATTGATGGAGAAGAAATTGGTGTGCGAAGTGGGGCGATTAGATGCTCCGGGGAAACCGATTTTGTTGGGTACGACAGAGGATTTTTTGAGATATTTCGGATTTCACTCCGTCAAAGAGCTGCCACCGTTGGAGGACGATAGCGGATTGCTGAAAGAAGAATGAGAAAAGCATGGGAACCCCCATGCTTTTTTATATGCAAAAACAAAAACACACCGCATAGAATAGACAAGAGGGGGAATGGATATGAAAAAAATCCGAATGAATATTGCGGTTGTGATATTGTCTTTGCTCATGACACAAGCCACATGGGCAGAAGAACCAAAACAGTCAATCCCAAAAGAGCCATCGGTTGCGGCACAGGGAGCGGCGTTGTTAGATGGGAAAACGGGGCGGTTGCTTTGGGGAAAAGAAGCACAAACACCGATGGAAATGGCAAGTACAACCAAAATTATGACAGCAATATTGGTGTTGGAGCAGGCAGATTTATATGATGTGGTGACTATAAGCAAAAATGCCGCAAAACAACCGGACGTGCAAATGGATTTGTTGGAGGGAGAACAATGGTATGTGAAAGATTTGCTGACGGCGATGATGTTAAAATCCTATAACGATGCGGCTGTGGCATTGGCAGAACACGTAAGTGGTTCTGTGGAGGCATTTTGTGAAGCAATGACAAAAAAAGCCGCAGAAATCGGGGCAAAAGATACGGTATTTGGTTCGCCCAATGGGTTGGACAGTCATTTGACAAAAGAACAGCACCATGCCACACCGTATGATATGGGATTGATTACAGGATATGCATTGCAAAATCCCATGTTTCGGGAAATTGTGGCAACACCTTCCATTACATTTTCTGATGTGACGAAAAAAAGGGTACATACAGCCGTCAATACAGACCGTTTTTTGCAAATGTACAGCGGGGCATTGGGTGTCAAAACAGGATATACCAATAAGGCAGGAAATTGCTTTGTGGGGGCAGCAGAACAAAATGATGTGATGCTGGTGAGTGTGGTGTTGGGTTGTGGCTGGGGCGACAGAGGCAAAAAGGCAAAATGGACGGATACCACAACATTGATGGATTATGGTTTTGCACAGTATACCAAACAAGAAGTGGTCAAAAAAGGCATGACCATTGCTGATGTGGCAGTGCATCGCTCCCCGAAAGCATATATCCATGGCGTATTGGCAGATGGATATGAAATGTTATTATCGGAAACAGAACTGGAACAAATCGAAATGATACCGCATTTACCCAGTATGATGGAGGCACCCATCGAAAAAGGGGAAAAAATTGGGACGATGGATGTTGTATTGCAGGGAGAAGTATTGCAGAATATAGATATTGTGGCAGGAGAATGTGCCAACCGATATACTTTTTCGGAATGGTTGCGGCAATTATGGGAAAATTGGTGTAATTTTACGGTATACTGAGACAGAAAATCAGAAAACACTGCCTTTTGTTTTGACTTTGTGGAAATTCTTTTGTATACTGATTGCAAGGAAAGGCGGAGAGAACGAATATGGAAATCAGATTGCAGAAGTATTTGGCAGATGCCGGTATTGCGTCCAGAAGAAAAGCAGAACAGCTGATACAGGAAGGTCGTGTGCAGGTCAACGGAATTGTCGTGAAAGAATTGGGTGTGAAAGTGACACCACAAAAAGATAAAGTGACATTTGATAACAAAGAAGTGTGTGTGGCAGAAACCAAAAAAGTATATATTTTATTGCACAAACCGGAAGGGTATGTGACAACCGCAAAAGAACAGTTTGGTCGTCCTGCGGTGTTGGATTTGGTGCAAGATGTCAAAGAACGTGTTTTCCCTGTGGGACGTTTGGATTATGACACATCGGGATTGCTGCTTTTGACAAATGACGGGGATTTGACATACAAATTGACACACCCCAAACATGATGTGGACAAAACATATATTGCAAAATTGTATGGTGTGCCAAATATCACGGAATTACAGAAATTTCGTCGTGGTATGATTGTGGACGGCAGAAAAACAAAACCTGCAAAAATTCAAATTTTGGAAAAAGAAAAAGACCAAAGATTTTGTACGGTTGAAATTACCATTCACGAGGGACGAAACAGACAGGTCAGAAAAATGTGCGAGGCAATGAAACACCCTGTGGCACAACTCAAACGTGTGGCAACAGGGGATTTGCAGTTGGGAGATTTGCCAAAAGGAAAATACAGACATTTGACAGAAAAAGAAGTCAAGTATTTGAAGAAGTTGTGAGATTGCTTTTTACAATGAAACAAAGAAAACGGTCTGCTACTTCAATCGGGCGGATTGCATGAAAAACCGTCTAACGATATTGCGTTAGGCGGTTGTTGTTTTGATAAAAATACATATAAAAAAGGTGATAGGATTTGAAAAAACAAGCAAAAACAAGATTTTATCTCATTCGACATGGGAAAACACAATGGAATGAAGAGGGGAAATATCAAGGCATGACAGATATTGCATTGTCTGAAACAGGGGTAGAACAAGCGGCGTTATTGGGAAAACGGTTTCGTCATCTGCCCTTAGATGCCATTTATGTTTCTCCGTTGCAACGTGCCATGAAAACGGCAGAAGCCATCGCAAAAGAAACCGGTATCCCCTTACAAACGGACGAGCATTTTCGGGAAATTCATTTCGGAGAATGGGAAGGCAAAACCATTTCACAATTACAACAGGAATACGGAGAAAGTTATCAGAAATTTTTTGACAATCCGTTTTTGCACCCATTTCCGGGGGAAGGCTCTTTCGACAAAGTGATGGAGCGTTCTGTGGCTGGGTTTGAGGCGTTGTTGGAAAAACACAAAGGTGAACATATTGCGATTGTTTCCCATGGTGGATTGTTGCGAGTGATGCTGGTTGGTATATTGGGTATGGATTTGACATTTTATCGCAAAACCTGGTTGACCAATACTGCCATTACAACCGTTGATGTGATGGAAGATGGAAAAAGGATTTTGATGACGTTGAATGATAAAGCACATTTGGAATGGGCAGATTTATGGAAAGAGGAGAATAAAGCAAAATGAAAACGGCAGTCATTGGTGCGGGTGCGGCTGGGCTATTGGCGGCAGGACGTGCCGCAGAACGTGGACATGAAGTACATTTGTTTGAAAAAAACAATCGCATCGGTAAAAAAATACTGATTACGGGAAAAGGTCGCTGTAATGTGACAAATAATGGAGATATTGATGATTTTTTGGATAATATTCCGGGGAATCCTTATTTTATGTATAGTTCGTTTTATCGTTTTGATAACCAAGCATTGCGAACGTTGTTACAGGAATTGGGACTGGAAACAAAGGTGGAACGTGGAAATCGTGTGTTTCCGGTTTCTGACCACTCCCAAGATGTGGTAAACGCTTTGGAAACATATTTGCGAAAAAACAAGGTATCCATGCATTTGCAAAGCAATGTGGAGGAAATTGTGATAAAAGACAACAACATCAAAGGGCTTGTGTTGCAAAATGGGACAGAATGGGATTTTGATGCAGTGATTGTGGCAACGGGTGGTTTGTCTTATCCCAATACCGGTTCGACAGGTGACGGGTATCGTATGGCAAAAGCGGCAGGGCATACGGTGACAAAATTATATCCGTCATTGGTGCCTTTGAAAGTGGCAGAAGATTGGTGCAAGGCATTGATGGGGTTGAGCTTACGCAATATCGCCATTCATATTTACAACGAAAAAGGGAAATCTGTATATGAAGATTTTGGTGAGTTGCTGTTTACACATTTCGGCGTTTCCGGCCCTGTGATTTTGAGTGCAAGCAGGCATATTTTGAAAGATACCGAAAAAGGATATCGTTTGACCATTGACTTAAAACCTGCATTGGACGAAAAAATGTTAGACCAAAGATTGTTACGGGATTTTGAAAAATATCACAACAAAGATTTTCGCAATGCCTTGGGCGATTTGCTGCCGCAAAAGCTCATTCCGGTGATTGTGGCGTTATCCAACATTGCACCGGATAAAAAAGTAAATCTGATTACAAAAGAAGAACGCAAAACATTGCTGCATTTGATAAAGGCGTTGCCCTTGACCATTACAGGTGTGACAGGATACAACGAGGCAGTCATCACCAGTGGGGGGATTTGTGTAGATGAGATTGACCCCGCAACCATGGAAAGCAAATTGGTAAAAGGGCTATATTTTGTCGGCGAAGTATTGGACGTGGACGCATACACAGGCGGATTTAATTTGCAGATTGCATTTTCCACAGGATATGCGGCAGGCGACAGTGTGGGCGGCGAAAATGGAGGGAATGGCGTATGAAACAAAATATTGCAGTGGCGATTGATGGCCCAGCCGGTTCCGGCAAAAGTACGGTTGCAAAAGAAATTGCAAAAAAATTGGGGATATTATACATTGACACAGGGGCGATGTACCGCAGTGTGGCATTTGCCTGCATGAAACAAGGTGTAGTTTTGGAAAACGAAACAGCGGTTTTGGCAGTGTTGGAACATTTGGATATGAAAATATTACCGCAAACAGGCGGACAACATATTTTTTTGTACGGAGAAGATGTCACAGAAAAAATTCGTACCCAGGAAATCGGTGCAGGAGCATCGGTTGTGGCGGCATACAGCAAGGTACGGGAAAAATTGGTGGAGATACAACAACAGTTGTCAAAAGCACATGATGTGATTATGGACGGCAGAGACATTGGAACAAAGGTATTGCCCGATGCACAAGTGAAAATTTATTTGGACGCCAGCGTGTCAGAACGTGCAAAAAGACGTTTGGGCGAATTGGAAGCACAAGGAAAACAAGCGGATTTGGAGAGTGTGGAAAAAGCCATTGCCCAAAGAGATTATCAGGATATGCACAGAGAACACAGCCCGCTTTGCAAAGCAGAAGATGTGGTGGTGTTGGACTCCACAGGTTTGGATATTGCAACTGTGACAGAAAAAATATTGGAAATCATAACGGAAAAAACAAAATGAGGTGATTAAAAATGTCAATATACCCATTGATAAAAGTGTTTGTAAAATTATATTACAGAGTGATGTTTCGTATGGATATTGAGGGGCAGGAAAATATCCCCACAGAGGGTGGTGTTGTTATGTGCTGTAACCATATGAGCAATTATGACCCATTTACCATGGCGGCATTTACAAAAAGAGAAGTCAGATATATTGCAAAAAAGGAATTGTTTGCAAAACCGTTGTTGTCCAAGCTGATGTATGCCATGAAGGCATTTCCTGTGGACAGAGAAGCCGCAATGGATATGAAAGCACTCAAAACCGCAATCAAAATTTTGAAAGGCGGAGAAGTGCTGGGGATTTTTGCGGAGGGTACCCGTGTGAAAGAGGGAGAAGCAAAAGCAGCAAAAGCAGGGGTTGCATTGTTTGCACTCAAAGCTGATGCCCCCATTGTGCCGGTGGCAGTCAGCAGTAAACATAAATTCCGTTCCAAAGTGTATATTCGATATGGAAAGCCCATCTATTTAGATGCATACAAAGGGCAAAAAGTAACAACAGAATTGATGGAAGAAATTACAGAAAATGTGATGCAAAAAGTAAGAGAAATGAAGGTGCCGGTATGAGTGAAATAAAAGTGGCAAAATCAGCCGGATTTTGTTTTGGTGTGAAACGTGCGATTGAAATGGCATATCAGGCGATTGAAAAAAATCAGCCCATTTATTCCTATGGACAACTGATACACAACAAAACCGTAACCGATGATTTGCAAAAAAAAGGATTGCAGATTGTGGAAGATTTGGACAATATAAAAAATGCTGCTTTGTTGATTCGTTCCCATGGTGTGGGAAAAGCATTGTACGACAAAGCACAGGCACAAGGATTGCAGATATTGGACGGTACTTGTCCGTTTGTGAAAAAAATACATGAAATCGTCCATCAGCAACAAGAAGAAGGCAAAGGGATTTTGATTGTGGGGGACAGTACACACCCAGAAGTGCAGGGAATTGCAGGTTGGTGTACAGATGCCATCATATTGGCTGACGAAAAAGCGGCAGAACAGACCGAAATTTCCACAGACAAAATATATGCCATTGTGGTGCAGACAACATACAGACAATCCAAATTTGAACATATTTTGAATATATTAGAGCACAAAGGTGTGCAGATGGAAGTACACAATACCATTTGTTCCGCAACCGAAACCAGACAGAAAGAAACGGAATGTCTTTCCCAAGAAATGGAAAAAATGATTGTCATAGGTGGAAAAAACAGCTCGAATACACAAAAATTGGTAGAAATTTGCAAAAAAAATTGCAAAAATACGGTGCATATTGAAACAATTTGTGATTTGGTGTTGAATAATTTTGAAAAGAATGATAAAATAGGGATAACTGCGGGTGCGTCTACACCACCTGCAATAATTAAGGAGGTAGTTGGTACTATGAGTGAAGCATTAGAAAATGCAGTTCAAAATTTAGGAGGAAGTGAGGAAATTTCTTTTGCACAAATGTTAGAAGAAAGCCTTGTTACATTGCACACAGGTGACGTTGTAAAAGGCACTGTCATTCAGGTTGTGAATGAAGAAGTATCTGTAAACTTGGGTTACAAATCCGATGGTGTGATTTCCAGAGGCGAATTCAGCAGTGACCCAACCGTTATTCCAAGCAAAACAGTTCAACCCGGAGATGAAATCGAAGTTTTCGTTGTTCGTGTAAACGATGGTGATGGTAACGTAATGTTGTCCAGAAAACGTATCGAAGCACAAAAAGGCATGGAAGAAATCGAAGCGGCTTACAACGACAAAGCTGTGGTTACCGGTACAGTGACACAGGTTGTAAAAGGCGGTTTGATTGCAGTTGTAAACGGCGTAAACGTATTCATTCCATCTTCTCAGGTTTCTAATAGATTTATTGAAGATTTGAGCGTATTCAATGGTCAAGAATTGGAATTCAACATCATTGAAATGGATAGAGTAAAACGTCGTATCATTGGCGGCAGAAAAGCTTTGGTAGAACAGGAAATCGCTGCAAAACGTGCGGCTTTGTTCGAAACAATCCAAGCTGGCACAAAAGTAAATGGTACTGTAAGCAGATTGACAGATTTCGGTGCATTTGTGGATTTGGGCGGCATTGATGGTTTGATTCATATTTCCGAAATGAGCTGGGGCAGAATTTCCAACCCGAAAGAATTGTTGAAAGAAGGTCAAGCAGTAGAAGTATTTGTTTTGGACGTAGACAAAGAAAAAGGCAAAATCAGCTTGTCCTTGAAAGATGCAGACAGCAACCCTTGGAAAATTGCAGCTGAAAAATATGCAGCTGGTACAATCGTAGAAGGTAAAGTTGTTCGTATGGTACCTTTCGGTGCATTTGTGGAATTGGAAGAAGGCGTTGATGGTTTGGTGCATATCTCTCAGATTGCAAACAAACACGTTGTAAAACCCGAAGATGAATTGAAAGTTGGCGAAATCATCAAAGTGAAAGTTCTGGAAGTAAACACAGACCAGAAAAAAATCAGCCTTTCCAAAAGACAGGCAGAAGCTCCCGCAGAAGAAAACAAAGATGCTGTGGAAGCAACAGAAGAAGCTTAATTTTTCAATAAGAAAGTTTCCGGTGAGATGTCGTAATACGGCATCTCATTTTTTTTAAAAAAAGTTTCGGGATTTTGTATGCAAAATGACAAAAAATACCTTCTTTTTTGTATACAAAGACGAAAAGGGGTGTAATTCCGATAAAATAAAGGTTTTCTGCAAAAATAAGTATTGACTTTTGAAAAATTGGGTGATAAAATTTTTTAGTGTCTGCGGGCAATATCTTTCTAAGCAGATGTGACCGCAACGTAAACATACGAATTGTAATGCAAAAGCAGAAAGTATGATTTCTATAAGGAGGTGCATTTTAATGCCAACATTTAACCAGTTAGTAAGAAAAGGCAGACAGACTGTTGAGAAAAAATCCACAGCACCCGCTTTGCAGAAAGGTTTGAACTCTTTGCAGAAAAAAGCGACTGATGTTTCTTCTCCTCAGAAACGTGGTGTATGTACAGCAGTAAAAACATCTACACCAAAAAAACCTAACTCCGCTTTGAGAAAAATTGCCAGAGTACGTCTTTCCAACGGGATTGAAGTAACAGCTTATATCCCCGGTGAAGGCCACAACCTGCAAGAACACTCCGTTGTTCTGATTAGAGGCGGTAGGGTGAAAGACTTGCCTGGTGTGCGTTACCACATCATCAGAGGTACATTGGATACCGCAGGCGTTGCAAACAGAATGCAAGCACGTTCCAAATACGGTGCAAAACGCCCCAAAGCAAACAAAAAGTAAGATAGCATAATAAAAATTTCAAAATAAGAAATGCCTTATACCAATCAATACAATCTGCGATTGCTTAGAGGACGGATATAAAGTTTGTGATAAGGCATGAAAACACAGGCGTTTCGGTCTGTGAAGTACCGAGAATATCATTATTCATTAAGGAGGGAAGAATCGTGCCAAGAAAAGGACATGTTGCAAAAAGAGAGGTTTTAGCTGACCCTATCTACAACAGCAAACTGGTTACAAAACTCATCAACAGCATAATGCTGGACGGTAAAAAAGGTGTAGCCGAAAAAATCGTTTATGGTGCATTCGATAAAGTAGCTGAAAAAACAGGTAAAGAAGGCTTGGAAGCTTTTGAAGAAGCTTTGGGCAATATCATGCCAGTATTGGAAGTAAAAGCACGCCGTGTGGGTGGTGCTACTTACCAAGTACCTATGGAAATCAGACCTGAAAGAAGACAGACATTAGGTCTGAGATGGTTGACTGTTTACGCTAGAAAACGTGGCGAAAAAACAATGGTTGACCGTTTGGCTGCGGAAATCATGGACGCACTGAACAATGCAGGCGGCGCTTGCAAAAAGAAAGACGAAACACACAAAATGGCAGAAGCAAACAAAGCTTTCTCCCATTTCAAATGGTAATCAAAAAGAAAATAATGTATGGATTACGGCAATTCCGGAAAGACTGCTTACAAGTCTTTTCGGGCATTGCCCAATTTTAAATATAAGAAGGAGGAGTAAACGTGGCAAACAGAGCGTTTCCGCTTGCCAAAACCAGAAATATTGGTATCATGGCACATATTGACGCTGGTAAAACAACGCTTACAGAGCGTATTTTGTTCTACACAGGTCGTAGCTACAAAATTGGTGATACACACGAAGGTACTGCAACCATGGACTGGATGGAACAGGAACAGGAAAGAGGTATCACAATTACTTCCGCAGCAACAACTTGTCAGTGGAATGATAATAGGGTAAACATCATTGATACACCAGGTCACGTTGACTTTACAGTAGAGGTAGAACGTTCTCTGCGTGTATTGGACGGTGCCGTTTGTGTATTCTGTGCAAAAGGTGGTGTAGAACCTCAGTCTGAAACAGTATGGCGTCAGGCGGACAACTACAACGTACCCAGAATGGCATTTGTAAACAAAATGGACATCATGGGTGCAAACTTCTACAACGTATTGCAAATGATGGTAGACAGATTGGGCTGTTCTCCCGTAGCAGTGACACTGCCTATCGGTACAGAAAGCGATTTCGTTGGTATTATTGATTTGATGAAAATGAAAGCTTATATCTACGAAGATGATTTGGGTAAAGAAGTAGATGAAGAAGAAATCCCAGCAGATTATTTGGATAAAGCAGAAGAATACAGAGCAAAAATGGTAGAAGCTATCTGTGAAACAGATGAAGCTTTGATGGAAAAATTCTTTGCAGAAGAAGAAATCTCCGAAGAAGAATTGAAAGCTGCTTTGCGTAAAGCTTGTATCAACTGCGATTTGGTTCCTGTATTCTGCGGTTCCGCATACAGAAACAAAGGCGTGCAGAAATTGTTGGACGGCGTTATCGACTATATGCCTGCTCCTATTGATATTCCTGCAATCAAAGGTATCGACCCTGATACAGAAGAAGAAGTGGAAAGACATTCTTCCGATGAAGAACCTTTCTCTGCTTTGGCATTCAAAATCATGAATGACCCCTTCGTTGGTAAATTGGCATTCTTCCGTGTTTACTCCGGTACATTGGACGCCGGCACATACGTTTACAACTCTACAAAGGGTAAAAAAGAACGTGTAGGTCGTATTTTGCAGATGCACGCAAACCACAGAGAAGAAATCGACAAAGTATATGCAGGTGATATTGCTGCTGCGGTTGGTTTCAAATTGACAACAACTGGTGATACCATTTGTGACGAAGACCATGAAGTTATTTTGGAATCCATGGTATTCCCTGAACCTGTTATCTCTGTTGCGATTGAACCAAAAACAAAAGCAGGTAGAGATAAAATGGGTATCGCTTTGGCAAAATTGGCAGAAGAAGACCCTACATTCAAAACTTATACAGATGGCGAAACAGGCGACACAATCATTTCCGGTATGGGTGAATTGCACTTGGAAATCATTGTTGACCGTTTGTTGAGAGAATTCAAAGTGGAAGCAAACGTTGGTGCACCTCAGGTTGCATACAAAGAAACATTCCGCAAAGCTGTTGACGTAGAAGGTAAATTTGTACGTCAGTCCGGTGGTAAAGGTCAGTATGGTCACTGTAAAGTGAAATTCTTCCCTATCTCCACAGATGCAGAAAACAGCTATGAATTTGTAAACAGCACAGTGGGTGGTTCTATTCCAAAAGAATATATCCCTGCGATTGATAAAGGTATCCAACAGGCAATGCAGAGCGGTATTTTGGGCGGCTATCCTGTATTGGGCGTAAGAGCGGAAGTTTACGATGGTTCTTACCATGAAGTTGACTCCTCTGAAACAGCGTTCCAAGTTGCCGGTTCTATGGCTTTCAAAGAAGCAATGAGAAAAGGTGACGCAGTATTGTTGGAACCTATCATGAAAGTAACTGTAACTGTACCGGAAGAATACATGGGCGACGTTATTGGTGATATCAACTCTCGTCGTGGTCGTATCGAAGGTATGGAAGCAAGAAACGGTGTACAAGTTATCCACTCTTTCGTGCCTTTGGCTGAAATGTTTGGTTACTCCACAGACTTGCGTTCCAAATCTCAGGGTCGTGGTAACTATGTAATGGAAGTTGACCATTATGAACCTTGCCCGAAATCTGTACAAGAAAAAGTGTTGGAAGGCAGAAAATAATTGTCAAAAACAGCATATAATTGCATTTTAGACTTGAAAAAAGTTTAGAAGTTCTATATAATAAATGACGATAGATACGTTTTTTTTGGAAAATGTATGACATCGTTATTGCCTTAGTCAAATTTTGAAGGAGGATATTAAAAATGGCAAAACAAAAATTTGAAAGAACCAAACCTCATATGAATATTGGTACTATCGGTCACGTTGACCATGGTAAAACAACTTTGACAGCAGCGATTACAAAAACTCTGCATGAAAGATACCAGATTGGTGAAGCAGTTGCTTTTGAAAACATCGACAAAGCTCCAGAAGAAAGAGAACGTGGTATCACAATTTCCACAGCTCACGTTGAATATGAAACAC
>JAHHTU010000017.1 GCA_020024455.1 Anaerotignum sp. | reverse complement strand
TTCTCATAATATAACCTCCATATTGTTTTGGGCGAACATCCTTTTCGCCATAATTAAGTATTAACCTTTACAAACAAATCTTCTTCTGAGAAGAAGATGTAATGATTTGATTTTTATATCATTGATGGAAAAATAGTTTTCACCATCCGATTACTGCAACAACTGCAGAACACCCTGAGGCACTTGATTTGCCTGTGCCAGCATCGCCTGTGCAGACTGTGTCAAAATGTTGTTCTTTGTATATGCCATCATTTCTCTTGCCATATCTGTATCTCTGATACGTGCTTCTGCTGCTGTAATGTTTTCGTTTGCAACATCCAAGTTGTTGATGGTATGTTCCAATCTATTCTGCATTGCACCCAAATTACCGCGCTGTGTGGATACGGTATCAATTGCATCCTTGATGGTTTTGATTGCTTTGGATGCACCATTGTTACCACCTGTTGTAGAAATATCAACGGCATTAATCGCCAATGCACCTGCAGCTGACTTCATGGAATTGATTGTAATGGTCAATGTATCGGATTCAGAATCACCAATCTGCATATTCTTGCCTTTAAAAGATCCATCCAACAATTTTGTGCCATTGAAGTTTGTAGAGTCACCGATTCTATCAATTTCTGTTCTCAGCTGTACCACCTCTGCCTGCAGGTTTGCACGGTCTTTGTCGTTATAAATACCGTTTGCAGACTGTGTTGCCAGTTCCACCATTCTGTTCAGCATAGAATGTACTTCTGTCAAAGCGCCTTCTGCTGTTTGTACCAAAGAGATGGCATCGTTTGCATTTTTGGAAGCTGTTTCCAGACCTTTGATCTGCGCACGCATTTTTTCGGAAATTGCCAAACCTGCTGCATCGTCACCTGCACGGTTGATTCTGTAACCAGAAGACAGTTTTTCCAAGTTTTTGCTCAGTGCTGTGTTGTTGCCACCCAGCTGTCTGTGGGAGTTCATTGCTGCAATGTTGTGTTGAATTCTCATAATATAACCTCCATATTGTTTTGGGCGAACATCCTTTTCGCCATAATTTAAGTATAAAGTTTATAGAAAAAATGAAATGCATATCCGGATAATATATTTCACTTTATACTATATATCGACATGTATGAAAAAAACATAAGTATTTTCTTAAAAACATTATGTTTTTAAGAAAATAATCTGTTCGTTTTATTTATCGTCTAATAAAACAAAAAATTAAGTATTTTCATAAATTGTGGTGAGAAATTGATATATCTACACTTTAGTATAAAAATATAATTTTATATATTACAACTTATACAGCTATACACTTCGTATTTCACAATTAAAACAGGAATTTCATGGAATAATTTATCTTATTCTGTAATTCCAAATCTCTCCTTTTCTTTTTTGGGTATTTGCGCATATGCATAATCAACAAATATCGGATAATCAGCAAGCTTTGCACATTTTATAACAAAAAGCACATCCCTCAAATCTCTAAAATCATATAACTTTGATAAAAATCCATATACCCCCTCTGATGATTCATGAGCTTGTTGAAATAAGCATAATAATGCAATCAATACATCTTCTTGTTTGTTATCACCTTGTAAAGACTGTACCGCATAACGTACAACTTCAGATTTATTTCCAACTATATTATTTGCCTGCATCAACATCTTATAAATTTGCACAAGTCGACCAGAAGAATAAGATGAATTTGCATTTTGTATATCCAATAAACAATCAAGTACTTGTTGAAGATGTTCAATTGCTTCTGCATAGCGGGTATGTAACATACAATAACAACTCATCCAATATTCAATATCCGCATTAACTTGTCCATCTATACAATAGCTTTCATATAGATTCTCGAAATCGCCCTTCTTTTCTGGTTGATCTATGTATATGCGCAATAGAGAAGCTATGACGTCCATTTTTCTCTTTGTATCAAATTGAGGATCATCCAATTCCAAACTTTTTTTCCATGCTTGTTCTGCTAAATCTTTTTGCTTATTGGCTTGATAAGAATCCCCTAAATAACTCCAATATAAGGCAGATTCAGAATTTTCTTCAAGTTCCTTTTTTATCATCATGATATTTCGCTCTGCTTTTTTTGTGTTTTCAAAAACTTTTCTTGCATAACCTGTATGATAAATTGGTAGTCGTTCATCTCCTATTATGTGATATAACGGAAATTGTGAATTTGTAGAACATAGATTTTCATGTATCTTATTTTGATAACGAATCCATGGACGATTTTGAAAAATACGATCTAATGTACTGGATCCGAACACCTTTCCATCATCATTTAAATGTAAACAAGGAAGCCTTAACAAGTAAACCTGTTTATCTTGAGGTGCATTTTTATTATAATTTATTATTTGCTGTATATATTCCAATAGATAGGATATATCTTCTTTTCTAAAATATTCGTCTGCATCTAAAAAAGCAATCCAATTTCCCGATGCTTGTTCTAGAGCAAAATTTTTTGCAGATGCAAAATCATTCTTCCATTCAAAATGATATACCTTTGCTCCCAGCTCTTGTGCAATTTCAACAGTTCGATCTGTAGAGCCGGTATCTACCACAATCTGTTCGAAGGCAATTTCTTTTGCCCAAGATAATGCTTGTCTAATATTTTTTTCTTCATTTTTCACAATCATGCATTGTGAAAGTTTTATTTTTGGTGTTTTCATATACAATCCCCGTTCCATAAAAGAATATCTTAACTTATATTACAAAACTGTACACAACCGCCTTTCATACCGCAATTCTTTCTACATCGTTCGTCTACTCAAAAGATAAAATATAGATTAATTTATTTATATTTTTCTTTCAAAAACATCTGTAAATCCTGAAACAGGATTAAGCACTATCAAAAAATTTCATATGAATCACTGAACCCATGAAATAAAGGGTATCTATATTCAAAAAATTAAGTTCTATCCAAGAACAACTGACACCATGTTTCGAAAGTAATCGTATGCCACATGACCAAGAATTCTTTTTGTGAAATTACATTGGTATATTGGAACCAATGTTTTTTGCTTATGTATCCGTACAAAACAATTTGATATAGCTATTTTCATTTTTTATGACACCATATGCACGTGCCTTCATATAGGTTTTGATTGCCCAGTTTGTATGTGGCTTTACTTCATTCATTTTATTGCCACTTTCTCCCTTAAATACGCCGCCGGAAGTCTGCCCCAATATTGCAATGGCATCCTGATATTCTTCTTTTGTGACCGCCTGCATGGCATTGACATATTTCACATGCGTTGGATGAATCACCGTTCGTCCAATAAAGCCATTTGCTTTATCCAAAATGACCTCTCTCAATAAGCCGTCAATTTCTGTATTGACAATCGGAATTCTCTTAAGCAGACAATCCTCAATATCATAACTGGGTAAATCCTGAAACATCATTTTCTGGCTTGCCCGAAAGTATTCCCATACAGGACCTGAAATGACATAATCATTGTATCTGCCAAAAACATTACAGATATCCGATAAAATTTCTCTGACTGTCAGAATATCATAAATGGAGTAATCCACACCACGACGCACACCAAAGCAGGAAGAAAAATCTGTAGCCCCCACACGCACTTGCAGTATCAAATCTTTATTTTGATCGAGTATTTGTTTGATGGAAAACAATTCTTTCATTCGGCTTTCCTTAAATGCGATTTTGGCATCTTCCAATATGGGCATACCATACAATACTTCGCCAAATTTTGTATTCAATGCACGCAAAAGCGAAAGATAGCGAGAACCATTTTGTGCATTGAATTTTGGGAAATTGATTCCTGTCAATATTTTTACATGCTCTTTTGTCAATTGAGCGGAAAAACGCACAAATTGCTCCTCATTGCGTATCCTGCAAAATATCAAAGGCAAATCTTGCAGTGTCATTTCTTCTTTTTGGATGGCTTGCGACAATACATCTAAGGTATGAAGTATATTTTTCTCAGCAAATTCCACCTGATCATCCGGACAGGCATCCTCAAAACAAAAAACAATAGATGTCAAACCCACAAAACCTTTTTCCAAAAGTTTCTTAAAGCAATCTTTGGTTGCCGGCATATACATGGTGGCACCCAAACAATACTGCAGAAAATCTTTTTCAGAATATTTATTGAATTCTTCCGGTGGTATCACAAACGGAAAATTCGGATGATATTGATGATGTTTCATATTTTTTTCACCTTACAAAATTCGTTTTTGAGCCAATGGCTTAGGGAGCATATGCACCTATGATCCGCTTTGCCAACGGCATTTGTACATTCTTTTTGTATTTTATTATATTCTCATCTATCCGGAATTTCAATAAAAAATTCCGAAACCAACCATTTATCAATCGTATACAAAAACCTTGTAATAAAACAGCAGTACGAATTTTCTTGGGGGGAAAAATTCGTACTGCGAAAGATGGGATGATTTATTCAAAGCGCAAAAGCGCTATTGAACACAAATGTTTATAAAAAATTGTAAATAGATTATACATTTTTAAATTTATTCAAACGTTCCTTTGTTTCCAATCTGTTTGCCCACATTTCATCCTCTGTTTTATAACCTCTGAATTTTTTCTGATCCTTCATATAAGTAGGCCCAAACAACAAATCAAGTATATGAATGCTATCTTTTCCTGCTGTTTGGATCGTACCACGGCAAGAACCACAGTATGTCAAAACTTGATCCTGATTGAAATCGGATGCACGTCTGGTGTATACACGTTCAAACAGTTCTGTATTAGAGCTGCAAACCATGCCACCAACACCACAACATCTGGTATTCATGCCATTTCTTTCGATTTCTTCCCATTTATATGCAAGCTCATCCAAAACCCAGCGAACGCTTTCATGATGAGAAATTTCATCTCTTGTTGTACAAGAATCGTGAATATTGAATACAACATCTGAAGTTGCTCCGATTCCTTTTGCTTCTTGAGGAATGCCAATCAAATCATGCATCAAATCCCAATAAGCAATCACTTTCTGGTTCTTTGCGGTAGCCTTGAAAATCTTATAGCAGGAAGGGCATACTGTAATGATGACTTCTGCACCCATTTCATCTAAGATGTCAAGCGCTTTTTTATTTCTTTCCGCAAATTTTTCTTTTTCACCCAAGAAGCCTGTAACCTTACCGCAACACTGAAGCATTGCACCTACATTTTCCTCACCCAGAGAGTCTTTCAGGTGACGCAAAACATTTTCTACACCTTCTGGGGTATATGCAGGAATGGTACAGCCGGGTACAAAAACATATTTTGTTTTTTTCTTCTTTTGGTTTTCTGATTTTTCTATGATTCTACCTTCAACAGCAGTACAGTATTCTTCTGCACATTCTTTTTCCTGCGCTTTATCGCTGTCCTGCAAACTTTCCAATGGTACCAGACCATCGTTTTCTTGTGCATAGACTTCTTTCATAGCCATAAAGTTGCTTCTAAGGTCGAAGGAATTTGGACATTTGATGGTACACTGGCTGCATTCATTGCAAGAATATGCAATCATCGGATCCATGTTTTTCAGTCCATTTTCCAAGTATTCCTTTAACAAAGTCTTTGGACAGTCTGTATAATCATTGAGCATGATACATTCTTTCATGCACAGCTTACATTCACACTGTCTGCATCTGTCCGCTTCTTTTTCTGCTTCTTCCTTTGTATAGCCCAGAGCAACTTCATCAAAGGAATGGATTCTTTCCTTGGGATCCAATTCCTGCATCCCCATTCTTCTTTCCGGAAACTCTGTCCAATCTGTAGGAATCTGCAATTTTGTTTCGTAAGTCCATGTATCTTTCAACTCTCTGCCTTCTGTCAGACTCTCACCTTTCAGATAACGGATCACAGACTGTGCTGCTCTGCGGCCGGTTGCCATAGATTGAATTACAATGACAGATTCACCGGAAGCATCACCAGCAATGAATACTTTCTCATTTGTGCTAGACTGCAACGTCAATCTATCACAAACAAAAACGGAGTTTGGTCTTTGTTCCAATATATCTTTCGCAAAATCCGCCTGAACACCCTGACCGATTGCAAATATAATGGTATCTACTTCCAAATCTTTTGTATTGGATTCATCAAAGGACGGTGCAAATCTTCCCTCTGCATCAAACATAGAAAGACATTTTTTCAATCTTACTTGAGAAACACGACCTTCTGCATCTACAGAAATACTCTGTATTGCTTCGGCATGATTGAATTTTACACCTTCTGCTACGGCACCCTGAATTTCGTGCGCAGAAGATGCCATATGTTCAAAGGAATCCTCCAGACAGATAGAAAACACCTTTTCTACACCGGGGATACGCAATGCAGTTCTTGCACAATCCATGGCAACATCGCCACCGCCAACAACCAATACGGATTTTCCCGCTTCTTTTGCATCCTTTGTCAATGCTGCCTCTTTCAAAAAGCCGGCTGCACTGAAAATCCCCTTTGCATCATAATGTGCAAGACTTCTATCAACTCTGCCTTCTTGTTTTCCTACGGCAACCACTACGCTATCATAATCTTCCAAAAGCTGCTGCATGGTAATATCTTTTCCGATTTCACAGTTTGTACGAAACCGAACACCCAAACGATCCAAATAGCTGATTTCATGCTCTAGGATATCTTTTGGCAAACGATATGCCGGAATACCCACACGCATCATACCGCCACGTACGGGCAATTTTTCAAAGACCGTTACGCTGCAACCTTCTTTTCTCAGGTCCAATGCTGCCTGCAAACCAGATGGTCCAGCGCCAATAACGGCAACAGATTTTTTCATATCTTCTTTTATTGACAAATCCCAATCGGATTCTTTGTCGAAATGATCTGCCGCATAGCGCTTCAAAGAAGCAATAGACATAGGACTCATAGCCTCATTCCACTTACATTGTTTTTCACAGGGATGCGCACAAATTCTGCCTAGCGAAGCCGGTAAAAACAGTTTTTCACGAATCACACGAATCGCTTCTTCTCCCTTGCCGTCACGAATCAGTCTGACATACTCTTTTACATCCGTATGCATTGGACAAGTAGCGACACAAGCAGGTGTTTCTTCTCCCATGCAGTTTTCCACGATATTCTTCATGTTTTCGATGATTTCTTCTCTCAACATTTCCGTATCCTCCTGTATTTATTCTGTTTTCCGTTTCATCCATGTTTTGGGATCAATTGCAAATATGAATACACCTGTTACAATAACGATACCCCAAAGCAGCAAAGAAGGTGTAATCTTGTTTCCAAACAATACCGCACTGAAAATGATCGTCCAAAGTGCAGCTGTACTATTCAATGCTGTTCCCATAGCTGCGCCAATCAAATCTACTGCCTTATACCAAGATAAATAGGTAATTGCACCCAGAATCGCAATTCCTGCATACTGGAATACCAAACCACTGGAAACGATTTCGCCTGCCATCGGATATCCTTTGATGAAAGGCAATACAATGATTGCATAAGAAAGCATGGAAATAAAATAACGCAAGCATAACAGCTGTTGTGGTGCTGCTTGAACATCATCTTCATCTTTGATGTGCTTCATAGCGAAGCCGATGATAACTCCTTCCAGCGCCCAGCCCAATACAGCGACTGCCGCAAATGCAATTCCTTTGAAAAATGTATCCGGTACATCAGCAGATGGATTGAAGCCCAACATAAAAGAACCAAACAAACTGATTACAATACCGATTACAGATCGTAAAGACAATTTTTCTTTCAAAATCAAATAGGATAATACTGCCCCCACACCCGGATAAATAACAGAAATACTGGATGCATATGGTGCGGTTGCATATTTAATGCCCAAAAGATATGCACTCATACCAACCGGAGAGCCAACAATGGCTGCAAGTGCAGTTGCTCTCCCTTTTTTTGTATGTACCAGCAAATAAAATACATGCTTCAGCTGTTTACGAAATAATAGAAACAGTGCAACCCAGAGGAAACAAAAGCTTTCGTGAAAAAAAGCTGTAACCAACGGCGAAAATGCAAAACTTGTTTCTGAAACACCTTTTGAAAGTGCAAGCGCCTGATCTGTGAATATTGGGTTTGTTCCTATTCTCCCCATCAATACACCATCCAGCCCCCATGCAATACCTACCAGAATACCGAACATCAGTCCTTTGTGAAACTGATCCTTACGAACTTCCATAATCTTCCCTCTTTCTTGACTGTTTTTTTATCTTGTATTGTTTTTGTATAAGGATCATTTATTGATCACATAACTTTGCTATATTTTTCACTGCTTCACCTCATTTCACGTAAATCAAATGGATTGTTACTCTATTTCTTGACGAACCATACCAACTTTGTTATGATTCTATAAAAACAATATATTTTTTATAAAAATAATAAAAAGGAGCTGAATTTTTATGGGAAAAAGCTTTTTACAATCTATCCAAAATTCACGAATGGAAGATTCGGGATTCCATTATACACTCTCTATCATCGGTGGTAAGTACAAGATCGTTGTATTGTATACACTTTCTGTTTTTGAAGTGGCACGATTCAATGAAATAAAGCGGTTTATCAATGTTATTTCTGATAAAACGCTTAGTGCAACCTTGAAAGAACTGGAAGAAGATCATTTGATCATACGCATAGAATATCCACAAGTTCCACCCAAGGTCGAATATCAGCTTTCTGAAAGGGGAAAATCTCTAATCCCTATTTTAGATCAAATATGTGAATGGGGTGAACAGCATCGAGAGCCTCAAGATCCGCAAGCAACCATATAATTGCCCGTATTTCCGCCATTTCAAAATATCTTCTGTTTGAGCTGATTATAGCAAAAAGAATATATTGAAAAAAGTAGGCACTTATTCGTAAGATACTTACCTATTGGTAAGTTTTTTCTCATGATTTTTTTCAATTTAGAATGGAAAACACATCCATAAGAAAATATCATATCAACACATTGTCCCAAAAACAAAAATTTGTAATTTTTTAACATTTCCTAGCGATTCCATGGTGTAACAGAAAGATTGATTGTACTTTGTTTGATTTTTACATCTTTTGTATGATATACGCAATTGTGTATTCTGATTTTCAAAAAATGATTGTATATCCTTGCACACCCTGTTTTTATATCCTCGCTGTAAAATCCAAAATTTGATTTGAAAAAGAATGGTTATACATTTGAAATGATGGTATGAAAGGCTGTTTTGTAAATATGCCAATACAAGAAAAGAGCTTTGTTTTAAGCATCCATCAAACGAACAATTCCTTCGGAAAAATTCTCTGCGTTGCTTTTGCATCTCTTGACAATGCAACTTTTTTCACGGTAAAATATAAACAAAACCTATATTCGTATAACAAGAGCGAAAATAGTGATTGGAACAATATGAACCATTTTATCATAATTGTACTGTGTAATCTTGAAGCAAGGAGTAAATTATGAAAATAGATATAAAGCAGTTGCATAGAAAAATTCGTCAAGATGTTATTGATTATACAGATGATGCACAAAAATATATATGTATGATACAACGAATATTCTCATTGTGTCTTTTTTGCTTCTTTATCATACACATTATTACCGTTAGCATTTTATATTTTACAAATTGGGGAAGCATTCAAACAGCAGTATGGATTTCTGTATTGCAAATGTTATTTTCTTTGTTTTGGTACTTCTCTTTTAAATATTATTTTTGTTCGCACAAAAAGTATACTTTGGTTGCGGCATATTTTAATATTTTTCAGGTAATCATGATTCTGGAAATACAATACTGTCTTTATGATGAATATATATCCTACACTGTAATTATTTGTATCATACTGGCTACATCGTTAACCATGATCGGACACATAAAAACGTATACATGTGTTATTATGCTTGCTTTGCTTGCAGATATTCTGTTAACTTTATCTAAAAACTATGATTTTATATCTACGTATCAGATGAAAATGTATGTTTTGGACAATATATTTATACTCATCATTGCTGTTGGAATCAATTTTTGTGTTTCATGGTTAAAATATCAAGATTTTGAAAAACAAAAGCAAATTCTTTATTTAAGTGAACGAGATAGTTTAACCGGTCTTTTGAATCGAAATGCATTGGCATATGCCATACAAAAGCACATCCATCATCAGACATCATGTGCAATGATATTATTAGATCTTGATAATTTCAAAACATTGAATGATACGCTGGGGCATTATAAAGGAGATCATTGTCTTTGCGCCGTTGCCAAAGAATTAAACTGCATATTTGAACATACAGGCGATGTGTGCCGATTGGGCGGAGATGAATTTGTTATATTTATGAGTCATATTCCAAATCAGGATTTTGTGATAGAGAAAGCGAATCAACTCTTACAAAAAATTCCTCGAAAATACCCGCATGCTACGGGTGATATCTCCATTACTTGCAGCATTGGTGTTGCTTTTTCGCAAGGCATCGGCGACAATTTATATGAAAAACTATATAAATTTGCTGATTCAGCAATGTATCAATCCAAAGCAAAAGGGAAAAATACCATAACCATTTTTTCAAACAACGATTCTTGCACAAAAATAACAGAAGATTGATAGCATCCAAAAAACAGCCTTTGATATGGAACTATATATCCATATCAAAGGCTGTATCCATTTTTCATCCGTTTTCATTTCTAATCAGAAAAATCTGATTTTATTGTGAAACAAATTAAAAAATTCATCGTCTGTCTATATAAGAGCGAACATTAGAAAAAGGAGGAAATGGATATGAAAAAAAATTAACATGTATTGTCATGATGCTCTTGATATTTTGTACAATAGGATATGCTGTTCAAAAAAAATCATCTGGTATAAACGCAGCCAATCAAGAAGAAAATAAAACCGTCATACAAATGGTTATGATCAACGATACCTTGTATCAAGGCACAGGAAGAGAGTCACAGATAGATGGACGATGCGGTGTTATGGATGGAGAAATTACATCTACAGTAAAAAGTTCAGAAATACCAAGCAAAAATAATCAATCCAACTTTGGACTTGGATATGGATATCAATATGCTTCAGATGATACCATTGATATTTATATGGATGCGCACTGGATGGTATTTCAAGCCAATTCCAATCATACCAAAGAATAAGTGAAAATCTCTATGGTACTATTGCGATATACTGCTCGTCTTACAATCTTATGATATGATGAAAAAAGGTACTTGTTATGTAATATTTCATCTACAAGTACCTTTTGCAATACAGCAGGAAATCAAATCATTGATGTCTGATCATCATATTTCTTTTCACATACCTATTTTTGAATCTTTGTAATATCATATGGTGTAGTTTGATACACGAAGTAGTTCAACCAGTTAGAATACAGCAGATTTGCATGAGCTCTCCACCGTACCATCGGCGATTGTGTATCGTCATCATTTGGATAATAATTTTTTGGAACATCAATGGGCAAACCCGCATTTTTATCTCTCAGATATTCTTTTTCTAATGTAAGCGGATCGTATTCGGAATGTCCTGTAATAAAGATTTGTCTACCACCATTTGTAGAAATTGCATATACTCCCGCTTCTTTTGAGGAAGCAATGATTTTGAGTGCGGGCTCTTTTTCAATATCCTCTCTCAAAATTGTAGTATGTCTGGAATGTGGAACATAAAAAATATCGTCTGATCCACGAAACAATATGGATTGTTTGCGTTCCAATTGATGTGGAAATACCCCAAATAATTTATCTTTCATAATATGCTTTTGAATGCCATAATGATAATACAATCCTGCTTGCGCGCCCCAGCAAATATGGAATGTGCTATGCACATGTGTTTTGCTCCATTCCATAATTTCCACCAGCTCATCCCAATATTCCACTTCTTCAAATTCCATTTTTTCCACTGGCGCACCTGTAATAACCAAACCATCGTATTTTTGATCTTTTACATCCGCAAATGTTTTATAGAAGGAAAGCATATGCTCCTGTGATATATTTTTTGACTCATGACTTTTGGTATGAATCAATTCCAACTCGATTTGCAATGGTGTATTTCCAAGCAAACGGGAAAGCTGTGTTTCTGTATCAATCTTTGTTGGCATCAGATTTAACAGAAGAATACTCAATGGTCGAATGTCCTGTGTCATGGCACGGCATTCTGTCATAACAAATATATTTTCCTCAGCCAATGTTTTGGCTGCTGGTAATTCATTTGGAATTTTAATCGGCATTTTCATCCCCCACTTTCCTAATATGCTATTATTCTTTTATTGCTTCCAACGCCTGTGCAATATCCTCAATCAAATCCTGTGCATTTTCCAACCCACAGGACAATCTTACCAAATCACCGGAAACACCTGCTGCAAGCAAATCTTCATCATTCATTTGTCTGTGTGTAGAGCTTGCAGGATGCAGACAACAGCTCCTTGCATCTGCAACATGTGTTTCAATGGCTGCAATGTGCAAATGCCCCATAAAATTCTCTGCTGCGACTCTTCCACCTTTGACACCAAAGCTCACAACACCGCAAGTACCATTTGGCATATATTTTTTTGCTGCTTCATAATATGGATCACCTTCCAAAGAGGGATAGGATACCCATGTAATTTGTTCATGCGTTTTTAAGAATTTTGCAACTGCCAGTGCATTTTCACAATGACGTGCCATTCTTACATGCAAGCTTTCCAGTCCCAAATTCAGCAAAAATGCTGTTTGTGGAGATTGTGTGGAACCAAAATCTCGCATGAGCTGTGCAGTTGCTTTTGTAATAAATGCGCCCTCCTTCCCAAATTTTTCTGCATATGTAATTCCATGATAGCTGTCATCTGGTGTGCAAAGTCCTGGGAATTGATCCGCATGTGCCAACCAATCAAAATTACCGGAATCCACAATGCAACCGCCTACACCAGAAGCATGCCCATCCATATATTTTGTCGTAGAATGGGTGACAATATCTGCACCCCACTCAAATGGGCGGCAATTGATCGGTGTCGCAAATGTATTATCAATTATCAATGGTACCTGATGTTCATGTGCAGCCTTTGCAAAACGCTCGATATCCAATACGGTCAATGCAGGGTTTGCGATTGTTTCTCCAAACACTGCTTTTGTATTGGGACGGAATGCTGCTGCCAGTTCCTCATCCGAGCAGTTTGGTGCAACAAATGTGAATTCAATGCCCATTTTTTTCATTGTTACAGAAAATAAATTAAATGTACCGCCATAGATGGTAGAAGATGCCACTACATGATCTCCACAATTTGCAATATTAAATACAGCATAGAAATTTGCTGCCTGTCCGGAAGATGTTAACATGGCTGCGGTACCACCCTCCAATGCACAAATTTTTGCCGCAACTGTGTCACAAGTGGGATTTTGCAGTCTGGAATAAAAATATCCGCTTGTTTCCAAATCAAAAAGCTTGCCCATATCTTCGCTGGTATTATATTTGAATGTGGTGCTTTGCACGATAGGAATTTGTCTTGGTTCTCCGTTACCCGGAGTATATCCACCCTGTACACACTTTGTTTCCATACGATAGTTATTCATTTTCTGTACCTCCTTAGACATCAATCATAATTGTATTTTGGGTATAAAAAAACGCCTCAAAGAAAACCTTTGAGACGGGAAAACCGCGGTACCACTCAAATTGCATATCTAGAAATATGCCACCTCTCGGGCTCCAACAAGCCCTATGCCTTTACGCAGCAATCACGGGAGGAGCCTACCGGTAACATACGATACTTTCGAACCTCCAGCTCAGGAACCATAGGCTATGGAATGGATTTGTTATCGGTTTGCAGCGACCACCGACTCTCTGTAAACGCAGCCATTCAGCCCTTTCCATCATCGCTTTTATTATTCAGATGTTTTTGTGAAACAATATTCTCTATGTTGTTGACTATTATATCATGCTGTTTTGTTTTGTCAACTCTTTTTGTTATAAATTATTTCAAACCATGCCGTGCTTTTGCAATCTCCCATTGATAAATGTATTGGAAACATGCAGAACATCGGCATTTTGCTGCTTATTGTTTTTCTTTGAAAACAGATGCCATCAGGTTATTTTTTGCAACACCTGCTGCAACACAAATGCTGTATACGCACGCACATCATTTCCTTGGTAACATATGATTTGTGATGTTTGTACGTTATATTCCTCCATAAAAATTGAGAAATCCGCACGTTGCAACATCGGAATATCAATCCAACTATCCCCTGCAGATATGATACAGTCAGGCGCAAACTTCGCTCTCAACCGATCAATCGCATCCCCCTTACTCAGCCCTGGTGGGAAAAAATATAGTTTTCTTCCGGAAACTTCTACATGCAAATCCGTTTTGCCATTGAAATAAGCCTTTCCCTCACGAGCATCTTCTGCATTGTCACAAGCAGCAAATAAATACATATCATCTATCATACGAAATCGCTTGATTTTTTCTATATCCCGTAATTGACATGCTATATTGAGAAATTCTTCTTTCCATATATCAGCGATTTTTTGAGATTGTTCATACCAGTTTGCATCTATTTTTCCATCATGCAATAAAATTGCTCCATTGGTGGTTAAAGCATACTGCGGTACACAATCAGCGGGAAAAGAAATTCTGTGATATTGCTCCATAGAACGTGTGGTAATCGGAATAAAACATACTTTGCTTATAATTTGCTCTAGCAGTACAAATGTTTCTTTTCTGCAAAAACCCTGTTCTTTTCCATGTAGCATTTCAATGCAAATATCATCCTCCGTTTTATGTTTATAGGAAAACATCAATGTATTATCCAAATCACTTGCAAATATTGTTGTACTCATATTTTAGCTATCGGCAATTTTCCGAATCAATCCACAAGCCTTGTAATTTTCCAGTGGATATTGTATGATTGGAACGCCCTTCTCCTTTGCTAACTGATAAATTTGTCCCAGATGTTCTTCGTCATCCATACGATGCACCAATATCTTCCACGGTACTCTGCGCAATAGCACACGTGTGGTTTCACCAATGCTTGGTTTCACCAAATTGATATCCTGAATTTGAAAATCTGTACAAATCTTTTGAACTTCTTCCTGCGCTGTTTTAGATACCGGAAGATCAGAAACATCTCCAACATCGCCAGCAGCAAAATGTGCTTCTATTGTATGTATAAATTCATATGTCACATCTTGATCCATCAGGTTTTGGTAAAATACAGCACCATGAAAGGCATCCTCCTCAATGATATCCTTTCGGTAAAATGTTCGACTTAACAAACCCGACACAGTTGCATTTAAGCAAGAACTTGCAATCAAAAAGTCTTTGCGTGTGCCATACTTCTCTGCCAGATGTGCAGGATCAGACAGCACAGCCAAACCTGCATTGACTCCCGGATATTCCTGCATTGCCTGATGCAATTCCTTTTGTATTGCCCCCTTTCCTGTCCATCCATCTACAAATTGAATATTCTGTGGTTTATGTCTGCATAATATGTAATCCATTGCATTTTTGTCAATGCCTCGTCCACGGATAATGGAAATTGTATAATGTGGAATCTCTACATGATAACGAAATGCAAGATATCTTTTCATCAAAACACCAATAGAGGTACCTGCACGTGCCAAAGATACCAAAACAGCGTTTTCTCCTTTTTCCTGCCAAATCTGCTCTGAAACAGATGCGACAGCCTGTGCCGTGATTTTTGCATACCGATAAAGTGCATCATGATAAATTTCCATATATGCTGGAGAAGGTTCATACTCAATTGGCAGCATTTCAGAATAATGTATACCAGATTGAATATTTTTTTCTCTTTCTTCCGTATCCAAAGGAGCTACCTTTCCAGAAATATCTGTAAGCAGAATGGTGACATCATGTTCTTGATATGTTCCAAACATTACATCCTCCTTGTACATAGTAGAGTTTCTGATTTTCTTGTAACAACAATGCACCTGCAAGATTTTCCAATGCATCTAAATCCTCAAGGGCAGTATCTGAAATTACAAAAATAATGTCATACGTTTCCAAATTGTAAATATAAGTATCTCGATTGGGCTCATAAAAGCTTTTGAGCTTTTTTCCAGATGCAATAGGATACTTTTCACTTGCACAAATACCGATTGGGCTTCTTGTAGTTGCATGGCAACGAACCGTATAACCACAATCCTGATCTTCTAAAAGCTTTCCAAAAATCAACGCAGGAAACATACATTCCTCTGTGCCAAGCACCAACATATTGCTTCCAGGTGCTATGGCATGTTTGCTGTATGAAAAAAGAAGATCTGCCATGTGCTTGCAATCATCCAGATATTCCTGTATTACAACGCCCTGTCTTGGATTGCACAGCATAGAACAATTCAATCTTTCTTTTTTGCATGTCACTGTTTGGGACACTGCTTTTTGTGCTTCTGTCACACAATGCTCCTGAACTACCGCAGTATAGTCAATATCTGGCAATCTATACAAATATTCGCTTTGTACTCCATACTGTATCATTCGTTGCGCATCCTCTTGCGATACACGATTGAATATAGAGGCAGCAACCAATGTTTTTTCTTGTAGCATAGGAAATTTTTCTTTGAGCTGAGAAATCATATTCATCAATGTTTTCCCCGTAGAAATTTCATCATCTACAAAAATAATGGTCTGTGTATCTTCCAGCCATGTTTCAAAAGAATCCGCACACAGCTTTTGTTCTACCGCATGGCTATGCTCCTCCAAAAAATAAATCCATTTGGATACATCTGCTACATCCTCTCTGGTTGTATGAACATATATGCAGTCCTGTCCAAAACATGCTGCAACTGCAGCTCCAATGGCAGTTGCTGTTTCTGCAAATCCAACAATCAATTTTGTATTTGGATATTTTATTTGTAAATGCCTTCCAAACTTTTGCATCATACGCAACGATGCAGTTGGGCTGCAAGGTAAATGCTTTGCCTGCAAGGCATTTACCAAGAGATATGCTCTTTTTGTATTACCAAAACGTTTGGCAATACGTAGTATGGATTGTGTCATATCATTTGTTTTTGATATCATATTTTTTCGCTTCCTCTATTCATATAAATTTTGCTTTGGTACAATATATCCAAGATACGATGGAATGTATACAATTCAGTACAGGTTTTTCTTTCTTGCCACACCAAATCCAAACATAGTACCACAAGCACCACCTACAATATGCATAAAATTTGCAATACGATCCTGTACAAAAATCATTTCATATACTTCTCTACCCAAATATAATATTGCTACGAAAATCAATGTCAATGGTATCTTTCCTTCTTTCATACCAGATAAAGAAGAAAGCATGATCAGCATAAACACAATACCGCTTGCTCCCAATAATGCAGTATGTGGGAAAAAAATGTATTGCAATATGCCGGAAACCACAGCTGTCATCACAATACCAATGAGCAGTGTACTGCTTCCATACCGTTCCTCCAAAGGAGGACCTACTACCAGCAACAAAAGCATATTTCCAAGAAAATGCTCCATATTGGCATGACCAAAGATATGCCCTAAAAAGCGTATATAAGTCAATGGATTCGCCATGGACGCACGATATACAGAGAAAAAAGTATGTGTCGTCCATGTATTTGTGATGTATCCCAAAATCAGTGAAAAAAATGATATCACAAAAAATGTCAAAATTACAGGCGAATTGTATTGTAGCTTTCTCATAATCGCTCACCTCATATCTCCCATTGTACAGGAAAGAAGGTTCCAAAAAATGAATTTTATGGAACCCCCGTACCCTTATATTATACCATATTATGTTCTATTCTGACCAATCATTTTACGAATCATATCAACCGGAATCATACTCATTGCCAATATTGCTACTACGCCCCAAGCAATCAAAGGAATTGGTACACAGCTGAACATATTTCCAATCCACGTAAATACCTCTACTGGAATCAAACCAGAATTTACAATCGCTGCCTGCACCAGAATAATCAATATAAATACTTTCATAAATCCGGTATTTTCGTTCAGTCCTTTGAAAATTGCAAATCCATCATCACGTACATTAAAGCCGTTAAACAGCGCACTCCAAATAAACAGTACAAAGTAGGCAGAATATTTTTCTTCTGTTGTATGGAAGAATTGATCAAAGAATGGTATCTTCAAAAATACAAAGCTCAACACTGTCAACCAAAGTCCCATAATAACAATCTGTACCATCATAGACTTGCTGATGATGCTTTCGTTTCTGCGTCTTGGCTTTTCTGTCATATATCGTTCCTGTGCCGGCTCGTTGCCCAACATGATTGCACCCAAGCCATCCATAACCAAATTAACAAACAGCAGGTGTGTTACCTTCAAAGGTTCATGCAATCCAAAGAATGGTGCCAATGCACTGACTACCACCGCTGCTACATTGATGACAAGCTGAAATTTGCAAAATTTCAAAATATTATGATAGATGGTACGACCATACCAAATCGCATCTTTGATAGACTTAAAATTGTCATCCAATATTACAATCTTACCTGCTTCTTTCGCTGCTTCTGTACCACTACCCATAGCAAAACCAACATCTGCACGTTTCAATGCCGGAGAGTCATTGACACCATCACCCGTCATACCAACAACCAAATTCATCTCTTGACAAAGGCGAACCATTCTAGATTTATCCGTAGGCAATGCTCTTGCAATTACACGAATACGGGGAATGATTTCTTTGACTTCTTCATCTGTCAATTCATTTAGCTGTGCAGATGTCAAAGCTACATCGTCATTGGAATGCAGAAGGTTTGCATCCTTTGCAATCGCCACAGCAGTTTCTAGCCTGTCCCCTGTAATCATAACAACCTGAATACCAGCATTTTGTACCTCTGCAATTGCTTCACGTGCTTCTGGTCTTACATCATCACGAATACCAACCAAACCAATGATGGTGGTATCTGCATGAATTTCATTTTCTGTCATGGGCGCATTGGAATAGCCAAATGCCAATACACGCATAGATTTGTTTGCCAATTCATCAATTTTTTGATTCAGCACATCCATATTGATGGTATGCTCATCGCCATTCATGCTTAAATATTTCTGAGAAGCGGCAAGCAATTTTTCAGGCGCACCTTTGTAAAATGTTTTTCCATATTCCTCCAAGTATGCCTGACTGAATTTATTTGCGGAATTAAAGCCCTGCGAAGCTGTAATTTTACATCCTGTTTCCAGCTGATGGAATACCTCTGGCCCCATAAATTTCATCAATGCCTGATCGGTAGCATTCCCACCAATGATGCGGCCTTCTGCATCAAACATGGACTGTGTGTTTTTCCCAATTGCCAAATCCACAAGACCTTTGATTTTACCATGTTGTGACAATTCATCCAAAGGAATTGCAATGCCGTCCGCTGTAAAAAATTCTACAACTTCCAGCCTGCCTTTTGTAATCGTACCCGTTTTATCGCTGAATAATATATTCAAAGAGCCTGCTGTTTCAATTCCTTCTGCTTTCCGAACCAAAACATTATGATCCAACATTTTGCTTGTGTTTTGCATCAAAACCAAAGAAATCATCAGTGGCAACCCTTCTGGCACTGCACAAACAATGATTACAACTGCAAGAGATACTGCATCTACAATATCCTTTATAATTTCAGTTGCACCAGAGGCAAAATAAGCTTCTATTCCCCCTGCTGCCAAAATGAAGTATCCAAAGTATAGCAGCGCAATGACAGTGGCGCCAATATAACCAAATTTTGAAATCAGGTTTGCCAAATGTGCCAATTTGACCTTCAAAGGTGAATCTGGTTCATCTTCCTGCATTTCTTCTGCCATTTTCCCCATCATGGTAGACAATCCAACCTTTTGTACATCCATAACGCCTTCCCCATCAAACAGGACAGCTCCACGAAATAGGGAATGTGCATCTACAAATGTGTCACCGGTAATTTCTTCTTTCAATGTAAAACTTGCATCAGCTGCTGTTTTTTGGCATTCTTCTGCTTCTCCGTTTAATGCAGAATTATCTACCTTTACCGTACCATCTATTAAAACACCGTCTGCCGGAATTTTATCCCCAGACTGTAATAAAATTTTATCCCCAACAACAACATCATCCACATCAATAACTGTAATCACATCGTCTCGATACACTTTGCATTGATCTTTTTTGCTGCTATCTTTCAGTTCTCTATACTTTGTATCGCTTGCAACACCCGTTTTTGCCGAAACAAATGCCACAATCAAAACAGCGACAATTGTTCCTACTGGTTCATAAATATCTGCATAACCAAACAAACACATCACAATCATAAGTACTGCGATGGCTAGCAGAATACGAATCATAGGGTCACCAAAAGTTTCCTTAAACTCTGCCCAAAACGTTGTTGGCTCAGAATCCGGAATGGTATTATTTCCGTATTTCGCTCGTGATTCTGCAACTTCCTTACTATTTAATCCTTTGTAATGCATATTTTCACCTCTCTACGTTCAAAAATCCTGCACAATACCCACAAATGGAGCTTTCTCTTGTGCAGTGGGACAAGAAGAAAAGAGAAGAAAGACTTCTCTTCTCTTTTTCAAAAAATCAATACCTTTGGAATCCTGTGTATTGATTAAATATAACGCTGTATCAGTTCCCCTAAGCCTGGATCTGTAGTACCTTGACCAATGGCATTAAACTTCCATTCTCCGTTATGGCGATAAATTTCACCAAAAATCATAGCAGTCATACCACCATAGCTTTCAGAGAGATTATATTTGCACATTTCTTGATTGTTACGGCTATCTACAATGCGGATATATGCATTTTGGATCATACCAAAATCCTGTCTTCTCTTCACAGCATCGTAAATATTGACTACCAGTACAATGCGATCATATTCTTCAGGAATTTTCGCCAAGTCCATAACAATCTGTTCATCATCACCATCGCCGTCACCTGTCAGATTGTCCCCTCTGTGTGTAACCGTACCAGAACGATGTCTGAGGTTGCCAAAATATACAATATCCTGTTTGTTCATCAATTTTCCATTGCATAGCATCAATACAGAGGCATCGCAGTCAATATTGGGCTGACCACCACCCAGTAGTCCACCAAGCAGACCTCCTTTTTTGCTCTTGCTTGCTGCATCCCAACCAAGACCGACCATTACTGTATTCAAACCATCGTTTCCTTTAGAAAGACTTACCTTCTGACCTTTTTGTAAGCTTACAGACATCTACTTCTCCTCCTGTCTTTGAACAACTTATTCTACATCCACACCATAATTTGCACAAAGCGCTGCCAAGCCACCTTGATACCCACTGCCAATGGCATTGAATTTCCATTCATTATTATGCTTGTACAATTCTCCAAAAACAACTGCTGTTTCAATGGAAAAATCTTCACCCAAATCATAGCGCAAAAGCTCCTGACCATTTGTTTCATCCATAATACGGATAAAAGCATTCTGTACCTGACCAAAATTCTGATTGCGTTCTTCTGATTCATAAATGGTAACTGTAAAAGCAATGTGGGTAGTATTTGGAGGCATCTTGCTCAAATCAATCTTAATTTGTTCATCATCACCATCTCCATCACCTGTCGTATTATCCCCACAATGTTCTACTGCTCCAGATGGATGTTTGAGATTTCCATAAAAGACAAAATCGTCGGAAGAAACTGTCTTTCCGTTGTCCCCCAGCAAAAATGCTGCTGTATCCAAGTCAAAGGCTCCGCCAGTATCAAACTGATTGATATCCCACCCAAGACCTACAATCAAGTGAGATAAACCGGGATTTTCCTTTGTTAAGCTCACTTTTTGTCCTTTTTTCAAACTAACTGGCATACAAAACGCCTCCTTATCGTTGATTATATATTCTTATTCTGCATCAATACCATAATGCCCGCACAATGCAGCCAAACCACCTTGGAATCCACTACCGATTGCATTGAATTTCCATTCTCCGTTGTGTCGATACAATTCGCCTGTCACAATGGCAGTTTCAATGGAGAAATCCTCTCCCAAATCGTAACGAATCAAATCGGTTCCGGATACCATATCCTGAATGTGGATATATGCATTGGATACCTGTCCAAAATTTTGATGACGATTTTCTGCATCATAAATTGTTACCGTAAAAGCGACTCTTTCCACATTGGCAGGAATCGTAGACAAATCAACAACAATCTGTTCGTCATCCCCATCGCCTTCACCAGTCAAGTTATCTCCCATATGTTTGACAGATCCGCTTGTATGTTCCAAGTTTCCGTAAAAAATAAATTCTTGTTCTGTTGGGCATTTGCCGTTTCCACCTACCATAAATGCTGCTGCATCCAAGTCAAACGCTGCACCGGAGTCAAATGCATTGACATCCCATCCTAGACCCACAACAATTTTAGATAATCCCGCATTTCCTTTTGTTAAATCCACTTTTTGTCCTTTTGTTAAATTAATTGGCATATTGTATTCCTCCTTTTTTTACTGATATCAAAAGATATCATGCTTTTTGATTGGGTACACAAAATTTTTGTTGAAAATCCTCTTTTATGGCTTCCAGACGTTTCTGGTCATCCACTCTTTGTTTGCGTGCATTTTCCTGTATTTGTTTTGTTTCTTCAATACCTGTCACAATGGTTTGCCAAGTTTTTTCCAGTGTTTCTATTTTAATAGAGCTGCCAGATACCAGTTGTGCAGTCATTTTCGATTGTGCAGCAGTATTCTGTGCATTTCGAATCAGCATTTCATTTGTTTTGGCATCCAATGCAGACATAGCCTCCGCCTGAATACGCTGACGTTTGAGCATAATTGCCTGTGTCAGTGCCTGCTTAAATACCGGAAGTGTAATGATAAATGCAGAATTGATTTTACGAACCAAGTTCATATTGCTAAACTGCATGGTTTTGATCATAGGAATTGCCTGCATAGCTACACTTTCTGCTGTACGCAAATCCTGTGTGCGCTGCTCCAGAAGCATCATTGCCTGATTGAGCGCTGTAATATCAAACTGTATGGATTGATCCTGGGTAGCTTCCATTTCCGCCTGTCTTTGCGCAATATATGCTTCCAATTCTCTACAACCCTGTTCCCCTGCCAAAATATATTTTACCAGTTCGTGGTAGTATGCTACATTTGCCTGGAACATTTCCTCCAGCTTACGATTGGAATTTTTAATTTCGGATTCATATTGCTTGAGTTGTACATAAATCTTATCTACTTCATCGCCCATCGTATGATATTTCGCCAATATCTTATCCAGTTGCTTTCGCAGGTTACCGAATAACTTTCCAAAAATCCCCGGATTGTCTTTGATTTCTTCAATATCAAACTTGTCCATAATCTTTGCAAGCGTCGTCAGCATCGCACTGGATTCATCCAGCTGTGACATATTCATACTATTCAATACCACGTCAGAGCATTTTGAAATTTCCTCTGCCGCTTCTGCGCCAAAGGATACAATCGTATCCAAATTATATACTTCAATTTGGCTTGCAATCGCATCTACCTGAGGAGAGTTGACCATAACTGCATCCATTTGTTTTCGATCTTCCAAAATGTCATACTGCTGATAATTTTCCACCTCTGCTGTAGGAGATACCGCAGATGCTGATGGTTCAGATGATTCGGGTTGTGCTATCGGTCTTGTAAAGTCTAATGCCATAATTGCCCTCCTTTTCCAAATAAACGCCTAATGGATTGAAGTCCTCGTTCTTCTATTGAAACAAATCTCCAATCAGGAATCACCAAATCATATAAATATTCTCCAATTTGGTATTCATTGAATAATTTTTTTTGAAAGTATTTTTCCACACATTGGTAACCTGTTGGAACGAAAAATAATATGTCAAAACCAACCAAATTTAAAAAAGCAACCAAAATACTATCCTCCAAAGAAAGGATCTGCTCTGTGGTATTGAGTATCACCAGTTTTGGATTTTTTTTGGTAAAATCAAATTTCTGGATCAAACGTAAGATATCCCTATTTAGGTTCAATACCGTTGCAATGATGGTATACTCTGTACCATTTTCATATGTCCCTTGTATGATCTTTTGATCCAACAATATTTGCAATTGGTCTAAAAGATAATCCTGTATCTCCGGCCGTAAAATGCCATATGGATATGACTTATGCTCTTTGATTTTATTTTTCAACAGCCTTCGATTTTGCAAAAATTGTGTTGCATGCGCCTTCATGGGGTTTGGATCTGTAGAAGCGATCCAAGGGATCTTTGATACAAACAGTGTATCCGGTGTCATCAATTTTTTGATGGTTTTCCAATAAAGATCTTTTTTTCCATCCTGCACACCACAAATTTTTCCAAACAGCACTGGAAGCGTCACTGTGTCATTGTTTACATCAAAGGTAGGACGATATTTTAGTTCCTGATCCCATAAAATATTGATTTCTTCATACATTGTTTGGAGTGTGACTGTTTCCGCTTTTGCATATTGCTGATTGCGGTATAATCCCGTATCCTGATACATCAGGGAATCCAAATCCCGCTCTGCCTGAAAAGCGGCAGTACTGACACGCATTTGTGCTTGTTCTATTGGAAATTCCTTGACATCCATTAAAAATTCACGCTGTATTTTCAATGCGCCCGTTGGCTCAATCACAGCATCTGGCGTGCAGTTTGGCAATAATACCAATACATCTACCGGTAATTTTGCCAGCATCTGTAAAAACAAGCTTTCTGTATCAGAAATGGCATGTCCGAATAATATAAAAACAGATACATCTGTAGCTTTCCAATTTTGGAAAATCTCTTTGCGGTATCGTTTCAGCCAACATAATATATAAACCGCTTTATTGGTTAATTTCAATATATTACCATTCAGTCTATCGCTTTCTTCCAAAAACACATCCAAAAACGCTTTTACCATCAACCGTTGCAATTCTATATTTTCAGTATATTGAATATTTTTTGACAAACCCAAAAGAAGTTGATCTGCGTTGGGATAGTTTCCTCTTTGAATACCTGCTATTTCCTCTGGTGTGGGAATCGGAATTTCTTGATTCACTACACACAGTTTTCTCTCTGTATTTTTTAGGTTTTTATAAAACGAAAACAAATCATTTGAATATGTCAATTTGTCCTCTACACCATATTGTACGATAAAGCTATTATAAAAAAAGCGTGCGTCTGAGCCTCTGCTTTTGACATCTGTAAGCACCTGATCCAATTGTGCCTTTTGCATCCAAGCGTTTGTACAATTTTGTATACTTGGCAGCACGCCATAGAGTTTTTTCCGGTTTGTGGTCTTTATCATTTCAGACTGTATCCACTGCAAATTAAAATATTCCGGAAAAGCAGTCATACCAGTTGCTTCATATAATTGAGAATATTCCGAATGTTGATCTAGCTTTATATACGCATCATCCCCAGCACGTTCCAAAAGTACAATATCTGCCCCGGCACGGGACAATATCATCAAAATCTGTAATTCATAGTTGGTGATTGTTCCATCATACAAAATTTTGGGGATCGTTTCGCTGCCCAATTGATTGACAATTCTTTCAAATTTATAGTATAACCAACACATATATTTCATATATGCATTTCGCAGCATATTTTCATTTTTTCCCTTTCTTTGCATATCCTGCAAAGTGGAAAATATCGCAACTACCACAACTTCTCTCTGCGTATCCGTCATACGTGGCAACCACTTTTTTAATTTGGCTGAAAGAAAATTTTGATCGAGGCGAAAATCATCTCCCATCATTTCATGAAAATATTCTAAATTTTGTGGTGTGGGATTTTGAAGCCTTCCATCTATCACAACACCTGAGCGACGGGCAGCATCATAATATTCTTGGATGAATTTCAGAACATCTTGCGATGTTTTTGTAATTCTACAAAAATACACGCCTCTCTCTGTTCTATTAGAAAGAGGTTCAAAGAAATCATTTAGTTTTTGTAAATTCGCCCTTTTAAACATATCTACACTCTTTCTCTTTTTTGTTATATTTTGTTTTTTATTATAACATCACTGTTTACTTCTTTCAACATAAACCTTATATTTTTTGGAATATTACCATACAAATTGCATAAAAATTTCGTAAAAATAATTGTATCTCATATCACTTCATTACAGAAGAAAATGGCATGGCATGGTATTTCTGTTGGTCAACAGCATATTGTATCATATCAATGCACAGAAAGAACGACCTTTATCAAAACCATATTGATTTTATCTGAATGTATTCTCATTCATTGCAGCTTTGATGCCTTCTGCAATTGCAGATGCAACCGTCTGCTGGTAATGCTCTGTAATAATTTTGCCTGCATCCTGTGAATTGGTTAAGAATACCACTTCGATCAATGCAGTAGGTACTGTGGTTGCATTCAGTATCAATACATCCTCCCACAACTTGATGCCACGGTTGATGTTTCCAGTTGCATCAATGATATGGCTTTGCAAGGTCTGTGCCAATTTTTTACTGGTCAATTTCATTGGATTGTCATTTGCATGTACCTGATACAACACCTCTGTGCCACTTGCAGCAGTTGGACCAGAATTCATATGCACAGAAACCATAATATCTGCAATCTGATTGGCTGTTTTTGCACGTACCATATTTTGTGGATAGACATCTCGATCTCTGGTCAAATATACTTTGATATCGCTATCTTGCAAATTGCGAGCAACTTTTTGGACAATTGCCAGTGTCATATCCTTTTCGACCAGACCATTGCCGCTTGTCCCAGGGTCTTTGCCTCCATGACCTGCATCCAACAGCAACACTTTGTCGTATACCTCTTTGGGATTTTTGATCAAAATTTCATATTGATCTCCCTGATCTGCAATTTCATAGGCATTGATACGATTTTGTATCATACGCAATACCGTTTTACCATGAGCCGTAAATATTTCCATGCGTTGTAGAACATCTCCACCGATTTCATATTGCCCATTGCCATATGCGTTTTCAAAATTACCCGGTAAAATAATATCAAAATATCCATCCAAGTAATGATCCTCCAATACAACGTCTCTTGCTTCAAATACTACATTTTTTGCAAGATATATCGCTTGATGTGCTTCATCAAAATGAACATTGCGTAGGTTATTGGATGAAATTTCCAAAACAAGACGATTTTCTTCCTCCTTAGACTGGTATTGTACCAACCCATCTGTTTCCAATACCAAGCGGAATGTATCTTCTGTAAACATGCTATTTCGATATGACAAAACATATTGTAACGCCGATGTATCCATGCTCGGTGGCAATTCTGATTTGGCATTTGGAATATCCACAACGATACGATTTGGCTGAGATAGTGTATAAACGTTTGCCTTCAAAGCGTCTGTTGCAGAAATTGTAATACAATCCTTATCATTTTTATGTACCGCTGAAATATCCTTGAGTATTACGGTATCACAATCAAATGAAATGATACATTGCGTCTGATCTGCACTTTTGGTAATGATATATGGCTGTTTCTCTTTCAGCTCCAATACCATCTCTGTATCACTATGCCCATCCTTTTCTTGCTGTGTGGTATATATTGCAGAAACAATATTGCTATTTGTTTGTGTAATTATATTTGCAATAGTATTCTTTGCTTGAGAAAAACGGAGAACAATTTTTCTACCATCTACAGAAACATCCTGAAAATTTGTAATTGCTCCATCTGCTTGTATGGTAAACACCTGTTTTGCCGTCTGGCTATTTGGCAACACCATCTTTTGTAATGTGATACCTTTTGTTTCAGTAGGTTGTCGATTCTCTGCCGGAGCATCCTGTGTATGTATGGATACAGTTCGTGTTGGCTCATCCCATGTGATGTTTTTGTGCAGGGCATTTGCCAAAGCACGTACAGGGAGCATGGTACGGTTATTGATAATCTGTGCTGGTACATCCATGGTAAATTCTTTCCCATTTTGATAACCAGTGTTACGACCTACATGAAATACAATGACATCATTTGGATTGGTGAGATAGATTTCTTGCATTTCTTCATTCCAAACAACATCACAGCCCAATTCCTGCGCCACTTGACGCATAGGCAGCATCACACGATCCTCAATGATCACTGCTGGCATATCTTTCGGAATGAGTGTTTCTCCATCTATGGTAATCTTTACTTCTTCTGCTTGATAGTGATGATGTGTTCCTTGATAAAACAAATCCATTTGAATGGGTTTTGCATATATATTGATCGTTGTCAATGCTACAATGGTGCAAATAAGCAAAAATATTTTTTTACAATTCATATTTTCCCTCCCTCTTACACTGTCTGCACCCACTCTTTGCAAATTGCAATTTTCTCAAATATTTCCCGCTTCATACCATCTGTATCCCATACTTGTTTCAAAATGATATAAATAAGGAAATCTTTTTTATTATGTTATGGTGATATCTGATGACAGAAAAACTATGACAATCTCTGAACCTCAACTTGATGCAACCATCCCTGCAAATTTTTTGCAGAAAATCCGGAAAAACGATAGCATTTGTTATTGCGATCATATATATGTACAAACGTGATGAACAACGCACGTTTTACTTCGTAGCCCAATACATCTGACAATCGCAAATCCATATAGATATGCCCGCTTAAGGATTCATGATAGCACACTCTCTGATTGGTTACATAAATGGTTCCTCTGGTTGGTTCACGTGTGATGGACTCCCTATGCTTATAAGCCATCATACCACTGCCTATCAAAACTTCGTTTTCCTGCAATCGAAACTGTGACATATGCACAGCCTCCTTTCCCATTGTATATTCAGGTCATCTGATACCTGATTGCCTCTTTTCCAATCTGCTTGATATACTATCTGCTTTTTGCTGTATCCGTATCACACACGCCCATACAGATAAAAAATATGGTTAGAAGTATACACTTGTTATTCACCAAATAGCTTTGCCAATAATTCATTGGTATATTTTGACAAAAACGATGTCTTACACCATTCTATATTTTTTACCGCATCTGCAAAATAGAGTGTCTTTGTTTTGGTGTCATAGGCAGCACGATAGCCAAAAATGAAATTGTTTTTCGTGAGCATAAACCCTTGTTGAATGGCAGGCATAAATGTCCGCATGGTATGTTCCATATTTTCACCATATTCCAAATCAAAAAAATATCCTGCACCAACATTTGCTGCCATAATGCGAGAAATAAACAGCGAAGAATATGCTTCTGCTTCCTCGCAATCCGGTGTATCGTCATTGGCAAGAAAGAAATCATAAGATGTCTTTTTATTCATGACACGACATGCATAATAATTCTGATAAGGATATTCATGTATTTCAAAACCTTCCTCTTCCAATACATCCAAAAATCCTTGTACGGTGAGAGAACGATTGTGTATGACAACGGAAGTATCTTTTACAAATTGTATCATCTCTTTTCCTTCTTTTTTCAATCCAACGAACCAAAGAAAGAAAAACAGAAAACCTATTACAAAAAATGTCAACACTGCCCATATGGAATAATCATTGAACTGCAATACAAATACCATGCTGAAACAAATTACCGATATGAGCGGTTTATAAAGGTGCTTTTTAGAAAAAAATCCTGCTTCTTTCATCATATTCCCTCCATTTTTGCATCTTAACTTTATTTTATAACAAAAAATGTAGCTTTTCCAGTGTATTTTACCATATCCTTCTTATTTTTGTGCTGTCATTTACAATATTGCATACAATACTTTTCCTCATGATATGCAATCCTCCACTTTTTCGGGAAGCTGGTTCATTGAAAAACAAATCTCCATATGATAAAATATGAATAAAACAAGCAGAACATAAGGAGGTGTACCCATATGGAATTTGAAATCATTCCCAAAAAATCAACCCCAACTACATTTGATGCCAACCATATCGCAATCAAATATATTGAGGACTATCACACAGAATATTATACATATAACAACAGATACCAAACAGAAGAAATCACTCCAGAGCTGATTGCAAAACTTCTGCAAATGATTCCAAAGGGATTAAGCTGTTATTTTTTCTTAGACGCAAATGGAGAATGTGATTGGTTGGAAGTTGTTTCTGATAGAACATGGATTTCTCTTGGCTGCTGTTTTGAAGATGATGATGGGAATTTTGACTGCTATTACTGCTACAATGCAGATTTTGCACATACCGCTTCATTGATAGATATGGCAAATTTCTCAGACGAAACCATATATACTGCCATTGAGAGCGGCGGGCAATCCCCCATCCCAAAAATACAAGCATTGCAAGATATGGAATTGGGTATCAAGGCTGTGGAATATTTCATACATACTGGGAAATTGTACCCTAAAATGGAATGGCTGCGGTACTGATTTGTAGTAGATAGATACCTAATAAAACAAAATGCAGCTGTGATTGCCATATACAGGAAATCCTATTGCAAAGCCTTTTTGGCAGATCACAGCTGTTTCTGGATACAATATCATTTGCTCATATCGTTTCAAACGGTTTACTGCTGATCTTTCTGATTTTGCTGATTCTGCATTTCTTTTTCTCTTTTCTTTTGGATTTTACGCATTTCTTTGAACATGTACCCAAATATGAATACAATAAAGAGAAATATTATGAAGAAATATGTTTTGATAAATCCCATACCATATGGCAAAAACCGTGCTGTGAAAAAGAATAATCCAGCTACAATCAAAAAAATCAGCATCACTGCCAAAAACATAAAGAGCAATGCAGGATAAACCACTTTCGGATCGTTTGATTGATACCTTATTCGTATAGCATGCCCCTTAAAAAAGCGCTTTTTTCTACGAAGTGTGCCACGTTGTTCTTCATACACAAAGCCATCCTCTGGTGTTTGTGTAAACTTCTCAATTTTTGTATGCGTACCATCTTCATGTATTTCATCTTTTATGATTTCTCTCTTCATACATTCAAACCTCCCATCATACAATACCACCAATCATATTTTTGCAAATCTTATTTACATTGTAGGAATCATCGTACCATTCCCCATCACCAACTCCTCCTCCATACATTGCCATAGTTTTTTGTCTTAATTTTCATGTCCCAGAAAAAATATCTCCGCAAGATCCTCTTGATCGAGATACCTGCTGCTGAATGATTTCCATAACTTCTTTACGTTTCATTACGGAAAGATAAAAACCACCTTCTTTTTGCGACACAACACGTATGCCTGTAGGGAAAAGATATGCTACACGAAACGGCTCAATGGCAACAATGTCGGTATATGGTACAGCAAATACCAATCTTGTAGCCTCCACAATACCCCCGCCTCGGAATAAGATCCGCTGATTGGTCAGCCAATATTTCCCTGCTACCGCACCATGTACAATACCAAAAGAACCGGAACAATCCCCCTTCATTTCTTGGATAACGGTTTCCCCTGGTAATAAAGCCAATAGATCACTTGGTTTTCCCATATATTTCCCTCCTGTGCTTTTTTGTATTTTGATATTCTATTTTCCTCCTAGCACCATACTTACAGATACGATTATGGCAATCAGAAACTGAAAATACAGTAAAGCCATATCCATTCGATGGCATACATTACATATATCATGGGAGATCAACAAAATCTTCTATATATGGAAGCAAAAATATATTGCTGTAAGATGACTTCTTTTTTATTATTTTACCATATTTTGTATATCAAATAAATCATTTTAAGTATATTGGAGGTGTGTTGTATCAAATCCTGTGTACTGATACCTTACAATGATAGAAAAACATAAAAGTTACATACCAAATCAATCACTGTCTTGGAACTGCATTTCTACAGTCATGTTCAAAGGAATTTCTGTTGCATCAAAGTTGCATTGTTTTGTTTTTATACTATCCCGTAGGCTTTCTCACTACATTTTATAGAACACATAGACAAAACAAAAGAGCCTGCAAATATTGATTTCTCAACATTTACAGGCTCTTTGCCGAATATACAAGATCTTGCATATTCATCGAGTTCATGCGGCTGGTGGGACTCGAACCCACACGGTATCACTACCGCCAGATTTTGAGTCTGGTGCGTCTGCCAGTTCCGCCACAGCCGCTTAAGCAACTTGCTCACTTATATTACCACAATAAAAATAAGAATGCAAGCATTTTTTTCATTTTTTTTTGAAATTTTTTTATATCTATTTTTTTATAAAAATAGACATAGATTTTTCTATAATAAGCCATAGAAAAAACCAGCTCCTTTCATAAGAGAAAAAAGCTGGTTGATACTTATGTTATCCCAAATCATTCATATCTTCCTGTAGATTTCCCTTTGCAATCGCCGCCCTAGCCAATGCATCACAACGCTCGTTTCCAGGATTATCCGCATGTCCTTTTACCCAGCAAAATTCCACCTGATGGCGTTCCAGCTGTACCAATAGCCGCTCCCAAAGATCCACATTGGATGCTTTTTCTTTTGCGTTACGATACCAGCCTTTTGCCTTCCAACGTGTAACCCATCCTTTTGTAATGGCATCTACGACATATTTTGAGTCACTATAAATCGTTACCTGACAAGATTCTTTCAATGCTTCCAAACCTTTGATGACTGCCAATACCTCCATGCGATTATTGGTAGTAAGACGATACCCTTCAGAAAGCTCTTTTTTCGCACTGCCATAGAGCAATACCGCACCATATCCCCCCGGACCAGGATTGCCAGAGCAGGCGCCATCCGTATATATCGTCACCATCTTCATGCTTGTTCCTCCTTCAAAAACGCTTCGGCAATACAGAGATCTTCTTTTGTTGTAATCTTGATATTGCGGTAGCTGCCCATGACCACTTTCACACGATAGCCGGCATATTCCGCCACAGAGGCATCATCTGTACCCAAAAAGCCCTCTGTCTCTGCTTTTTGATATGCAGACAGGATCTGTGTTTTCAAAAATGTTTGTGGTGTCTGTATCTGCCAAAGTACGCTGCGATCTGGTGTTTGTATTGCCATATTATCTGCATCACATACCTTAATGGTATCTTTTGCAGGTACACCAATCACTGCACCACCATATGCAAGTGCTGCTGTAATGCTATCTGCAATCATTTGTTCTGTTACAAACGGACGCACACCATCATGAATGAGTACCACATCCGTTTTTTCTGAGATTGCAGCCAAGCCATTGCATACCGAATTTTGTCTTTCCTTTCCGCCCTCCAATATGGCAGAAACTTTTTTCCATCCATACTGTGTACAGAGTGTTTTGACATCCTCCATACCATCTTTGCTTGCCATCAATATCATCTCTTGCACAGAAGCGCTGTTTTCAAATGCATCTACCGTCCATGCCAAAATCTCTTTTCCGCATACAGGTAAAAACTGTTTGCTTATCTGCATCCCCATACGCTTTCCTTTGCCAGCAGCCATAATCACCGCTGTGCAATATGGTCGTTTCATATATATTCCCTTCTATTCCTACATTTTTGCAAAAATCATACGTCCTGCTGCTGTTTGCAACACACTGGTAACAGACACATTTTTTGTTTCACCAATGTATTTGCTCCCACCTTCTACAACAATCATGGTACCATCATTGAGATATGCAACACCTTGTCCATTTTCTTTCCCAACCTTCATCAGTGTCACCTGCATTTCTTCGCCGGGAAGCACAACTGGTTTGATTGCATTTGCAAGCTCATTGATATTTAGGACACGCACACCTTGAAATTCTGCCACTTTGTTCAAATTGAAATCATTTGTTACCACAAAAGCATCCATACTTTCTGCCATTTTCAGAAGCATGGAATCTACTTCCATATGCTGTGGCACAGTAAATTCCTTGATTTCTACAGGAACAGCAAGCTGTTTTTGTATTTCGTTCAAAATATCCAGCCCTCTACGTCCACGATTTCTTTTCAATCCATCTGCGGAATCTGCAATATGTCGTAATTCTTCCAAAACAAAATTTGGAATGATGATCGTACCCTCAATAAAGCCGGTTTGCAACAAATCCAGAATTCTGCCATCAATAATGACACTGGTATCCAATATTTTGGGTCTACCATAATTTGTTTCTTGCGTGTTCTGTGACATAGAAGCCGAAACAAACGCTTTTTGCAATATACTGACATTCACCTCGTCTTTTTTCCTACGTGCCACACGAAAACCCAAAAGCCCAAGCAGAATATTCAAAAGAACAATCAAAAAATTTCCTGTGGTTCCAAAGCCACGAAAAGCAATTCCGATCAAATTGGCAATAACCAAACCAATCAAACAGCCAAAGACAGAAAAAAAGAGTTCTTTGATATTCATTTTGGTCAAACGATCTTCTGTTTGTGACAAGCGCTTCATCAATAAATTGGTGACTGGCGAGGATATGATAAAATAAAAAATAAGTCCGGTGATAATCGCCAAGCCTGCTGGGAGATATCCAGCCATTTTGTATGAACTAAAATTTAAAAATCGTGTCAGTTCCAACAAATGCAATGCTCCAAATGTAAGTGCTGTAATCAAAAGACTGATAATAATTTCTATCAGTGATCTCATCGCTATTACACCTCCTTTCGGTATGATATGGATTATTTTTAAAATAATCGTATTAAAATTGTAACAATATTTTTCTCCCTTGGCAAGCAGTTTTCCATTATTCCTTAACAACAATCTATCAACTGCCCTGTCATGCTTCGACTTTTGTATTCCAATCGGTATTGCTACCTACCCTAGCACTACAGCGTAGGGTAGTTGACAACATCCTCTATAACAACGGTTATTCTGCTATCGCTGTATGCGGTTCAAGATTATAGACCATAATAGAGAAACAACCGCCTTTCGTTCAGGCACTATCTGTAGCATACAAAACCTTGTTGAGCGAAAACTGTTTGAGGTCATGTGTACGAAATATATACTCCGAAGTACCCTTTTTATATCAAAACATAAAAAAAGAACAGCGAATTATCTTGATAGATAATCCGCTATCCTCTTTGTTCCAGGTTGTTCATAATCAAGACTGTACCAGAGCACGTCTTCTGATCTTTGCATATTTCTTTTCTGCCACTTCAAAAACAGCAGAAATCTTATCTACAAATGTCAGTACATAAGATTCCACATATCTCGGAGGCACCGGTGTACAAGGCCACATATGTTTCAAAATTGCGTCCTTTTCCACTTTATTTAGTTCTGTAATTTTTAACGCATTGTCATAAGCAACCCGAGGGTGCCAAGCGGCATGATTCGAGCGAATGGATTTTTTTGTTCTCCAATTATAGAAGAACAAATCATGCAATAATCCAGCTCTTGCAGCAGAGCGGTAATCCCATCCCATACGGTAGCAAATCAAGAAGCTATAGTAGGATACATTGATACTGTGCTGCAAACGACTTGTGTCACAGTGCTGTACATGCTGATCCATTTTCTGCACCATTTCGTGTTCCAAGAGATCCTGAACACACGCTTTGTACTCTGAGAGCAAAGAATCCTCATCCGGTCTGTTGAAATCTTTTTTTGAACCAATCGCTTTGTGCATTTACTTCTTTCCTTCCTTATAAAATTGTAACAACAACTTCATACGCATATTATACCACGAACCATGCCGTATTGCTACAAAAAACGAAAAAAAGTTTCCCAATCTCCGCATAAAAAACCGCACAATATTTGTATATTATTTCTGTTTTGGCTTTGCAACCAATCCTACCAAAAATGCAGAAATGACTGCCGCTGTCAATCCTCCGGCTGCCGCCTTCAATCCTCCTGTCAAAATTCCCAATGCGCCGGCGGCATCAATTTCCTCTTTGACACCCTTTGCCAAAAGATTTCCAAATCCAGTCAATGGTACGGTAGCGCCTGCACCTGCAAAATCCACTAGCTTTGGATAAAGCCCCAAGCCGCCCAATACACAACCAGCACACACAAACAACACCAATATTCTTGCAGGTGTCAACTTCGTTTTATCAATCAGAATTTGCCCGATCATACAGATGAAACCACCCACAAGAAATGCTTTCAAATAGCTCATTGCGCTGCCTCCTTTTCACTTTCTATGACAAGTGCATGTGCAATTGCCGGAATCGTCAGCCCCTGCTGTACAGAATCTGCACTCAAAAGAGCACCTGTAGGAATGAATAACATTCTCTTGATTTCGCCAGAAAGGAGTTTGGGATAATAATATGCACAAAATGTCACTGCCGCACATGCACAGCCACTTCCTCCTGCATGTGTATCCTGTGTATTGTGATCAAAAATCTTTAATCCACAATCTGTATAACGTTCATCCATGACATAACCTTCCTTTGTCATCATCTCTATCACCAAGCGATGTCCGATCATGCCAAGATCTCCTGTGACGATTACATCATAGTCCTCTGGTGTACGCCCTGTGTCTTGAAAATGCGTAAGCAAGAGATCTACCGCTGCCGGAGCCATTGCAGCACCCATATTATTGGAATCAGTGATTCCCATATCTATAATTTTTCCTGTTGTAATTTCTGTAATTTGGGGGCCATGTCCATTTTTGGAAAGTACCACAGAACCATCACCCGTTACAGTCCATGTGGAAGTCTGTGGTCTCTGAACCCCCAATGGCAATGGAAAACGAAATTGCTTTTCCGCTGCACAAAAATGGCTGGATGCGCCACAAAGAATGTGTTTTGCAAATCCGCCATCTATGAGCATGCTTCCAAGGCTCAGCGCCTCTCCCATAGTAGAGCATGCACCAAAAAGACCAAAAAAAGGAATATCCATCTCCTTAATGCCAAACGTTGATCCAATGCATTGATTCAACAAATCCCCACACAATATATAATCCATATCCTTTGCCGTCAATTCGGCTTTTTTCAGTGCCAATTCCATCGTTTGTGCAACAAAGCAGCTCTCTGCCTGCTCCCACGAATCTTTTCCCATCATGACGTCTTCTTCGATTTCATCAAAATAATGTCCCAACGGGCCTTCTCCCTCTTTTTGTCCAACCGTAGAAGCAGCCGATTGTATGATAACCGGTTGTTCCAGTCGAACAGTCTGCGCTCCGATACGTTTTTGCATGCAATCACCTTCCCATCCAAATATAAATGATTCCTACCACCACAGAAGTTGCAGTGCCATATACGATGACAGGACCTGCCAAAACAAACATCTTCGCTGCCATACCCAGCACCAAACCTGCACTCCGATACTCTATGGCAGGAGAAACTACAGAATTTGCAAATCCTGTAATCGGCACCTCTGTTCCTGCACCACAGTATTTCCCCAATTTTCCGTAAATACCAAAGCCGGTCAAAATTGCCGAAAGCACAATCAGTGTCGTCGATACCAAAAGCGCAGACTCATCCTTTGAAAATGACATTGCCAAATAAAGATGCGAGAGCCACTCTCCCAAAGTACAAATCAAACCACCCGAAATATATGCCAATAGACAATTTTTCCATATCGGACTGTTTGGCGAAGTTTGCTCCACCATTTTTGCATACGTTTGCTGCGCTTGTTGATTTGTTTCCATCATGCCATCCATCCTTCCACATACGTTTTTTTTAGATTGTGAAAGTATTTCAGAAATATTCAAAAAATTTGCAAACAAACATACAACTGCCTGAAGCACACGCAAAACTCCAGACAATATTTTGAAGGAAACCGTTCTTCTCAAACACCATGATTGTAATTTGCTCTGCATGGGTTTATTGTATCGAAAACATTCAGTCGTCTCATCTTTTTCATTTTCTTTTGAATCCATTCTCATTCTATATAAATTCTGAATTTTGTCATGGTGATTGCTGTCAAACGCATGTGCCATTTTTTATCGCTTAGCTTGCTGTTGCACATACTTGCAACAACCATTCCTCTCCACTTTGATACATACCTTTTTTTTGGGCACTCCTTTTGGCATAAAAAAGCACCCCATTGATTATTCAGCATACCATGCTGCCTAAAAAACAGGGTGTTGTCCCACAATAGCTTCTCATATTTTCATGATGATGCTTCCTAAACCAATGCTTGATCCCTCAAAATTTGTATAACGAGAGCATACATACATTATATGTTGTTTGAAAGTGAGAAAATCATTGTATTTGTTATCCTATCTCTTATTCTGTTTGTAAAAGCAACGCAAGAAAATCCTCTATCTGTAAGCCATGAAAATATTGCTCAATTTTACAGGGTGCAAGCTGTTCCATCAACACAGAACGTTCCAAAGGCAATCCCTTCAGTTGCAACGCCAGCTGCTTGGTATCAGCAATCCCAAAAAAATCACCAAAGAATTGTATATCAGAAATCATACCATTTTCATTGTTCATATAAATTTCAATCGTTCCACATCCCTCAAAACGGCGGCTCTTTTTTACACGATATGCTGGAGAACGTCCATAATTCCAATCCCAACAAGCATAGCGATTTTCTTGAATTTGCTTAATTTGCTGCATTTCATTTGTTGAAAAAACATATGGTGTTGCATTTTTGGTTTTCAAAATATGCTCCAGAAGGAGTGATTTAAAATGTGTCAGACGAAAACCTTCCGGAAGATAGGGTGCAATATTGGTAATACGACTTTTTACAGACTTTGCAGATTTTGATTCGAATTTATCAGCGGAAACACGCAAAACATCTGCAACAACTGCAAGATCTGAATCAAACATCAATGTACCATGATGCATGATTCGTCCCTGCTTTAGATATTGTGAATTTCCGGAAAATTTTTTCCCTTCTATTGTGATGTCATTTCTGCCATTGACCTCTGCCGGAACACCCAATGTATGGAGTAAGTCTGCAATTGGCTGGCAAAACAGACGAATATTTAAGTCCTCTGCATTTTTTGCATCTAAAATAAATGTAAAATTTAGATTTCCAAGATCATGATATACAGCGCCACCACCGGATAGGCGGCGTGTTACCACAATATTTTTTGCATCTGCTACCTTTTGATTGACTTCAGCAAAAGCATTTTGATTTTTTCCAATAACAACTGCATTGTCATTTTGCCAAAGCATAAAATATTCTTGACTTTTATCCATATGATCAAAGACATATTGTTCCAATGCAAGATTGAATGTCGGATCTGTACTGGGAGATTCAATATAAATCATATTCTATTCCTCCTTAAATTTAATTTTGTATTCATAATTGTTATTTTGTATATATTTTATCACAGATGTATGAAAAACAAAAGAGGTATTTATAAATTCAATATTCATGTATTGCAATGATTTACAAAACAAACGGATTGTGCAAATGATGAAAAGAAAACTTTGCCGACATCCACCCAATCTACTGAAAAACGAACGCCCAAATATCCAAATTCTATGAAACGATAGAAAAATTATCAGAATACTGCGATTCGAAACTGAACATAGATTTATGCAGCACTGCGTATTGCGTTATGAAGAACGCTTTTGGAACAATTAAAAAAACGGGCGGTTTTTCCGCCCGCTCTTGATATGTAATTTTACAACTATGATCCATCAAACAAATGCAAAAAAAACTGATTTTGCTCAAGCTTTTTGTCCATTATTTTTATTAGAAGAGCTTATGTACAGCCTTTGCCCAATGAATTCGTTTTATCATCAAACCTTCTAATGGTTCAATATAAAACATGGTTCTCTTAATTCTCTCTTTCTCTTTATAAAAATTTTTAACATCACTTATGTCAAACGGTATTTTGTATTCCCAAATACCGTTTGTGCCAAATATCACGATTCTAAGAAATACAAACTTTCTAAAATTTCCTCTTTATAAATTCCATAATTCCATATACTGCTCATACTGTTTGGAATCATTGAAATCATACTGCACATCAGATACTTGAATATTTAATAAAACATTCTTGTCATCTCTATGTATTTCTGAATAAGAAATCGAGAAATTTTCTTTTACTTCTTGATCTCAATCGTTTTGATCCATACTGTACACAGAAAAAACAACTGCTTTGCTTTCTGGTTCTAAAAAATTGATGATTGTACCTATATCTGTAGCATTTTCTTTCACTTCATAAGGATTTTCTTCATATTCTTTTGGCATCAGAAAACCAAATCCCCAGATTCTCATTTTGATATAAAACCTGAGCATCTGATTTTTGGGTTTTATATATGCAGATACCTCCTGTTATCACAATGAGTACAACCAACATACCATTCGTATTTTCAACATAATTTTTACCTCCTACTATACAAAACCAGTTCAGTTACGTTTGGCTCTCAATAAATGACCTGTGCTTCCATCAATTGATTCCATTTTTGCTTTATATAAACTGGTGTCAAAGTATGTTCGTAAAAATATATCCTATGATTTTATTTGCCATAAAAGACCATAATCCATTCCTACTTACAGAAACGTTTTCTCCCCATCATTTTTGAAGTAAGGTCTAATTCACAAAAATTTCGCTAATGGAAATCACACGACCATCTTCAAACGCCTGCACCTCAAAAGGTGTTTTACGCAACGCACCAGTTTCATCTATACCGAACTTCTCCAAAAACACATCTATGTTTGTGGTGGTATACAAACGATCCTTATTATCTTCGGAAACAAACTGTGCCATGGTGTCGTAAAAATTATATCGTGTTTCCTCAGTCAAAGTAAAAGATAACAATTCATCTGAAACATCGTGAATGTAGTACCCATTTAACATATCTTCCGAAGTCAGTTTTAACTTGTTTATCCAATATTGATCTGCACCATCAATAAATTCAAAATCATTGATAAGCAGCTGATCGCCATCTATAGTCAGATAGCCCTCGTACAAATCATATGGTCCCGAAGAAGTTTGTTCTTTTGCCTTACTTGCACAACCTGTGAAACCAACCATGCATAATATCGCCAATGATAAAGCAAATTTTTTTCTCATTTCTTTCATCTCCCATACAATAGAATCAAAAAATTTACAAATAGGGAATACACTCTCTTATGTAAACGTTATCCTCAATGGTAGCGTCATTACCATAAACTGCTTTTTGCTATATTGATCAGTTCTGATGCAACCTTCTCTGGACAATGAAACCATTGCCGTTGTTCAAAAAAACACTTCTGCTACAAAGGTCACTATACTTGTAACAATTCTTCTTTGCACTGCTGCACATCCTGCCAATACAGTTCTATGTATTGCTACTTCTTCATATTTCTATATGATTCTTATGGTTATTTTATCATGGACACCATCTTTTAGCAATCGAAAGATTCTTATTGCACTTCCATTTGGCTCTTATGCTACCCTTCCAAATTGGCACACACCTTCTATTTTCGTTTCATGAACCATATAGATCTTTTGAACATATGCATCCAGTTTCAGATATAAAACACATTTCCAGATAATACACAGCGATGAAGAAAAACTGTATTTTTGTAGATTTTTTCTTTAATTATAAAAGAAACCGCAAAACCTCATCGCAACTTTCAGATAGATGCAAACTTCCCAGATATTCCAAAAGCAAAACAAAGTACCTGCTATGAATCGTATTTCTATCAAATTCATCACAAACAAAGCATCGTTACAGCAATATCTCTACAGTAACGATCATCAAAACAAATACACTTCTAGCAACATAGAAAAGACCAGTGAAACTGAATGATTGGGACACGTCCGAAAATGAGTAGGTGGTGCTATAGATCATTTCACCTGGTTGTATGCTTGATCTTGAAAAAGAAACAGCGATATGATACATTAGGCTTAGTTACAACGAATGAAATTTACGGAGAAAGGGTGTAGAATCATGCAAAAAAAGCATTTGCCCATTTACGGCGTTGGTCCGCTTTGCGTGGCATCCATGCTGTTGTTTTTCATTGTAGGTGTACTTTTGCAGCACTTTGGCTATTTGAAGTCTGGAGAAATGCATCTGGTTCGTATACCATTTTTCATTTTTGGCATCATATTGATAGCACTGGCTCTCTGGCTCTGGATACATGCAGTACTTATTACAAGAATTGATCGAGCCATTTTGGAGAATCATCTGGTAACAACTGGTGTGTATGCATGGGTACGCAATCCCATCTACACAGCAATCGCAATGGCTCTGACTGGAACTGCACTGTTTTTTACAAATCTTTGGCTGCTGCTCCTACCACTGCTTTTTTGGTTGGACATTACTGTTATGATGAAAACTACAGAGGAAAAATGGCTGACAGCACGTTATGGGCAAGCATATCTGGATTATTGTAAACGTGTAAACCGTTGTATTCCCTGGATACCCAAATACAAATAAACAATGCAGCAAAAATCTTTTTCCATTGGATATTTGCCATGATGAAACACAAACCACCCACTTCATGAAGTTGTAAGATCAAGGTAGACACATAGAAAACCACCATAAGAGATTGTTATATCAGACATGACCATATTCAAACATAAAGGGATAGCATGGGAATGGACACTTTTGTTGGATATATTCAATCTGAAATATGATCACAACACGCAATGCCTGTTTCTGGCAGCAACAAACCATATTACCATCGCTTAGAGCAGCTGCATTGGGCTATAAAAGCCCCGTTCAGTATAGGACCAAACGGGGCTTCTATCTTTTCATGTCTACTTTTGCTTTACGGATACACTGAGCGGGTGGTTTTTCTGATTTGGGGCTTTATTTTTTAGCTATTGATTTGGCAAGCCGTAAGCGCTCTATGCTTTCTTTCCAATACAACCAATCATTCATCCTTCTGCCTTCTCACAATTGATTGAGCGAATGTATCATTTGATACCATATCTTTTTATGCGATTAGCCTTCTCTGCACATTTTGATGAATTCATTTTTGGAGATACCTTCCAATCCTAGGTTTTTCACTGTTCTGCCTTCCTCCATACCGGAAATCATGCTGTTTGCAATGGTAATAACGGCATCAATATTGGGCGTTGGCACACCGCCGATTTTACCCATAGATTGCAATGCAACCAAAGAATACGGAATATCTTCCAGCAAATATCTTGTACGAAGTGTTTTCTGCCCTTTGATTCCATGATAACCTTCACAATTTGTCACAACTTCATACATACTCTCGCCTTTTGTCACATATACATTTTTGTATTCCTCTATTAATGTTCTGATTTTCAGACCATATGCTTCTGCCAAAGCCATTCTTTCCCGATCCAAAGCTTCCACCAATGCACCTTGACCAGGTGTGAAATCCAAATAATATTCAAAATCTTCTTCATGTTCAATTTTTGCTGTATACAGAATTGTTGGAGCTGGATGCATCATGGCATTCAAGTTATCCAAACTTACACGCAATATATCGTCTGCAAATATAAATTGCGGCAGGATATCTGCGAATTTTTCTGCAACATAGCGATTATATTTTGCAGGGTATGTAGATGCTGAAAAACTTGTTTTTTGACCGGCTACTTCCACAAAACCCGCTTTTACCACACGACAGGCAAACAGTAATGTGGACGTACCAGCAAGGATAATGTTGGCATGACAGCCACATTCCCTCAATGTCTTTTCAAATTCTACAGGACCCAAAGAAGCATTTGGATTTAATACCACAATTTGACCATCTTTGAGATAAGGTGCCATTTTCTTTGCCATATCTTTATGATAAATAGACGGCAATACCACAAGAATGATTTCACAATCTTCCATAACAGCAGAAATGTCTGTGCTTGCCAATTTGATTTTACCAAAACCTGTTACACTACTATTCCCTGTTAAAGTGATACCTCCCAATTTTCCCAGCTGCTCTACTGTATTTTGTACAACGTCAAACACTTTTACTTCTCTGCCCATCAACGAAAGATATCCAGCAAACGCTTGTCCTCCATTGCCTGCACCAATAATCGCAATTGGTTTTTCCATAATCATGATCTCCTTTCCACAATCTATTCATTTACCAAAGTATTATTTCGCATTTTCTATACTGCTTTGTTGTCTTGTTGTACTACAATGATATTTTCTATGATGGTTGTTTTTTTATCAAATTTTTCCTTTCTTTCGCATATAACCGCATTTCGGCTTTTTATAAAATATCAAAACCTAAAATCGTGCCATACTACGATACAACAGCTATTTACCATTTGAAAATCGGAAAAATTTTTATGATACAGTGTATCACAAAGAAACCCAAAACCATCGCTTTCACAATAATTTCCATTGTGCGGTTTTCACTGATGCAACTATGGATTGGCTTGACATACTCCATCTTTGATCCATTGGAATATATCATCCAATACACAATTTTAAGAATTCCTCTTTGGTCATACCATCAATACCAAGATTTTTTGCAGTTCTACCTTCTTCCAAACCATCCACAATGGCACGAGAAAGCGTAATAACCGCATCAATACAAGGTGTTTGTACACCGGCAACCTCTCCCATTGCTTTGAATGCTTCCAAACCAAAAGGAATGTCTTCTAAAATATATCTGGTACTTAAAGATGACTGTCCTTTGATGCCTCTATGAGATTTGGAATGATGAATTGCTTCATATATATTGTTCCCATGTGTTGGATACATACTGCAAAATTCCTCCAAAGAGGTTCTCACTTTTATACCCAAAGCTTCTGCAATGGCAACACGTTCTTGATCTAATGCTTCTACCAACTTTCCTTGAGATGGCGTAAAATCTGTATAATATTCAAAAGCAATCCCACTTTCAATTCTTTCTGCATACAACAATGTTGGTCCGGGATGTAAGACAGCATTCAAATTATCCAATGTTACACGAATCGCATCATAAGCAAATTCAAATTCCGGAATAATATCTGCAAACAGTTCTGAAAACAAATGGTTGTCGCTGGCAGGCAATGCAGCCGCAGTAAACAATTCTTTTTTTCCAGAAATTATTACATGTCCAACTTCTGTGGCACGACAAGCAAATAATAATGTTGCTGTACAACCAAGTTTGATATTTGCCTTACATCCATTTTCTTTCAATGTTTTTTTGACTTCTAAAATCCCAAGACCTGCAACCGGATTGATGACTACAAACTGTCCATCTTCCAAATAAGGCGCCATTTTTTCTGCAAGACTCTTATGATAAATGGAAGGCAATACCACCAAAACAATTTCTGCACCTTTCAAAACTTCTTCTATATTGGTACTGGCAAGTTCAATTTTTCCAAAACCCGTAAAATCGGAATTGCCTTCAATCGTAACACCACCCAGTTCATTCAAATGATTTACTGTAGATTGCGCAACATCATATATTTTTACAGAATGTCCTTTCAAAGATAAATATCCTGCAAATGCCTGTCCACCATTTCCAGCACCAATGATTGCAAACTTCTTTGCCATATCACTCATCTCCATTTTTGATTTTACAAGATATCACAACGATGCTTCCTTTGCATTAAAATCCACTGATACACAGAAGTGGATTTACCTATTTTATATCATGAAAGTGATTTTTGCTTTGTGATTGCACTTACAACAAGCAACGTAATCAAAGATGCCACAATCCCTGTGATTGCATAGTTGATTGCTGTGTCCATAATCATAGCAACTGCACAACCTACACAACCAGCCACCATACTTGCAATCAAGCCAGCTGTCGTAATGAATTTTTTATTTCTATACATATATCCTATATAAATCGGACAAAGTAATGTTGCTGCGGAAAATGCATAAGTTGCTACCAACCAAGTCAACGTATCTGTAAATACCAAGCACATCAAAACTGCTACCACCATCGTAATGAAGGATAACAATCTGGAAAGTTTCAACATCTTTTCGGAAGAAATATCAGGTTTTACGACTGCAATAATATCTCTTGTAATGTTTACAACTACAGATTGCGCACCGCTAGAAACTGTGGACATCATAACTGCAAATACCAATGCAGCAAAGGCTGCCAACAAAGGCAAAGGCAATTGACTCATATACCATGCAGTGACATCATTCTGTCCCAAACCTGTTTCCAATGTGCTGATGGACATACCCATATATACTGCCCAAACAAAGCTCAAAAAAGTTAAGATCGCAGAAATCGCCAAGGATTGTGGAATTTCTTTTTCTTCTTTGATCGCACATACACGTTGGAAATATAATTGATTGGTTACGCCACCTGGCATTACGGAGAATACCCATAACAAAACAGTACCTGCACCCAACTTTTCAATAGACCCGCTCATAGAAAGCATAGCAGTATCCACATTTTCTTTGATTGTACGCAAGCCACCACCAATATGTGTTACATGGAATACAGTGACAATACACATAAAAATCATGAAACAAGCAAAAATAAAATCTGTCCATGCCACTGTTTTCAAACCAGCAGGCATAACGAATAACAAACTTACAAATGTAAATACAATACATAATACTGTATAATCTATCCCTGTAATGCCAGCATAGATGCTTCCAAATGCTGTAATCTGAGATGTAATCCAGCCAAAAGGTACAAAAATCGTCATAATTGCAGAAACAATACCTACAAATTTGTTGTTTCCGGAAAAATGTCTCAAAATTTCAGGAACTGTTGTAAAGTTATTTTGTCTAAGCCACTTTGCCGGTATCATAATAATAAAAAACGGAAGTACTGTCAGCAAACCATAGATCAAAATTGCAATACCATTCAAGTAAGCATTCCCCAAATGCCCAACTAAGATACCACCACCCATTGCACTTGCCAATTGCGTGCCAATAACAACATAAATAGGTAAGCTTCTATCTGCCACTGCCCAATCATCTTCAGATGTTCGAGAACGTTTGCTCATTATGTATGTAGGAATTAACGTTGCCAATACAACCAATACCGTTGCAAACAGGATTGCTGCTGTTTGATTCATAAATAACTCCTCCTTATTTTCAATCTTTCGCTTTTGATTAAGCATTTACATTTTATTTTTCAAATGGTTATACAAAATAACTTTTCATATCATCTGCATCATATACTCCATATCCACCCCCATCATATTACATATCCAAACATCACTTCTCGGAACATGTTCAGTTGTAGTACTACTTAACCCGATTATACTGTATCATTTTTTGAATTGCAATACCATTTTTCCATATCCTACATAGATTTTACATTTTTAGCCATTTATTACAAATAATATGCACGATAATCTCTCCTTTTATTCATAAAATTCGTCTATATTGACAAATACTTATTGTGTATTACGTTTACTGTATACACCAAATCAATCAAAATCCATGTTTACATCTCTATGGCATATTTCTTATTTTTATCCTCCATCCTCTTTACAAGATGTATTCAAATTTTTTCTATAAAAAAGTACAATACAAAATAAATGACCATTTATTTTGTATTGTAC